>CAMDOT010000090.1 GCA_945903635.1 Rhizobium sp. Q54 | reverse complement strand
GCGAAGGTGAATTCGAAGTTGAGCGGCCGGCAGCTCACCTGCGGGATGACCATGGCGCCCGACTTGCGCTGCTCGGCGGCGAGATCGAGCTGCTTGCGGTGTCCGCCGGGTCCGTAGAGGTAGGAGAGGAGGGCGGTCCAAGTAACGGGCACGCCGTACTTGCGGCTGACCTCGGCCATATGCCGGGTCGAGAACTCTCGGCCGATCGTGATCTGCATCAGGCCGCGCTTCAGCTCGCCCATCACCGAGACGAGCTGGTCCATCTCTTCGACGGCGGCCAGCCGGCTCGGGACAGGCTTGCCCGCATAGCCGTTGTGGCTCACCGACACCGAGGTGCCGAAGCCGATGGCGCCGGCGTCCATCGCCTCGCGCATCAGTTTCTTCATCGACTTTATCTCGTCCGACGTCGCTGCTCGCTCGGTCGATTCCTCGCCCATGACATACATGCGAAGCGGCGTGTGGCCGAACAGGGCCGCGATGTTGATCGCGGAGCCGCGCTTCTCCACGGCGTCGAGATATTCGGGAAAGGTCTCGAAGGGCCAATCCTCGCCCAGACCCGCGTGCAGTGCATCGAGGCTCATGCCCTCGACCTTTTCGAGTGTCTGCAGGATCAGCTTGCGGTGGATGACCTTCGTAGGCGCGACACCAAAGCCGCAGTTGCCGATCACCGTCGTCGTCACGCCGTGCCAGGGCGAGATGCTGAGCATGCGGTCCCACAGAATCTGCGCATCGTAGTGGGTGTGGACATCGACGAATCCGGGCGCGACCACGCGGCCCGAGGCGTCGATCGTCTTCGTCGCGGGGCCCTCGGCCCTGCCGAGTGCCACGACCTTGCCGTCCTTGATACCGAGGTCGCCGGGAAAGCCCGGCTTGCCGGTGCCGTCAACGATGGTTCCGCCGGTGATTTTCAGGTCGTAGGTCATGGCCGCCCCTGGTGAACGAGCGTTCATACTGGCGACCCGCCACGGCGCGGGCAAGCGCGCCGTGCTCAAGGGACCTATGCGATGGCGGCTATTTCGCGACCAGTGCCTCGATCTTCGCGAGGTCGATCTTCTTGAGATATTGCTCGGCGTGGGCACGGGTTACGCCGCCATACTCGGCCCAGGAGACGGTGACGAACAGGTTGTTCTTCAGCAGGAAATAGATCGTGCCGCCGCCGCCGGTGGCAGGCTTTCCTTCCATGGCGTCCCGTCCATCGATCTTGGTCATGGTGAAGGTCGTGCCGTCGTCCCATTTGCGCTTGGCGGGATCGCGCCACGCCTGGATGGCCGAAGATGGCGAGCCGTCGGGCTTGTTGTAGATCCCGATCTGAACGCGGTTGCGGTTCACCGGATCGAAGCCCAGTTCGTAGTAGCGGCTGGCCGATACGATCCCCTCGTCGAACGGGCTGGGAGGACTGGCCTCGCTCTTCCTCTCGCCGGCCTTCCACCCTTGCAGCGGCTCTGGCAGGAACGGCGCGTAGGTCTTGGCACGCGCTTCCCAGGCGATGCGCGGGTTCGGTCCGGCGGGAGCTGCCGGGCGGGGCGCCGTGGCCGTTGTCGGCGCTGGCGCTGCGGCAGGCGCGGCGCAGGCGGGCGGCGGCGTAACGAAGGCGATGGTGCCCGGGGTCGTCGAGCCCCAGCTCCGCGTCGTGATGTCGTTGCGCGCGCTGCCCTCGAACCTGCCGCAGCCTTCGGCGGCATAGACGATGATCGTGGCGCCGGGCTGCGGCAGCTTGCCGGCATGCTTGGCGGACATGCAGATCGGCGAATCGTGCGAGTAGCGGTCGGTGCCGTAGGCGGCACCTATAGAGAAGTCGATGTTGGCCGGGCAAACGCAGGTCAGGCTGTCGCCCGGCTTGTTCTTGTCGCTCTGTCCGATGAAGGAGGGGCAGTCCGCCACACCGCCGGCCGTCGCGACAGCAGGCGCGGCAGGCGCCGCGGGCGCCGCAGCGACCGCGCAAGCGGGGAGCGTATCGAAGCCGAAGGTCTTGTCGTAGGACGACCAACTCGTCGTGGTCACGCCGTTGGCCGATGTGCCGGTGAAGGACGCGCAGGCGCCGCCGACGACGATGTTCACCGCGCCGCCGCTCGCCGGTACCTTGCCGGCATGAACCGCGGCGGCGCAGATCGAGGAGTCGGCGGTGTAGCGCGCGCTGCCGTAGACGCCTCCCGAAGCACCGGCGGCGCAGGTGCAACTCAGCTTGGCGTCGGCGGCGAGTGCCGAGGCGTCCGATGGACACGGCGCCTGGGCGGTCGCGAAATTCATCGAGCAGAAAAGCAAAGCCACCACCACGCTCAAAACGCGAAAGATGCGAATCATGAGCAGTCCCCCCGTAGTGTCGCAGGGCGACTGTACGCCCTTTGTCCTGGCGCTTCCAAGGCGATAGGGTGCGCGCCGATTGGGAGGAACAGAGATGGCCAAGCATAAAATCGCGCTCATTCCAGGGGATGGTATCGGCAAGGAAGTTCTGCCGGAGGGCGTTCGCGTGCTGGAAGCCGCCGGGCGGCGCTTCGGTTTCGAGCTGGAATTCACCGACTTCGACTGGTCCTGCGACCGCTTTGCCAAGACCGGCAAGATGATGCCGGACGACGGTATGGAGACGCTGAATCAGTACGAGAGCATCTTCCTCGGCGCCGTGGGCTGGCCAGGCGTGCCCGACCACGTTTCGCTGTGGGGCCTGCTGATCCCGATCCGCCGCGAATTCGACGAGTACGTGAACCTGCGCCCGGTGCGCCTGTTCGAGGGCGTGCCGAGCCCACTCGCCAACCGCAAGCCGGGCGAGATCGATTTCTGGGTCGTGCGCGAGAATACCGAAGGCGAATACAGCTCTGTCGGCGGTCGCATGTTCCAGGGCACCGACGACGAGATGGCCATTCAGCAGTCGATCTTCACCCGCAAGGGCGTCGACCGCGTGTTGAAGTACGCGTTCGAATTCGCCAGCACCACGAAGAAGAAGCACGTCACCTCGGCCACCAAGTCGAACGGCATCATCCATACGATGCCGTTCTGGGACGAGCGCTTCGACGCGATGCGCAAGAAGTACCCGAACATCAAGGCCGACCAGTATCACATCGACATTCTGACCGCGCATTTCGTGCGCAACCCGGACTGGTTCGACGTCGTGGTCGGCTCCAACCTGTTCGGCGATATCCTCTCGGACCTCGGCCCCGCGCTCACCGGCTCGATTGGTGTCGCGCCCTCGGGCAATATCAACCCGGAACGCAAGTTCCCCTCGATGTTCGAGCCGGTGCACGGCTCGGCGCCGGATATTGCGGGCCAAGGCATCGCCAACCCGATCGGCCAGATCTGGTCGGGCGCAATGATGGTGCGGCACCTGGGCTACCCCGAGGCGGCCGAGTGCATCGAGCGCGCCATCGCTGAATCGCTGCTCGAGGGCAACCCGCGCACCAAGGATCTGGGCGGCAACGGCGACACCAAGACCGTGGGGGCGGCCATCGCGGAGCTGGTGAAGACGGCGTAGAGCGCCGTCTTACTTCAGCGCCAGAGCGATGAGACGCACGGTTGCCGCGGGCAGGGGCAGCGCGAGCGCCGCGGCATGGCCGACCGGATCCATCTTGCGCAGCGTCTTGCGCAGGATATCGGCGAGCTTTGCCTCGTCATAGTCTTTGTGGGTGGCAACGAATTCGTCCAGGTAGTGTTGGACGAAGACGACGGCCACGACGTTCTCGAGCGCCTGGCTCTCGGGATCGCGCTTCAGCTGCTCTTTCCGGATGATCTTTACGACCTGCGCGATCTCGCTGTCGGCATAGCCGTGACGGCGCATGATCGCCGAGGTGAGTGCCGCGTGATGGTCGCGGCAGGCGGATCGCCAAGCGTTGTAACCTTCGCGGCCGAGTGGATACTTGTTCCGGGGAATCTGCCAACGACATATGTGCTGGGCGCGTGCGGCAATGCGCAGAGCTTCGGAAGCCTCCGGATAGAGCCGGGGCAGGCACTCCGACATCCGCTCCGAATAGACGACCTCGCGCTGGCGGGGATCGGCGGCGTTGGCGCCGTCGATCTCGGCGATCACGGCCAGAAAGCGTGGTGCGGAAGGAGTCACTGTCGCTTTCATAGGATCGTCTTGTCGCGACGCAAAGAGGCAATCGACGCAGCACTTGCCCAATAAATGGCCAGGCGGCTCGAAACAGTTCCCGGACGGCCAGCGTTATCTGTGGTTCTCAAAGGTCCTCGATCTGGCACGGTTCATGCTTCGTACTGTGCGAGACAATGAAGTCTCGTTAATGGGCGTCCAATGGCGGGCGCCCCAGGCAAAGCTGCCAACGGCTACTCGTCCTTTCTCGTGGGGGCGTGGGTCTGTTGGGCGGCTTTTTTGTTTTGGGGATTCGCCAGGGACATGACTGAAAAGCTCGTCATCATCGGAAACGGCATGGCCCCCGGGCGCATGCTGGAGCATCTGCTCGAGACCGCGCCCGAACGCTACCAGGTGACGATCTTCAACGCCGAACCCCGGGTGAACTACGACCGCATCATGCTCTCGCCCGTGCTGTCGGGCGAGAAGGACTATGAGCAGATCATCATCCATGGCGATGGCTGGTACGTCCGCAACGGCATCACGCTCTACAAGGGCCACAAGATCGAGGCGATCGACCGCGCGGCCAAGACCGTAACCTCCTCGGAAGGCGTGACCGAGAGCTACGACAAGCTCGTGATCGCCACCGGCTCGAACCCGATCATCATCCCGGTGCCCGGCCACGACTTCGCAGGCGTCCTTACCTACCGCGACCTCGATGACGTGAATGCGATGCTGCTGGCCGCCCAGTCGCGCGCCAAGGCAGTCGTGATCGGCGGTGGCCTGCTCGGCCTCGAAGCCGCCGCCGGCCTGCAGGCGCAGGGCATGGACGTCACCGTCGTGCATCTGATGCCGACCCTGATGGAGCGGCAACTCGATCCCGCGGCGGGCTATCTCCTGCAGAAAGCGCTGGAAGAGCGCGGCATCAAGGTGCTGACCAAGGCCAACACCAAGGCGATCCTGGGCAAGGGCAGGGTCGAGGGCGTCGAACTCGCCGACGGCACGATCATTCCGGCGACCCTGGTCATCATGGCGGCCGGCATCCGGCCCAACTCGGGGCTCGCCAAGGAGGCCGACCTCACGATCAACCGGGGCATCGTCGTCGACCACGCCATGCGGACCTCGGATCCCGACATCCTGGCGCTCGGCGAATGCGCCGAGGTCGGTGGCCATGTCTATGGCCTGGTGGCGCCGCTCTATGAGATGGCGCGGGTCGCGGCGGCCCACCTCGCGGGTGATGAGGAAGCCCGCTTCGTGCACATCGACACGCCGACCAAGCTCAAGGTCACCGGCATCGACGTCTATTCGCTGGGCGACTTCGCCGACGGCGACGACCGCGAGGAGATCGTGCTGCGCGACGCAGCGTCCGGCGTCTACAAGCGCCTGATCCTGAAGGACGACAGGATCATCGGCACCGTGCTGTTCGGCGAGGTGGGCGACGGCGCCTGGTTCAACGACCTCAAGAAGAAGTCGGCCAACATCTCGGAGATGCGCGACACGCTGATCTTCGGCCCGGCCTTCCAGGGCGGGGGCGCGCTCGATCCCGGGGCTGCCGTCGCAGCATTGCCGGACGATGCCGAGATCTGCGGCTGCAACGGCATCTGCAAGGGCAAGATCACGGGCACGATCAAGGCGAAGGGGCTCACCACCCTCGACGAGGTGCGGGCCCACACCAAGGCCTCGGCCTCGTGCGGCACCTGCACCGGCCTGGTCGAGCAGCTCATGGCGCTGACCCTGGGCGACGCTTTCAACCGCACTGCAGTCGCGCCGATGTGCGCCTGCACAACCCTCGGACACGACGACGTCCGCCGCCTGATCGTGGCGAAGTCGCTCAAGACTTTGCCGGCGGTCATGCAGGAGCTCGAGTGGAAGACCTCGTGCGGCTGCGCCAAGTGCCGGCCGGCGCTCAACTACTACCTGGTCTCCGATTGGCCCGACGAATATGCCGACGATTCACCGTCGCGGTGATGATGGCCTGCATCTTTACCTTTGGTTTTTCGACGCCGCCCGACAAGGTCGGTCAGGTCATCGGCCATATCGGCGAAGGCCGCACGCTCGGTTATGCGCAGTACGGCGCCGCCGGCATGCTGACGCTCTTCATCCGCGGCGTGCTCTGCAACTGGATGGTCTCCACCGGCGTAGTCGGCGCCATGATCTCGACGACGGTGAGCGGCAAGGTGATCGCCATGTGGATGCCGATCATGGTCTTCTTCTTCATGACCTTCGAGCATTCGATCGTGAACATGTTCCTGTTCCCGTCGGGCCTGCTGCTGGGCGGCAAGTTCACGATCATGGACTATCTCATCTGGAACGAGATCCCGACCGTCGTCGGCAACCTGGTCGGTGGGCTGGCCTTCACCGGTCTGACCCTGTACGCCACGCACGCGAGGACCGCCCCCAAGCGCAACGCGGGCTGACCTCTATCGACACATGGAGTCTCGCCCCGGAGGGGCGAGGCTCTCCGCCCTGGATGCCGCCGATGCCGCGTGAACTGAAAGTCTCGATCGGACAGTATTCCGACAAGGGCCGGAAGGAGACCAACCAGGATTTCCATGGGGCTGTCGTTCCTGGGCAGCCTGCGCTCAGCCTCAAGGGGATCGCGATCGCCCTGGCCGACGGGATCAGCAGCAGCAGCGTCAGCCGGATCGCGAGCGAATCCGCCATCAAGAGCTTCCTCGCGGATTACTACTGCACGTCGGAGGCGTGGTCGGTGAAGACGTCGGCGCAACGCGTCATCGCCGCGACCAATTCCTGGCTCCATGCGCAGACGCGTCGCAGCCAGTACGCCTATGACAGGGACAAGGGCTACGTCTGTACCTTGAGCGTGGTGGTCGTGAAATCCGCGACCGCGCATATTTTCCATGTCGGCGATTCACGCATCTACCGCGTGTCCGGAAATGCGCTGGAGCAGCTCACCGAAGATCATCGCGTCGTCGTGTCATCGGAGCAGTCGTATCTCGGCCGTGCCCTGGGGGCCAATTCCCAGATCGACATCGACTATCGCGAGGTTCCGCTCGAGAGGGGCGACGTTTTGGTCATGGCGACCGATGGCGTCTACGAGCATGTCGGCGATGCCTTCATCATCAGGGCGATCGCCGATCATGCGGCCGACCTGGATCGTGCCGCCCGGGTGATCGTCGAGGAGGCTTATAAGCTCGGCAGCCCGGACAATCTCACTGCCCAGATCGTCCGGGTCGATGAGCTGCCGGCCGGCGACGCCGGCGAGGTTTTAGGCTCGATTTCCGAACTGCAGCTTCCGCCGCTTCTCGAAGCGCGGATGATTTTCGACGGCTACAAGGTCCTGAGGCAGATCCATGCCAGCAGCCGCAGCCACATCTATCTGGTCGCCGACACCGAAAGCGACGAGATCGTTGCCCTGAAAATCCCGTCGATCGACCTGCGCGGCGACGAAGCCTATCTCAAGCGTTTCATGATGGAGGAATGGGTCGCGCGTCGCATCGACAACGCCCATGTGCTGAAGCCGCGCCTGCAATCGAGAAAGCGCAACTACCTCTACGTCGTCACGGAGTACGTCGAGGGCAAGACGCTCGCCCAATGGATGAACGACAATCCCAAGCCGGACCTCGAGGCCGTGCGCGGGATCGTCGAGCAGATCGCGAGGGGACTGCAGGCGTTCCATCGCCTGGAAATGCTGCATCAGGATCTGCGGCCGCAGAACATCATGATCGACACGAAGGGGACGGTGAAGATCATCGATTTCGGCGCCACGCGGGTGGCCGGTGTGATCGAGGCGTCGCCGATCCTCAACGGCAACGATATCCTGGGCACGATGCAATACACCGCGCCAGAATATTTCCTGGCCGAAGGCGGCTCGCCGCGGTCGGATCTGTTCTCGCTGGGCGTGATCGCCTACCAGATGCTGACAGGGCAGCTTCCCTACGGCGCCCAGGTCGCCCAGGCGCGGACGAGATCGAAGCAGCGCCAGCTCGCCTACCATTCCGCGCGCGGCCGCAATCCCGATGTTCCCCTGTGGGTCGACGGGGCGCTCGAAAAGGCGGTCCATCCCGACCCGCACAAGCGCTACGAAGCGCTCTCGGAATTCGTCTTCGACCTGCGCCACCCCCGGGAAGAGTTCTTGCGGTCCTCGCCGCCGCCGCTGCTGGAGAGAAGCCCGCAGTTGTTCTGGAAGGGCCTGTCGTTCCTGCTGGCGTGCGCCGTTTTGGCACTGCTCGCCTTTCCGATGCGGTAGGCCATGCCATTGCAGAGCCAATGAAGAGGGTGTAGCTCGCTTTCATCGATATTCAGGGAGGTCGTTCATGAAAAGACGTGTCCTGCTGGCGGCCGCTGCTGCCGTGGGCGTTGCCGCCATGCCGCTCGGCGCAATGGCGCAGGCCTATCCCACCAAGCCGATCACCATGATCGTGCCGTTCGCCGCGGGCGGACCGACCGACGCGCTGGCGCGCGTGCTCGGCCAGCGGATGAGCGTGGCGCTGGGCCAGACGATCGTGATCGAGAACATCGGCGGCGCCGGCGGCACCATCGGCGTCAACAAGGCGGCCAAGGCCACGCCGGATGGCTACACGCTGCTGTTCACCCACATGGGCACGCTGGCGGTCAACATCGCGCTCTACAAGTCGCTGCCCTACGACAGCATGAAGGATCTGGAGCCGATCGGTCTCGGCGGCACCAATCCCATGGTCCTGGTCGTGAAGAAGGACCTGCCGGTCAAGAACTTCGCCGAGTTCCAGGCCTACGTGAAGGCGAACCAGAAGAAGGTCCAGTACGGCATGGCGGGCATTGGTGCCGCCTCGCACCTGGGCGGCCTGATGCTGAACAGCATGATGCAGGTCGAGGTGCTAGAAATCCCCTACAAGGGAACCGGCCCGGCGTTGAATGATCTTGTCAGCGGCCAATTTGACTACATGGTCGATCAGGCAGTGAACGTGCTGGCCCAGATCCAGGCCGGCAACATCAAGGCGCTGGGCGTCAGCACGCTGAAGCCATTGCCGCAGCTCCCGGGCGTGCCGACCATCGATGCCTCGGGCCTAAAAGGCTATGAAGTGACAATCTGGAACGGTTTCTTCGCGCCCAAGGGTACGCCGAAGGAGATCATCGCCAAGGTCGATCAGGCACTGCTCACGACGCTTGCCGACGACAAGATCCGTGCCCGCCTGACCGATCTCGCCGTCGACGTGCCGACACCGGCGGAAGCAACGCCCGAGGGCCTGCGCGCCCTGCTGAAGGCCTCGATCGACAAGTGGGTACCCGCCGTGAAGGCCGCCGGCGTCAAGCCGGAGTAGGGCGCCCGGCTAAGAGGGCAGCCGCAGTTCGTCGAAACGGAGGTCCACCGAGCGGCGGACCTCGCCTTGCACCTCGCGCAGGCCGAGCGTCAGCCGGCGCCCGGCCCAGTCGATGTCGATTGTGCCGAAGTTCGCCTCGGCCAGCAGGTCGCCCAGGCGGTTCGGTCCCGGCTCCTTGGCTGCTGCATAGACCTGGTTGATGCCGCTCGAGGTCACTTCGTTCAGCGGATAGAGGCCCGGCGGTGTCTCGCGATAGAGCGCGCCGATATGCCGGTCGCCGGACAGGAACACGACATTGTTGGCGCCGGCCGCGCGGATCGTGTCGAACAGCTTCTGGCGTTCCAGCGGAAAATTGCCCCAACGCTCCCAGCCATGGCCCTCCGCCAGGACCTGCGTGCTCGACACGACCAGGCGCAGGTCCGCGGGCTTGCGCAATTCGGCGGCAAGCCACGCCCACTGCGTGTTGCCCATCATCGTCTTGTCAGGAGAGGGATCCGGCAGGTAGCGCTCCTTGCCTGGCGCGCCGCGCTGGTCGGTGATCCTGAGCGGCGAGCGGAACCAGCGAACGTCGAGCAGGATGACCTGCACGCTCCTGCCGGATGGGCCGAATGTCTGCGCCGTGTAGATGCCCTCGCGAGTGCGCCGCACATCGTCCGGCGGCACCTTCCAGAACCGCAGGAACTCTTCCTTGGCGACGGCCTTGTGGGGAAACTCCACGCCACCGTCGTTCGAGCCATAGTCGTGGTCGTCCCAGATGGCGAGATGGGGAACGGTATCGCGCAGCTTCGCATAGCCCGCGATCCGGGTCGCTGCGTCGTAGGCCTGCCGGAGATTGCCGGCCTCGGCGGTCTGGAAGTCGCCGTAGACGTTGTCGCCGGCGAAAATGAAGAACTCCGGCCGATAGGCATGGATCGCCTCCCAGATGGGCTGCGGCTTGGCCTGGTTGGCGCAGGATCCGAACGCGATGCGCGACAGCAGCGTGCCCTGCTGCGCAAAGCTGGAGGCGGGGGTGAGGGAGGCCGCGGCCATGAGCCGGGCGATCGTGCGACGCTTGAACATGGTACACACCATAATGACATTTTGTGAGGTTTGGGTGGCGGGCTGATGAAAATCCATCTCAAGCGCGCCCTCGAACTGGCCTTCATTCCGATCGCGGCGGCGATCGTCTTCGTCGAAGACGTGCTGCTGCACTATCTCGGCGTCGCCATGGCGGCGCTGGCCAAATGGCCGCCGGTGGCGCGGCTGGAGCGCTGGCTCGCCGGCCTGCCGCCGTGGGCAGCGCTACTCGCCTTCGTGGCGCCTTCGACCCTCGTCCTTCCCGTCAAGCTGGCGGCCGTGTGGTTTGCCCTGCAGGGGAGGTTCGGCCTTGCCACGGCGAGCGTCGTCGCGGGCAAGATGCTGGCGACCGCGCTGGTGGCGCGGCTCTACCAGATCCTGCGGCCGACCCTGGTGACGATGCCGTGGTTCCTGACCTCGGAGACCTGGCTCTTCGCGTGGCGCGACAAGCTCTATGGCTTCGTCCGCGCGCTGCCGGCGTGGCAGCGGATGAAGGCGATGCTGCAGCGGGTGAAGGTCTGGCTGGCGGAATTGGTGGGCGGGCTGCGCGTACGTTAGTGGATCCACTTTCGCAGAGGGCGCCGAGTGGCCGCGTCTGTCTTGCGCGTCAGCCGGGAAACCGTGAAAATTCAAGGCAGTTCAGGTGTCATCCGGGGATCGCGGACAAATGCAGTTTGATGACGTTATCCTCGGCCGCCGGAGCATCCGCGGTTACAAGCCGGATCCAGTGCCCAGGGCGCTGATCGAGGAAATCATCCGTTTGGCGATGCGCGCTCCGTCGTCGATGAATACCCAGCCCTGGAATTTCTACGTCATCACCGGCGAACCGCTGGATCGGATCCGCGCCGGCAATACCGAGCGGATGGTGGCGGGCGTCCCGCAGTCGCGCGAGTTCCGAACGGGGCAGGGCTTTGCCGGCCAGCACCGCGACCGGCAGATTGGCGTCGCCAAGCAATTGTTCTCGGCGATGGGGATTGCGCGCGATGACAAGGACATGCGCCAGGACTGGGTCCTGCGCGGCTTCCGTCAGTTCGACGCGCCTGTCTGCGTGATCGTGACCTATGACCGCGTGCTGGACGGCAGCGACGACACGCCCTTCGATTGTGGCGCCGTGGCGACTGCCCTGGTCAATGCTGCCTGGTCGCGCGGCCTGGGCGCCGTGATCAACAGCCAGGGCATCATGCAATCACCTGTGGTGCGTCAGCACGCGGGAATTGCCGACGATCAGGTCATCATGAAAAGTATCGCGCTGGGTTGGCCGGACGATAGTTTCCCGGCAAATGCGGTCGTGTCCGAACGAAAGTCCGTCGACGAAGCAACGGTGTTCGTCGGGTTCGATAGCTAGATGCGCGCACGGGATGAAACCCTGACGGGAGTCGCATGACCATGCCGGAAGTCGTTCCCCACAAAGGCGCCCTGGGCGCGCGGATCGAAGGCCTCGATCGCACGCGGGCGAACGAGCCCGCGCTGGCGGCCATGCTCGACCAGGCGCTCGCCGAGCATCTCCTGGTGGCGATTCCGGGCGCGCCCATGACACCGGAACAGACGCGCGATTTCGCGCGCGCCTTCGGCGAGCCGCAGACCCAGTTGCTGCGCTACAAGCGCAGTGGCGCGGTTCCGGAAGTGTCGGTGATGGTGAGCACGCTGATGGCCGACGGCACGACCGACAAGACCGCGATCCGGGCCGAGGACTGGCACACCGACGATTCGTATTTCGCGACGCCTGCCAAGGCCACGCTGTTGCACAGCATCGAGATTCCGAGCCATGGCGGCTCGACCTGGTTCTGCAACATGCACTCGGTCTACGACGCTTTGCCGGCGGCGACGAAGAAGCGGATCGACGGTAGGCGCGCCATGCACGGCTACGACACCCCGCGGGCGCGCAACCGGCCATCGGCGCGCACGCCGGAGGAAATCGCCGAGACACCGGACGTCGAGCATCCTCTGGTGCGGACTCATCCGGTGACCGGTCGCAAGGCGCTCTATCTCAACCCGAATCGACTCGATCGCATCGTCGGGATGGAGCGTGCGGAAAGCGATGCGCTGCTCGACGAACTGGCCGATGAGGCGCGCAAGCCGCAACACCATTTCGGTCACGTCTGGAGCAGGGGCGACATCGTCGTCTGGGACAACCGCGCCACCATGCACCGCGTCATGATCGACTATCCGATGGGCGAGAAGCGCATCATGCAGCGCGTGCTGATCAAGGGCGACCGTCCAGTATGAGCGTCGTCCGCGAGGGCCGCTTCGCTTACTTTCTCTCGCGGGCGAGGGTGGCATTTCGAGGCTCTCCAGGACCGCGCCCGTTTCGGGATCGATCTGATGCATCTTCCGGCCGCCATTCTCGACAAGCTGGAGGGGCCTACCGGCAAGCGGTGGCCAATCCAGAGACGGCGAAATGGGCTGCCATCTTCAACGAGCTGAACATCAAGCTCGATTGAGGTCGGCTTAGCCGATGCCGAGCATCTCGAACTTGGCCTCGATCGAGCGCTGCACGTTGCCGCCATCGTCGCACAGCGCAAGCAGAATCCTGCACTCCGATCCGTTGACGCCGACCATGCCTAAATAGCCGGCGGCGTAGAGGGCGGCCAGCGGTGTGGCATCGCGCTCCTCGAACGAGGGGCCATGCTCCCATCGTTTTTTCGTATCGATCACCATCCAAAAATCGATTGGTCTCCTTCCGACAATGTTGACAGCGTCCTCGTAAGCGGGATCGGAAGAAACCGCATATGCGGGTGATCTGCCCGTTGGAGGTAGCGCCCATGACGCCCTATACGCGCCGTAACATGCTCGCCGGAGCCACCGGCATCGCCTTGTCGTCTTCTCTTGCTGTGACCCCGGTCCGGTCGTCTTCGGGTAGCATCTTCAAGCTCGGGATCGCCTCAGGGGATCCATGGTCGGACGGCGTCGTACTGTGGACACGCCTGGTTCGCGATGCCCTCGTGGCGGATGGTGGCATGGGTGAAGCGCCCATCGAGGTCGCCTGGGAGGTGGCACGCGACGAGCGTCTGCAGGATATCGTGAGGTCCGGCGTCACCCTGGCGATGCCGGAATTCGCGCATTCGGTGCACGTCGAGGTAGGTGGCCTCGAGCCCGGACGTTCTTATTGGTATCGCTTTCGTGCCGAGAACACCGAGAGCCCGACCGGCAAGACCCGCACCGCGCCCGCGCTAGGGCAACAGGTGTCGCGCCTGCGGTTCGCCGTGGTCGCCTGCCAGCATTGGATGTACGGGAACTGGGCAGCCTATCATCGGATGGCCGATGAAGACCTCGATTTCGTGCTGCATCTGGGCGACTACATCTACGAGACGCCGTCATCGAGCCCCGCCGCCGCCCAACAGAAGGTTCGCGACGTCCCCATCGGCGTTCCAAAGACGCTGGCCGAGTATCGCCAGATGCACTCCTGGTACAAGACCGATCCGGCAATCCAGAAGGCGCACGCTGCCTTTCCCTGGATCGCCATCTGGGACGATCACGATGTCGAGAACGACTATGCCGGGAGCCATGCGCCGGGCCGTCCTCCCACAGCGGCATTCTTGCGGCAGCGTGCAGCGGCCTATCAGGCCTATTGGGAGCATATGCCGCTGAGGAACGCACAGCGTCCGCTAGGGCCGGATGCGTTCCTCTATCGGCGTTTGGCGTTCGGCAATTTGATCGATCTCATCATGCTCGACGAACGCCAGTATCGCTCGCCGCTTCCCTGCCCACCGCCGGCACCACAGCTCGATCGAAACCGTTTGGTGTCCGCCGTCGAATGCGCGGATGCATTCGACCCCAAGCGAACCATGCTCGGGCCGGACCAGGAGAGTTGGCTTGCGCGCTGTCTTGTCGAGCCGGCTCGCGCTCGGTGGCTGCTTCTCGGGCAGCAACTCATGTTCTCGCCCTTCGAGCGAAAGCTGGGATCCGGGACCGGCTTCGACACCGACGGCTGGGGTGGTTACGCGGCCGCCCATCAGCGCATCATCGATCTCATCGCCGCGCGCCCCAGCCGCGATACCGTGGTTCTCGGAGGCGACATCCACGGCTTCGTCGCCTCGAATGTTCCTATCCGGCGACAGGATATGCGCTCGGAGGCCGTCGCGGCGCACATCGTCTGCGGCACGATCAGCTCGCGTCTCGGTAATCACAGCAACTACATCGCGTCGCTTCCGAACAACCCGCATATCCAGTTCGTCGATGCTCAACGCCACGGCTACACGCGTTGCACGTTTACGCGAGACCGCGCGTCCTTCGAGTTTCGCGTTGTCGACGACGTTCGAGATCCAACGTCCGGCCTCAACACCTTGGCGACCTTCGAGACCGAATGGGGCGCCGCCGGGTTGCGACGCATTTGATGACGGAGAACTGGGGATCTCTTGCGGGTCTCGAAGTCGATTCCGGCGGACCTGCGCGTATTGCCGCTGTCGTCGTGCAGCGCGGCTGATCAAGGGTGAGCCACCAATCTGAGCAGGTGCTCTGAGGCGGCTTGCTCCGCAGGGTTTCGCTACTTGGTCAGAATCAACTTTTCTGAGGCGGTGACGCGCAGACGGTAGGTTTGGGTGTTGTGCCGGATGACGAGTTCGCGCTGGCCACGCATCAGCGCCGTGCTGTCGACGACCGGAATGTCGAGATTGGGTCCATCCCATTTGACGCCGTCGTTTCCGACTTTGGAGGCTTCCAACGTGCGCGGCGACTGATCCATGGGGCACCTGATAATCATGTATTGCGAGTAATTCTTAATTGCATAATATGCCTGCATCGTCAACGACGAGTAAATCCGATGCAACGCTCGATAGACGGCGACCTCTATCTTCCTCAGGCCGACCCGCCGCAGAGCTGCGGCCGGCCGGGCTGCATCTGCGCGCTGCCTGTCGGCGAGCGCTTCCTCCTGTGGGCGCTGCGGCAATGGCAGTGCGAGCTGATGGGATGGCAGAACGACAGGCCGCTGCCGCTGGAGGGGTCGGCTCTCCTCGACGGCTTCCGGACGGCCGGTCTTCTCGACACTCTGGCCGACTTCGCCGCGCTGATGGACGTGGTCCACTTCGGCGCCCGGCGCGCCCTCGAGATTCACGCACCCTTGTGCGCTTGCCAGAGCAGCGACGAGGCGACCCTGATCGCCTTGTGTGTCTTGGCTCAAGCAGGTCGCGATGAGCCGCTCCACACTTCGCTCGATACGATGATGGTGCAGCCCGTGGCACTCGTCGCGGCACAGCGCCTCAAGGCGTTCGCTATGGCGCTCGCGGAGGCCGGGCTCAATCTCCCGCCGCCGGCGGCCCGCGGACGGCTCAATTGATCGCCATTTTTCTGGGTACGTTGCGGCGATTTAATGTTATCGCCTTGAATGTGCAATAAGTTGGGTTATAGCGTCTCAGCGGTTGTCGACGGGTGGTGGAAGCATGTGTCCAGCTTACGATTCTGAAATTACGTTTCTGACCGGCGTCGATGAAAACAACGAGGTCACGCCGACCAGTTACTTCACCTGGAACGACGACACGCCGGCCACCTACGGCACCTCTTCGACGGCCATCAAATGGGGCAGCAGCACGCCCGGGACGGCCGGCGGAAACGTCACCTATTCGTTTCAGGCTTCCTCGAACTGGACGTCGGATGAGCAGACCGTCTGGGAGGCCGGGTTCGGCCTGTGGGCGGCGGTCGCGAACATCACCTTCTCGGAAGCGGCCGATCCCACCACGGCGAACATTACGATTGTGCGTGGCACCGACGGCGAGGCCTTCGCGTCTTTCGGCGCGCAATCCTCGAACGCCGTCGGCAGCAGTGTCATCGCCACGCCGAGCAGCACGGGACCGCTCATCTCCATCGACACGAACGCCGGCAGCTACGGCCCGCTCGGCCTGCCGCTGACCTCCTTGGGGGGCAATCCCTATTCGACGGTCATGCAGGAGATCGGCCATATCCTCGGCCTCGGCAACGGTGGACCCTACAGCAGCGCTGCGGATGCCGATGCCGAGCAGTTCGGTGTCTACGACAGCCAGCTCTGGACGGCGATGTCCGGCGTCGCGCCTGGAGACGTGACGGCGGCCTATTTCAATGCCTATCCCGCGGCCGACACCAACTGGGGGACGATCCAGCAAGCCGGAGTCGTCTACGACAACCAGCCCCTGACGCCGATGATGCTGGATATCCTGGCGATCCAGCGTCTCTATGGTGCATCGACCTCGGGTGCCTTCGACGGCAACGACACATTCGGATTCAACTCGAGCATCGACGGCGCCATCGGCCAGTTCTACGACTTCAACCTGAACACCAACGCCATCGTCACGCTGTGGGATTCGGGGACCAACAACACGCTCGACCTCTCGGGCTTCTCCGAGGATGCCACCGTCACCCTCGCGTCCGGCACCTTTTCCAGCGTCGGCGGTCATACCAACAATCTCGCCATCGCTGTCGATACTGTCATCGAGACCGCGATCGGTGGCAGCGGCAACGACCAGATCACGGCCTCCGATGCCGCCTCGAAGCTGCAGGGCGGCGCCGGCAACGACACGTTGATGGGCGGTGCAAGCGCCGACGACCTGCAGGGAGAGGCCGGCAACGATTACCTCGACGGCGGCGCCGGGATCGACACGCTCGCCGGCGGCGCGGGCGACAACTTCTTCAATTTCACGCGCGGCGAGGCCAACGGCGACACGGTCGTCGATTTCGCGAGTGGCGACAGCCTGCAGTTCTTCGGCTACGGCTTTGCCTCGCAGGGCGCGACCTTCACGCAGGTCAGCGCCACGCAATGGACCGTCAACTCGGCGGATGGTGCCGTCCACGAAACCATCAATTTTTCCAATGCGCCGACCATCGCCCCGAGCGATGTCGCCTTCCTGCCGGAGTACGAGACGCTCGACTATTCGAGCTATCTCGATTTCCTGGGGTATCGCATTACGGACGCCACTTCCGTGCAGGATGCCTACGATCTCGGCTCCGACTACACCGAGGCGACGACTGCCGGCTTCAACGTCGCGATCATCCTGGGGCGGAATCAGGACCCGACGGCACTGCTTCAGGAAGACTGGGGCACGCGCCAGCAAACGCTCGCCCAACTCGAGCAGGCCGGGACGCTGTGGAGCACGTACGGCGCGGATCAGGCGAAGTACGACGAAATCCACCATGAACTGCAGGACCAGTACGGCCTGACGATCCTCGATGAGTCGAATGCGGCGACGGCCGGCAACTATGTTTCCTCCGCCGAATCGCGCACCATCTGGATCAGCCTCGATACGGCGGAACAGTTCTCGCAGCTCTTCCAGACGACGCTGTATACCGCCACCGACGGCCCGTCGGCTTTCTGGCTGGGCGATCTCTCGCTGCCCAAGGAATGGGATGTCGAGGCGCTCTGGATCGACACCTACTGGGACACGCCGGCCGCGACGAAGCTTGCCGAAGGGTCGCAGACGCTGACGGCGGGACCTCTGGGCGTCGGCAATGCGTCGCCGAACCAACCCGATATGGGGCCGAACCTCATCGCGGAGATGTACAACTTTCCGGTCAGTAACGCGGAGCTCAAGGCTGCCGGCGTCGACATCGGCAAGGTCGGTCTCATCGAGCCGGGCATCGGCTCGGCCTTGTCCGACGCCGCTCCCAATCCTGACGATCCTGCCTCCGATCCCGACGTCGCGTTTCAGGAAGCGCTCACGACATATCTCACGGGCCTTCAGATCAGTGGCGACGGCCAGGTGCATACGCAGGGCGTCGACGGGCAGTCGTGGGCCGAGAACTCCGGCAGCGCCGGCGAACGTTCGTTGGATGTGGGCGTTGTCGCGGCGATCAATCCCGACAGCGACATCATTCTCTACAACGGCTCCGGCGCCAACGGCTATGCCCAGGCCTCGGTCTACACCGCGACGCAGAGCGCGATCTGGGACACGCATCACGACCCCGATGCGATCTCCAGCTCGTTCAACGACACGCCTTGGATGGACCCGCGCTCGCCCTTCTATCGCGCCTACTGGGAGCTGTATGTCGACGGCGCCCTGATGAACAAGACCATCCTCAATGCATTGGGCGACGAGGGCTCGGGCTACGATATCGCCAACGGCCTCACCAACAAGGACTACAATGTCGCTTATCCCTACACCGTGCTGGTCGGCGGGACCTCGATCTCGGGTTCGACGACGGCACCGACCGACCCGACGATCGATGATGAGTATTGGGTACCCGCTCTCGCGGGCGACCCTTCGACGATCTGGCGCCTGGTGGCCGGCGGGTTGACGACGTTGCCGACCGCGGCCGGCGACCTTCCGCTTTTCATGGAGGCGGTCTGGAACCAGTACTATCTGAATGGGATCGACCTCCAGGGCTATTCCTGGGGCGAGTTTTTCGACAAGGGCTTTCAGAACAACTGGACGAGCTCGGGCGGTGTCGATCCCTCGCAGCCGACTCCCTGGTACCAGAGCGCCTATGGCCTGGATCCGGTGACGGCCGATCCCTGGATGCAATCGGGGCGTGGCGCGCCGGACGTTGCGGCCAACGCAGGCGGGAATCTCAACTACACGGTTCCCACGGGCGATATGTCGACGACCACGTCGAACGGTGGCACCAGCGCCGCGTCGCCGTTGTGGGCGGCGCTCACCGTGCAGCTCAATGCCATCTTCGACGACCAGGGATTGCCCAATCTCGGCTTCATGAACGACCTGCTCTACATTGCCTCGGCGATCGCGCCGGCTTCGTTCAACGACGTCTCGGTCGGCGGCAACACCTCGTCCTTCTATTACGACTCGAACGGTCCCTATGAGAGTGACGGGAGAGTTCAGCCGACGGGCTACGGCTACGATGCGGGCCCGGGCTACGACTACACCTCGGGCCTGGGCTCGCCCAACGGCTTGGTGTTGGCACGGACCCTGTCGGCGATCGCCAATACGCAAATCAACAACGTCGTGGACAACACGTCATATGCCGTGATCGACGTCGTGGACGACAATGGTGGAACGACCCTGGTGGCGCAGACGCTGCTGGTGCAGAACAACTATTCCGGCGCCACCGTCGTGCAGGTTGACGGGACGAGCGCTGTGGCCATGGGCGCCAACGGCACGTACGGCTGGACAAACCAGTTGGCCGGGCAGGTGGTGCAGGGCAACAACTTCGACAGCGCCCTCGTGACCTTTCTGGACGGCGCCGCCAAGTCGGTTCCCTTCGAGATCACCGTGCAGGCCGGCGCCACCTTGGGCGTCTCGGCCGGAGGTCAGGAACTCGCGCTGTACCAGGACCTCCTGACCAACGACTTCGGCTTCCTCCAGTTCGGCGACGCACAGGGCGGCATCACCCTGGCGCGTCCCGTGGCCATCGCGCAGACGGCCGGCGGCGCCGACGATCAGAACGCGGTCGTGCGGATCCGGCAGAACGGCCTCGATGGCGCGCAACTCGAGATCTACAAGGTCGATGACCTCAACGGCACCATCAACGGGATCGCGCCGGGCCAGGCGGGCTACGTGGCGGCAGCGGCGGCGCGCGACTACCAGTTGGTGGGCGGCGGCACGGTCATCAACGGCCCCGGCTGGGGGAACTTCGCCCAGGTCGAGATCACGGGTGTGGACCAGGGCGACATCGTCGCGATGAAGTACACCAACGTGGGCACGAACAATGTCTACTGGGCTTTCTCGCAGGGCAACGCCGGCAACGTGACGGCGATCTACAATTACGGGCTGAATACCTGGGGCTTCGAGGATCGGCCGCTCACCGGCGATCACGACTACCAGGACATCGTCGCCCAGATCGACTTCACCAGCACCGCCGGGCACGGCCTGCTGGTCAGCTGAGCCCTCTGACAGCCGGGACACTCTAGCTGTTTCGAGTCGATGTGTAGAATTTTTCTTCGATGAGTGAGCTTCCCAGCAACTCGTCGATCTGTCGTTTCAGCTCACTACGCCGATCGTTGCTGATGTAGACGGTTCGGGCGACGTCGATGAAATGCCCGTCGAAATTCTGGCGACGCTCATGGTCGCGCAGGTCCTCTTCAGCCTGCCAGAGCACTTCATTCACGGCTTTGAGTTCCTTGCTCAGCTCGGCAAGGCGGGGCGTCATGGGAATCTCGGCTGTCAACGTCTTCGACAGGGCATCATAGGCTCGATCGACGTTGCGCAGCTTGTCGGGGTCGTTGATCCTCGCCCGCTTGATCTCGAGGATGGTGATCCTGTCGATCAATTCGCCCGGCGACACGGCAATGTTCAGCTTCATTCTATCGCTGCCGCAAGCTGGTCAGTCTGGCTGCCATTCGCTCGAATACGTCCCGCCAATCGCCGTCGCTGGCCTGACGAAACAGGCGTGCCGAAGGGTACCAAGGGCTGTCGTCGCGATCCATCATCCATGCCCAATGGGGAACCGCCTTGAGGGCCACCCAGACCGGGCGATCCAGCGCCCCCGCGAGATGAACGATCGCGGTGTCCGTACTGATCACGAGGTCGAGGCTCATGATCACCGCAGCGGCATCGACGAACGCATCGGGGCCGGAGTCGAAATTCGGGCCCAGCGTCTCGACGGCCATGCCCGCCGGCAGCCGGTCGAGCTGATCGAGGCCGTGATGTTTCTGCAGGCTGACCAGGCGGACGCCGGGCAGGCGGGCCAGCGGCGCGAAACTGGCCAGCGGCGCCGAACGTCCGCGATCGATCGCGCCCAAGGGATTGCCTTGCCAGGTAATACCGATCCGAATGCCGCCGTCCGGCAAACGTTCGCGCCAATGCGCGATGAACTTCGCTTCGGCTGCCAGATAGGGCACGCGCGCCGGGATGGTTTCCACCGTGGTTCCCATCAGGCCAGGCGCGCTCAACAGCGGGCAATGGAAATCAAATGCGGGCAAGCGCTCGCCGCTGGCGATGATCGTGGCGCTGCCTGTCAATCCCGCCAGCAGACGGGCAATGGAGCGCGGCGCCTCGAACACGACCTCGGCCCCGCGCTCGGCGAGGAGCGGCACATAGCGACTGAACTGGATCGTGTCCCCCAAACCCTGCTCGGAATGCAGCAGGATCGTCTTGCCCTCGATTGGCTCCGAACCCAGCCATGACGCCTGGGGGAAATTTCGTCTGTGCGGGTGCACCTCTTCGAGTTCCCAGCGCGATTCATACAGTGGCCAACCGCTCTGGAAATTCCCCAGTCCCAATTCAAGCTGCGCCTTGCAAAAGCAAGCTCGCGCGTTGCCTGGTTGCAGGGTGATTGAACGGTCGTAGCTCGCGCGTGCCTCTTCGTAGCGCTGAAGGTTTCGCAGCGCGTTGCCCCGGTTTGTGTAGGCACTGGAATGATCGGGTTTCAGGGAAATTGCCCGATCGAACCGGGAGAGAGCTTCGGCGTACCGTTCAAGACTCATCAGCGCGACGCCCTGGTTATAAAAGGCGTCGGCATAGTGAGGCCTCAGCGCCGCTGCTCTCTCGTAGCTTGCAAGCGCTTCGCTGATCAGGTGGAGATTCAACAGAGCGTTGCCGCGGTTGAAATGGGCGTCGACATGGTGGGGCTCCAGCGAAATCGCCCGGTCATAGTGTGTGAGCGCCTCCGCGCATCGTTGGAGAGCCAGCAACGCATTGCCCTGGTTGAAACAGGCATCCGCGCAACCGGGCTTCAACATGGCCGCCTTGTCGTAGCTCGCCAATGCCTCTTCGTGGCGTTGAAGTTTTTGTAGCGCGGCGCCGCGGTCGTTGTAGGCGTCGGCCCAACCCGGATTCAGTGAGATGGCGGTGTCATAATTCGAGAGAGATTCTTCGTATCGCTGGAGGCGCTGCAGCGCGAGGCCGCGGTTCATATGGGCGTCGGCATAAAGGGGATCCAATGAGATCGCCCGGTCATACCGCGCCAAGGCCTCCTCGTGCCGTCCGAGATTCAGCAACGCGGTGCCCTGGTTGTAGTACGCGCTCGCATCGTCCGGCCTCAGCTCTGCCGCCCGATCGTGGCTCGCCAGCGCTTCGCCGTATCGTTGCAGGTACTGCAGCACAGTTCCGCGATCGTTGAAGGCGGCCGCCGAGCCCGGATCGAGGGCGATTGCCTGGTCGTAGCTTTCCAGGGCCTCCTCGTGTCGACCGAGATTCTGCAACTCTTTGCCGCGATCGATGTACGAGGTCGCCGCCATCGCTTCGCCGGAGCCTGCCACCCGGCGCGGAGCGGGAGGACATGCTTGCGGTTCGCTCAAATCGTCCGGCACGGGCCGCATGGTGATGCTCTCCAATCAGGAGACTACGCGGTCCGGCCGTTTACGGTCGAGCGTCATGATGTTAGCCTTTTGGCGTCTTGGGGCATTCACGCGCGATGCCATCTGGAACCGTGCTGCCGGACACGATGGTGTGGTCGGATTTTCAATTCCTGATGGAGGAAATCGTTGACCACTGATGATCCGGCCCGTCGTGATCCCAGTCGTTCGGATCGTAGCGCTGCCGCCAAGAGGCCAGGCCTGGGCACGTTGACCGTCATGGCCGCGAGCGCCCTTCTGGTTCCGGAATCGGCGATGGGGCAGGGCGCCCTCGGCCCCGGCGCGCCTTCGGCTCCAGTCGCCGCGCCCAGGCCTCCCCCGGCGCCGCCGCCTGTGATCGCCCCTCAGGCGCCGGTCATCACGCCCAACACACATAATTTGGGAACCCTCACCATTCCGATTCCTCCCTCGGCAACCGCTCCATCGCTGCCGAAGGGAACCGGTCAGGCCATTACCCTCAATGGGGGGGATTTTGGGGCCGCAACCGCCCCCTCGGAGGCGAAGGGGGCTGGTCATCCCATAACCATTTATGGAAATCCCTCGGCGGTAACCGCGCCGTCCGCGACGACCCCGCCGCAAAAGCCGTCTTCCGGCGACGGTAAGCGCTGATCGAGAGGCGCCTAGAGCGTGATGACTTGAGGTCCGACACGGCAGACTCCGTCGTCTCGACCGGAGCACCGAAGGTGCGGAGCGGAGAGACCTTCCCTCAACCAAAAGCCGGCAAATCGTGGAGAGAAGGTCTCTCCACTCCGCGCTGCGCGCTCCGGTCGAGACGACGGGTTCC
>CAMDOT010000089.1 GCA_945903635.1 Rhizobium sp. Q54 | reverse complement strand
GATGGACCGCTAAAAGAGGTCCTTCGACTGCGCCGCCCCAGGCGCTGTAAACAGCGCCGATTCGGGCGGCTCCGCTCAAGGGGGGGGTTACCCCGCCCGAGACGACGGGATACAGCCATGTGCGATAGCCCTCGGCTGCTCGAAGCGATGAAGAACCGGCTGCCTCAGTTCCAGAGCCGATTGCTCGCGATCGCCGCGCCGTCGCGCATCGCCTCGAGCTTGGCCCAGACCACGTCCTCGGACACCTGGGTGTCGCCGACGATGGTGCCGAAGCCGCAATCGGTGCCCGCCATGACGCGCTCGCGGTCGCCGACGGCGCGCACCGCGCGCTCCAGCCGCTCGGCGATCACCTGCGGGTGCTCGACATAATTGTGCGTCGTCTCGACCACGCCGCAGACCAGGGTCATGCGGTCGGGCAACTTCTGTGTCCGGAACGCGTCGACCTCGTGGCTGTGACGCGCATTGGCGAAGGGCAGGCAGAGTGCACCGGCCTTCACCTGGTAGCAGACCGGCAGCACGTCGGGCGCCGGGACGTCGTTCACGTGCGGGCTGTCGCGATTGCCCCAGCAGGCGTGGAAGCGCACCCGTTCGGCCGGGATGTCGGCCAGGGCCTCGTTCAGCGCCGCGACGTGCATCTCCATCGCCGAGAGGAATTTCGGCAGGGGCTCATCCTGGAAGTAGCCGGCGCGCTCGATGCCGAGGTCGGGCGAGTCGATCTGCAGCACGTGGCCCTGCGCCACGATGAACTCGTATTCCTGCTTGAGTTCGCGGGCGAGCGCGAAGACGTAGGCCTCGTGGCTGTCGTAGTGCTGGTTCTCCATCGAGCAGGCGGCGAAGCCGGGCGAGACGGCGGTGACGAAGGTTTCGGCAAAGCGCTTTGTCTGGCGCGCGAGAGCGCGGGCGAAGGCATCGAGCTCAGCCCTGGCGCCGTCCAGGCTGTCGTAGCGCACCGGCCCGATCGCCGCCGGAAAGCCGTAGACATTGAGCCGGCGCGTGCCGCGCGCCTGGAAATTCTGCCACCACTTGGGAAAGTGCTGCATGTCGAGGATCGGCCGGCGGTTCGAGCGGCCGCCGAAGCCCGACATGCGCTCGGTGATGTAGCCGAAGAAGGTGGAACGCGGCATCTCGCCGTCGTTGCCGACATCGATGCCGCAGTCGAGCTGGCGGCGCACGATAAGGTCCATCGCCTCGTCGGTCAGCGCCGGGATCCGCGCGACATCGACCTGCTTACCCTCGGCCTGGGCCACCAGCAGGTCGGCCAGCACGTCCGGCCGCGGCAGGCTGCCCATGTGGGTGGTCAGGATGCGGTCCGTGCTTCGTTTCATGTTCTCGCCCCTCTGCCTGTCGAAAGACTACTATGCTGGATCGAGCACGTCCGGGATCAGATTGACCTACGTTCCTGGTTGATCCGGTAACTCCGCCATCAAAATGCCGGGGATGAGGTAGCTCTATTGGATTCTTAGAAAACTTACCTCACCCTGAGGAGCGCCCGCAGGGCGCGTCTCGAAGGGTGGGAGCCAGTCATGCTGTTGCCCATGCTTCGAGACGGCTGCTTCGCAGCCTCCTCAGCATGAGGTTGTTTTGTCGCCCAGCGTGGACGATTCGATTTGAGACGGAAAGACACTACCCGGTCCCATGAGCGACTCCCGCACCATCCCCAATCCACGCACCTTTCGCGAACGCTTCGGCGCCCTGAAGACGCTGCGGCCCTTCATGGCCATGGTCTGGCAGACCAGCCCGTCGCTGACGATGGGGCTGCTGGCGCTGCGTGTGCTGCGCGCGCTGCTGCCGGTGGTCAGCCTCTACATCGGCAAGCTCATCATCGACGACGTGGTGATGCTGCTGCAGTTGCCCGACCGGCCGGTGACCTGGCAGGGCTGGGTCGAGAGTGGCCATTTGAGGTGGCTGGGCATCCTGCTGCTGGCGGAGTTTGCGCTGGCCGTGCTGTCGGACGGCATGGCGCGGGTGATCGCGCTGCTCGACGGGCTGCTGGCGGAGAAGGTGACCAACCGGTCGAGCGTCCGCCTCATGGAGCACGCCGCGACGCTCGACCTAGAAGATTTCGAGGACGCCGAGTTCCAGGACCAACTCGAACGGGCGCGGCGGCAGACCAGCGGCCGGATGACGTTGCTGGGCCAGCTTTTTACGCAGGCGCAGAACATCGTGACGGTGGCCAGCTTCGCGGCCGGCCTGGTGTTCTACTCGCCGTGGCTCATCCTGCTGCTGTTGGTGGCCCTCGTGCCGGGCTTCCTCGGCGAGGCGCATTTCAATGCGCGGACCTATACGCTCGATTTTGGCCGCACCCCGGAGCGCCGCGAACTCGACTATGTGCGGCAGACGGCCGCCAGCGTCGAGACTGCCAAGGAAGTAAAAATCTTCGGCCTGCATTCCTTCCTGATCGATCGCTATCGCCGCCTCGCGGCCGATTTCTACGAGGCCAACCGGCGGCTCGCGCTGCGGCGGGCAGGGTGGGGCGGGCTGTTCACGGCCATCGGCACGGCGGGCTACTACGCGGCCTATGCCTACATCGTGTGGCGCACGCTCGCGGGCGAATTCTCGATCGGTGACCTCACGTTCCTGGCGGGCTCGTTCCTGCGCTTGCGCGGCCTGCTCGAATCGCTGCTGACGGGATTGTCCTCGACGGCGGCGCAGGCGCTCTATTTCAACGATCTCTTCTCCTTCTTCGACATGAAGCCGGAGATTCTCTCGCCGGCGAACGCGCTGCCGTTCCCGTCGCCGATCCGCGACGGCTTCGTTTTCGACAATGTCGGCTTCATCTATCCCGGGGCCGAGCGCTGGGCGGTGCGCAACCTCAGCTTCACTTTGAGGGCGGGCGAGGTGGTGGCGCTGGTGGGCGAGAACGGCGCCGGCAAGACGACGCTGGTGAAGCTGCTGACGCGGCTCTACGACCCGGATGAGGGCCGCATCCTGCTCGACGGGCGCGACCTGCGCGACTACGACCTGGAGGCGCTGCGCGGCAGCATGGGCGTCATCTTCCAGGATTTCGTGCGCTACAATTTCAGCGCCGGCGACAACATTGCCGTGGGCCGCATCGACGCGCGCGACGACCATGCCCGGGTCGCGCGGGCGGCGTCGCGCAGCCAGGCGGACGAGGTGATCGAAGGCCTGCCCGGCGGCTACGACCAGCGCATCGGCAAGCGCTTCAAGAACGGCGTCGAGCTCTCGGGCGGCGAGTGGCAGAAGATCGCCATCGCGCGCGCCTACATGCGCGAGGCCGAAGTGCTGATCCTCGACGAGCCGACGGCGGCGCTCGATGCGCGGGCGGAGTTCGAGGTGTTCCAGCGCTTCAAGGAGCTGAGCCGGGGCAAGACCGCGATCCTGATCTCGCACCGCTTCTCCAGCGTCCGCATGGCCGACCGCATCCTCGTCCTGGCCGACGGCAAGGTGGAGGCCGCCGGCACCCATGACGAGCTGGTGGCGCAGGCGGGGCGCTATGCCGAACTGTTCGAGCTGCAGGCGGCGGGGTACCGGTAGGGTCTTTCCGCCTTCCTCCCCATTCAAATGGGGAGGTGCCCCGTAGGGGCGGAGGGGACATGACCCCATCGCCCTCGTAAGACGAGGGCCCTTCCCCATTTGAATGGGGAAGGGCATGAGTCATTTGATAGGATATCCACAGGAAAAACTTGCAGGTTCAGCAGGAAATTGGCTATATTTCCTATAGCATGGTGCGTAGACCGCGCCGACGCTTTCAGCCCGCGAGGACGGGCTCGCCCACGATCTGGGTGCGGTGCATCAGCCGGCGCAGGTTCTCGTCGAAGGCGTCGCGGCGGTGCATGACGCAGCGGTTGTCCCACATCACCAGGTCGCCGGCGCGCCACTTCTGGTACCAGGCGAAGCGCTCCTGCGTGGCGTGCGCCCACACGGCGTTGAGCAGCGCCTCGCTGTCCTCGACGGAGAGGCCGTGGATATAGGCGCCGGGACGGCGGCCGAGGAACAGCGCTTTGCGCTTGGTGACGGGGTGCAGGCGGACGAGGGGATGAACGGCGCCCGGCGTGTGGCGCGGGTCGAGCGTCGTCTGGAAGCCCTTGCGCAGTTCACCGGCCGAGTTGCGGCTGGAATCGTGGATGCAGTTCTTGCCCTCGACCGCGCGCTTCAGATCGTCCGGCAGCGTCTCGTAGGCGGCGTACATGTTGAGGAACCCGGTGTTGCCGCCGTCGGGCGGCACTTCGAGCGCATAGAGCAGGGACGCGCGCGGCGGCAGCGGGTTGTAGGACATGTCGGTGTGCCAGACGAGTTCGTAGCTGCCGAGACTGCCGACCGCCTTGCCGTCCTGCTTGACGCTGGCGATCACGGCCACCCAGTCCATGGCCTCCGGGACGACGCCTGAATTGGCGCGGTCGAGGCTGGCGGCGGCGATCGGCACGCGGTCGAGGTCGCCGAAGCGGGCGCTGAACTTCATCAGGGTCGGATCGTCGAGCTTCTGGCCGGAGAAGCGCAGTACGAGGTGCTCGGCCCAGGCTTCGGCGATGCGCCCGTAGGCGGCATCGCTGATCGGCTTGGCGAGGTCGACGCCGTGGACGTCGGCGGCCAGTGCGCCACCGCTCGGCTGGATCCAGAGTTCGCTCATAAGAAGCCTCCCGGGTTGTCGCGGCACAGCGCCGAGATTCGGGCCTGTGCCCGAAGGCACTTGGGGCTGTGCCGGTAGTGATGGCTAAGCCTTTGCACCATAGCGCGGATTCGCCTCCCGCGGCACACGCAGCGGCACGGCTGGCGAAGATTTGCGGCACATTCCATGTGCCGCTGCTCAGCCGTGCATGGTGAGGCCACCGGAGACGCTGATGGTCTGGCCGGTGATGAAGGCGGCATCGTCGCTGGCGAGGAAGCAGACGGCGCCGGGAATGTCCTCGGGCTGGCCGACGCGCTTCATCGGGATGGCGCTCACGAGAGCGGCACGCACCTTCTGGCCGCGCTCGTCGGCGCCGGCGACGGCCGCCAGCAGCGGCGTGTGGGTCGGGCCGGGGCAGACGGCGTTCAGGGTGATGCCCTTGCGGGCGACCTCGCGGGCGACGGTCTTGGTGAAGGCGATGATGCCGCCCTTGCAGGCCGAATAGACGGCTTCCTGCGAGGAGCCGACGCGGCCGGCGTCCGAGGCGATGTTGACGATGCGGCCGCTGCCGCGCTCCACCATGGTTTTCAGCACGAAGTGGCTCATGTTGAGCGGTCCGCGCAGGTTGATGGCGATGAGCTGGTCCCAGAGGTCGGGCGTGGTATCGACGAAGTTGGCGAAGCGGTCCCAGCCGGCGTTGTTGACCAGGATGTCGGTCGGGCCTGTCCTGGCCTCGAACTCGGCGATCGCCTTGCCCACCGCCTCGTAGTCGGCGATGTCGACGCCCGAGGCAAAGCCGCCGATCTCGGCCGCGATCTTCCTGGCACCGTCGAGGTTCTTGTCGAACACGCCCACCCGTGCGCCGTAGCCCGCGAAGCGGCGGCAGATGGCGCCGCCGATGGAGCCGCCGCCGCCGGTGACGATGACGTTCTTTCCGTCCAGTCCGCGCATCGGTCGCTCCTCAGAGAGGCGAGTAGGGGTCGAACTTGGGCTTGCGCTTCTCGAGATGCGAGGCAAGCCCCTCCTTCACCTCGGGTCCGAGGAAGCCCAGCATTTCGAGGCCGAGCGAGGTGTCGAAAGTCGGCCCCATCATGCGCAGCCAGTTGTTGAGCGCGTATTTGGTGAAGCGGATCGAGGTCTGCGCGCCCTCGGCGAGCTTGGTCGCGACCTCGAGGCCCTTGGCCTCGAGTTGGTCGTCCTCGACGCAAAGCGAGACCAGGCCGATGCGCTCGGCCTCCTCGCCATCGATCGCCTCGCAGAGCAGGAGATAGTACTTGGCCTTGGCCATGCCGCAGAGCAGCGGCCAGACGATGCAGGCGTGGTCGCCGGCGGCGACGCCGAGGCGGGTGTGGCCGTCGATGATCTTGGCCTTCTTAGAGGCGATCGAGACGTCGGCCAGGATGCCGGCGACGAGGCCCGCGCCGACCGCCGGTCCGCGCATCGTGCTCACGATCGGCTTGGAACAGTTGATGACGTTGTAGACGATGTCGCGCGCTTCCTTCCAGGTACGGAGCAGCGCGTTGTAGTCCTTGATGTTCTTCTCGATGATGTCGAAGTCGCCGCCGGCCGAGAACACCTTGCCGCCGGCACCCTGGATGATGACGCAGTTGACCGTGTCGTCGCCGTCGATGTCGCGCCACACATCGACCAGCTCGCGATGCATGATCGCGTCGGTGGCGTTGTATTTCTCCGGCCGATTCATGGTCACCCGTAGCACCTTGGGGTGCGGGCGATCGAACAGCAGGCGCTGATAGCGGTTTTGCCAAGCGGACATGAATTTTCCTCCCAAGTCCGGAGGTTAGCACCCTTGGTTCGTGTCGGGGAATGGCATGCCGATTGCGTTGCAGACAGGGCGCAAGGCGACACACAGGGAGGCGATCATGCGAGCGATCAGGTGGGCACTGGGCGCCACGGTGGCGGCATTGCTTCCATTTTCCGCCCAGGCGCAGACCCTGCGCGCGGTCATGCATGCCGACATCAAGATCATCGATCCGATCTGGACCTCGGCCTACAACGTCCGGAATTACGGCTACATGGTCTACGACACGCTTCTGGCCATGGACGAGAAGCTCGCCGTGAAGCCGCAGATGCTCGAAGGCTGGAAGATCAGCGACGACAAACTCACCTACACCTTCACCCTGCGCGACGGGCTCAAGTTTCATGATGGTGCACCCGTCACTTCGGTCGACTGCATCGCCTCCTTGCAGCGCTGGGCGCCCAAGGACGCGATGGGCCAGAAGCTCTTCTCCCTGGTCCAGGAGCTCAAGCCGGTCGACGACAAGACCTTCGTCATGGTGCTGAAGGAGCCCTATGGCCTCGTCCTGGAGTCGCTCGGCAAGCCCAGCTCCACCGTGCCGTTCATCATGCCCAAGCGGGTCGCCGACACGCCGAACAATGTGCAGATCAGCGACCCCACCGGCTCGGGCCCCTTCGTCTTCCGCAAGGACCTGTGGCGGCCCGGCGAAAAGACGGTCTACGACAAGTTCAAGGATTATAAGCCGCGCGCCGAGCCGGCCTCCGGCCTGGCCGGCGGCAAGGTCGTTCATTTGGATCGCGTCGAATGGCTCAACATCACCGATGCCCAGACCGCGGTGAATGCGCTGCTGACCGGCGAGATCGACTATATCGACCAGCCGGAGATCGAGCTGCTGCCGTTGCTCGCCAAGGACAAGAACATCGTCATAGGCAACTACAACGAGCTCGGCGGGCAGATGAACGTCCGCTTCAACACGCTGCACAAACCCTTCGACAATGCGAAGATCCGACAGGCAGCGCTCTATGCGCTGAACCAGAAGGATTTCCTGATCGCGGGGTTCGGCGACGCCAAGTACTACAAGGAGTGCAAGGCGCTGTTCATCTGCGGCACGACCTTTGCCACCGACAAGGGCTTCGAGGACAAGCTCAACTCGGACTTCGCCAAGTCGAAGGAGATCCTGAAGCAGGCAGGCTATGACGGCACGCCCGTGGTGCTGCTCTACGCCACCGACACCCAGACGGGCCGGTTGACGCCGATCCTGAAGTCGCTGCTGGAGCGTGGCGGGTTCGTCGTCGACATGCAGGCGATGGACTGGCAGACCGTGCTCTCGCGGCGCACGCGGAAGGAGCCGCCGGACAAGGGCGGCTGGCATGCCTTCATCACCACCTGGGTGTCGGCGGACCTGCTCGACCCGATCATGATGTCCTATCTCGCTGCCACCTGTGAGAAGGCCAATGTCGGCTGGCCGTGCGACCCGCAGATCGAGAAGCTGCGCGATGCCTTTTCCCGGGCGGCCGGCGAGGCGGAGCGCAAGGAACTCGCGGTCGCCATCCAGGTGCGCGCATCGGAATATCCAATGTACGTCAACCTCGGCCAGTACATCATGCCGGTGGCCATGCGGAACACGATCTCCGGGCAGCTTGCCGGACCGGTGCCAATGTTCTGGAATATGAAAAAGAAGCAGTAGGCGGGTTGCCCTGGGAGCAACCGCCCAAAGACTAGCTGAGGGGGAAACGTTGACGACCCTGATTCACAACGCCGCGATCGTCACCGTCGACGATGGCGATACCGTTCACTACAACTCAGCCATCGCCATCGAGGGCGACCGCATCGCCGCGATCGGTCCCAGCGCCGAGCTGCTGGCGCGTTATCCCGCGGCCGAGAAGATCGACGGCACCGGCAAGCTGGTCATGCCGGGCTTCGCCAACATCCATACGCATTTCACCATGACGCTGGCGCGCGGTGTGTTCGAGGATCTCTCGCCGTCGCACAAGCCGCCGTTCAGCGGCGGCCTGTCGCCGATCCCGCTGCCCGACATGACGCCCGAGGAGCGGCGCGCCATGGCGCTGCTTGGCGCGCTGGAGGCGCTGCGCAGCGGCACAACGCACGTGCTCGAGGATTCCAACGACGTCGACCATTACGCCGGCGCCCTGGCCGATACCGGCATGCGCTTCCTGCTGGCCGAGCGTGCCTACGACCGCATCGGCACCTCGATCGGCGATCCCGCGCCTTACCAACTCGACCGCGCGCTCGGCCAGAAGCACATCAAGAACATCGAGCGCAATCACCGCGACTGGAATGGCAAGGCGGACGGTCGCATACGCATCGCCATTTCGGCTTGGGCGCCCGACATGTGCTCGCCGGAGCTGCTTCAGGATCTGAGCGCGCTGCAGAAGCAGCTCGACACGCGCATCACCATCCACCTCAACCAGATTTGGGGCGAGGTGGCCGCCGTACGTGCCCACCGCAACCGCCTGCCGACCGAATATCTTGCCGATCTCGGCTTTCTCAACGACCGTATCATTTGCGCCCATTGCCGCTGCATGGAGCCCGGCGAGGAGAAGATCCTGGGCCAGGCGAAGGTCAACGTCTCGTTCAACTCCGCCATCGCCGCGCGACGTGGCTTGAGCCCACGGGTCGCCGATCTTGAAAAGTACGGCTGCAATGTCGGCATGGGCTCCGACAACATGGCCGAGGACATGGTCGAGGTGATGCGTACCGGCCTGTTCATGGAGCGGGTACGCCGTGAAGACGGCCGCGAGCCGACGCCGGAACAGGCGCTGCGCTGGGCGACTCGCAACGGCTATCGCGCGCTGGGCGCTCCCGACGGCGGCTGGCTGGCGCCGGGCAACAAGGCCGACCTCATCGTGGTCGACCTGCAGCGTGCCCATCTGATCCCCGTGCTGCGCGTCGTCTCCGACTTCGTCCACAACGGCCAGGCGCGCGACGTCCAATCGGTCATGGTCGACGGCAAGTGGCTGATGAAGGATGGCGCTGTGCTGACGATGGACGAGCCGGCGATCCTGCGCGAGGCCCAGCGGGTCGCCAATGCCGCCTGGTCGAGAACCTTCCGGACCCGCTTCACGCCACCGGCAGGCTTCTCGCCCGACGCCCTGCTGTAAGCACGCCTCTCGTCTTCAACGACGCGTGTTGCCGGCGTTCCACTGCCGCGCGCTGGCGAAGCGCACGGCCTCTTCCGCCGCGCGAACCAGGCCGAGCGCCTTCAGCACGCTCTCCTGGAACTCGGCTTCTAGGTCGGAATCGGCCACCACGCCGACGCCCGCCTGAACGTACATGACCTGATCCTTCACGAAGGCCGTGCGCAACATGATGCACGTATCCATTGAGCCGTTGGCCGCGAAGTAGCCGGCGCAACCGGCATAGATGCCGCGACGCACCGGCTCGACCTCGTCGATGATCTGCATGGCGCGCACCTTGGGCGCGCCCGACAGCGTGCCGGCGGGGAAGCCCGCCTTCAGGGCGTCGATCGCCTCCAGGCCGTCTTCCAGCGTGCCCTCGACGTGGCTCGAGATGTGCTGCAGGTGGCTGTACTTCTCGATGGTGAACTGCTCGACGACGCGCACCGAACCGAGCTTGGAGACGCGACCGACGTCGTTGCGCGCGAGATCGAGCAGCATCAGATGCTCGGCGTGCTCCTTGGGGTCGGCGAGCAGCTTTTCGGCCAGTTGCTTGTCTTCCTCCGGCGTGGCGCCGCGGCGGATCGTGCCGGCGAGCGGGCGGATGGTGACGGTGTTGTCGCGCAGGCGGACCAGGATCTCGGGGCTGGAGCCCACGATGGTGAAGTCGCCGTAATCGAAGAAGATCAGGAACGGTGAGGGGTTGATGCGGCGGAGCGACCGGTAGAGCGAGAGCGGCGGCAACTTGAACGGCACTGAGAAGCGCTGCGAGGGGACGATCTGGAAGGCGTCGCCGGCCCGGATGTACTCCTTGCAGGTCTCAACCATTTTCTTGAAATCGTCCTTCGACATGTTGGCCTGCGGCTCGGGCAGGGCGTCGAGGGCGTCGGCATCGTCGCCGCGGAAGGGCAGCGTGCGCTCGAAGTCAGAGACCGCGTCGGCCAGCCGCTCCTGCGCGGCTTCGTAGGCAGCGCGGGCGCTGATGCCCGGTTGGGGCCACGCGGGCGTCACCAGGGTGACGTTGTCTTCCAGGCGATCGAAGATGCAGATCAGGGTCGGCCGCACCATGATCGCATCGGGCAGTCCGATCGGATCCGGGTTCTCGTCGGGCAGCCGCTCCATGTCGCGGACCATGTCGTAGCCCAGGAAACCGAACAGGCCCGAGGCCATCGGCGGCAGGCCGGCCGGCAGCTCCATCTGGCATTCGCGGATCAGCAAGCGCAGCGTTTCGAGTGGCCGGCCGTCCAACGCTTCGAAGGCCTGGGCGTCGCTGCGGGCATGACGGTTGATCTCGGCCTTGCCCTTGGTGCAACGCCAGATGACGTCGGGCTTGAGGCCGATGATCGAATAGCGTCCGCGCACAGACCCGCCTTCGACCGACTCGAGCAGGAAGGAGTTGGCCCGGCCGTCGGCGAGCTTGAGGTAGGCCGACACCGGTGTGTCGAGGTCCGCCACCAGCTTGGTCGAGACGACCTGTGGTGTGCCGGCATCGTAACGCGCCGCGAAGGCGTCAAAGTCGGGAGAGGTCGACATGGCTGACTACTGCTGCTGGCGGAACGCTGCCGCGAAGTTGGCCTCGTCGACCGTGACGCCGTATTTGGCGCGCAGTGCCGCGACGAGTTCCAGAATGAGGTCGTTGGACATCATGGTGTCGAGCTGCTTGCCGAAGCGGTCGAGGGCTTCCTTGTCCTTGGCGAGGTCGGGAGGCTCGACCTGCTTGACGCGGACGATGACGCTGCCTTCGCCAGTGCGCACGGCCTGGGTCTTGCCCGGCGCGAGCTTGAAGAGTTCGACCACCACCGGCTGGCTGAGATAGTTGCCGGCGTCGGCCTCGAAGCGGGTCACCGCCTTGGCCGTCCGCATCTCGGTGCCGAGATCCTTGGCGATGGTGGCGAGATCAGTGCCGGCGTTGGCTTGTTCGACGGCGGCCTTGACCTTGGCGTCGGCGAGCTTCTTGCGCTCCTCGGCCTGCCAGGCCTCGACGACCTTGGGCTCGACCTCGTTGAGCGTCGGGATACGAGCAGGGATGACGCGATCCGTGCGCACGACGAAGTACTCGCCGCGTTGGGTTTCCAGCAACTCGCTCTCGGTGCTTTCACGGGTTGCGAAGGCCGCCTGGACCAGTTCGGCGGCGGCCGGCCCGATGACAACCTGCTTGCCCGTCGAATCCTGGCCACGCGCGTCCACGTTCTCATAGGTCTTGACCTTGAGGCCGAGCTCCTCGGCCGCGGTCTTCATCGACTGGGTCTTGCCCAGGGTGCGCTCGAAATCCGTGACCAGCTTGATCAGGAGATCAGGTGCCTGCTGCGCCCGCATGTCCTTCTCGAGCTTCTCCTTGACCTCGTCGAATGGCACGGCCTTGCCGGCCTCGATCTTGTTGATGCGCACGATATGCCAGCCGAGCGGCGACTGGATCGGCGCCGGTGCAATGCCTTCCGGCAGGCCGAAGATGCCGTCGGCAAGTGGGCCGGGGGGCAGTTCTTTCTTGGTGACCGGGCCGAGCTTGATGACGCCGTCGGCGCTGCCGAGAACCTCCTTGGCCGCATCCTCGAGTGATTTGCCCGCGGCCGCCGCGGCGATGATCGCCTTGGCCTTGGCTTCGGTGTCGGCCATCGCCTGGTCGACGTCGCGCTTCTCGGGTGTGCCGAACTCGGCGGCACGGGCCTCATATTCCTGCTTCAGTTGATCGGCGGATACGGCGATCTGGGGCAGGATGTCGTCGACTGTGAGCATGATGTAGGAAAATGCCCGGAATTCCGGGACCTGGAACTTGGTCTTGTTGGCCTCGAAATAGGCACCGAGCTGCTCAGCCGTGGGTTTGGGCACGTCGACGATGATGGCGTCGGGGACATAAATCGTCTCTGCGACTCGCTTTTCGCTCTCTGCCTTGAAGATATCGTCGCGCAGAGACTTGGGTGAGAGGCCGTCGCTGCGCACGACCGCGAAAAGCTGACCGGCGGCGATCTCGCGACGCGTTTCAGCCACGAACTGCGCTTCGCTGAGGCGCGCCTGCTGGAGACGGTTGCGGAAGAGCAGGGGATCGAATGACCCGCCGGTCCCCTGGAAAGCAGGGTTGCGGGCGATGGCTGCCTGGACCTCGGCGTCGCTGACGGTCAGGCCGAACTGCTGGATGGCATAGTCGAGCACGGCGCGCTGGATGACTTCCTCGAGGGCGCGAACGTGCAACCCGAAGCGCAGGGCTTGTTCCGGCTCGGGCCGCTGGCCGGTCTGGCGCTGGATCGCCTCGAGCTGGCGGTTGAACTGGTCGCGCACTTCGCTGACGTAGACTGGAGACCCGCCGACCCAGCCGTAAAGCGGCACGCGGGTGCCGCCGACATGGGCCACCTCGGTGCTGCGGCCATCGGTGCGCAGCATGTCGCCGATGCCCCAGAAGGCAAAACTGACGATCAGCATGCCGAAAAGCACGAAGAGGATGATGAAACGGGCGAGTTTGCGGAACTGATTCACGGAGCCGGCAGGGGTTTTTGAATGGGCGCCATGCCTACCACCCGCCCCATTGGCAGGCAACCAAGCGGACTTTGACCACAAACGCCGGTGCCGCTAGACACGCCGCGAGACAAATCGGGGGAAACCGAATGGCACGATCGAGGCGCCCGCTGATCGCCGGCAACTGGAAAATGAACGGCCTTACCGCCGATGCCCTGGCTCTGGCCGGCAGCGTCGCCGAGGGCGTGAAGCAGGCGGGCTGGGCCGACCGTGAGGTCTTGATCTGCCCGCCGGCGACGTTGCTCATCGGGATTGCCAGGGCGGTGAAGGGCAGCGGCGTTCTGGTGGGCGGGCAGAGCTGCCATGCCGCCGCCAGCGGCGCTCATACCGGCGATATCTCCGCCGAGATGCTGAGGGATGCCGGCGCAAGCCACGTCATCGTGGGACATTCGGAGCGGCGTACCGACTGCGGCGAAACCGACGCCGTGGTGCGGGCCAAGGCCGAGGCGGCGTGGCGCGCCGGCCTGCTGCCGGTCGTCTGCATCGGCGAGACGCTGGCGGAGCGCGAGGCCGGACGCACCCTCACGGTGCTGGAAACCCAACTCAAAGGCAGTGTGCCGGCGGGAGCCACCGCGGCCAGATTGGTGGTCGCTTACGAGCCGGTCTGGGCGATCGGGACCGGCAAGACGCCGACCACGGCGGAGGTTGCTGCGGCACATGCGCATATTCGCCGGGTGCTGGGCGGGCTGGTGCCCGATGCCAACGCGGTGCGCCTGCTCTATGGCGGATCCGTGAAGGGCAGCAATGCCGGTGAATTGCTGGCTGCAGACGACGTCGATGGCGCCCTGGTCGGTGGTGCCAGCCTGAAAGCCGACGAATTTTTGGCTATCGCCAAGGCCGCCTAAAGCGGCTAGAAGCGCCCGCTTGGCGGACATCCCCATCTAGCTCTGGACAATAATGGACGCGGTACGAGGCTTTCTGCACGATTGGCGACTGGTGTTGCTGATCATCTTTGTCGGCGTCACAGTCGCAATGATCGTCGTCATCCTGCTTCAGCGCAGCGAAGGCGGTGGCCTCGGCATGGGCCGAACCGACGCACTGTTCTCTGTGCGCGGCCAGACCAATGTACTGTCACGCCTGACGGCGATCTTCGCCACGATCTTCTTTGCGCTCAGCCTGCTGATGGCCTGGAGCATGACCGGCCCCAGCCGCAACACGAAGTCCCTCATGGATCAGCTGCCAGCCGGTCAGACGGCGCCGGCTATCCCCGGCGGCACGGCGGCTCCTCAGGCGCCGGCTCAACCAGCCGCGCCAACCCGCTAGGACGACCACGACATCCGCCGGCCGTTCCGCGGAAAAGATTCCGCCGGAAGGGATATCCCCATGGCTGCGACCAACAACGTTTAGTATGCTGTAAGCCCATGACGCGCTTTATCTTCATAACGGGCGGCGTGGTTTCCTCGCTTGGTAAGGGTCTTTCGTCGGCGGCGCTGGGTGCGCTGCTGCAAAGCCGTGGCTATCGGGTCAGGCTGCGCAAGCTCGACCCGTACCTCAATGTCGATCCGGGGACGATGAGCCCCTATCAGCACGGCGAGGTCTTCGTGACCGACGACGGGGCCGAGACCGACCTCGATCTCGGCCACTACGAACGCTTCACCGGCGTCGATGCCAAGCAGGCCGACAACATCACGACGGGGCGGATCTATTCCGGCGTGATCGCGAGGGACCGCCGCGGCGAATACCTCGGCGCCACTGTGCAGGTCATTCCGCACATCACCGACGCCATCAAGGAATTCGTGATCACCGATGTGGACGACGAGGATTTCGTCCTGATCGAGGTCGGCGGCACGGTGGGCGACATCGAGAGCCTGCCGTTCCTGGAAGCCATTCGCCAGGTCGGCAACGAGGTTGGCCGCGAGCGTGTGATGTACATCCATCTGACTCTGCTGCCCTGGGTGCCGACCGCGGGCGAACTCAAGACCAAACCGACCCAACACTCGGTCAAGGAGCTGCTGAGCGTCGGCATTCAGCCCGACTTGCTGATCTGTCGATCGGGCGACAAGGAGATCCCGGTCAACGAGCGGCGCAAGATCGCGCTGTTCTGCAACGTCAAGCCGGAGCGTGTGATCGAGGCGCGCGACGTCGACACCATCTACCAGGTGCCGATCGCCTATCACGATCAGGGGTTCGACCGCGAGGTCTGCCGCTACTTCGGTCTCGAAGCGGAGATGGAACCCAACCTCGATCGCTGGCGTGGCGTCGTGCGCTCCGTGCGCGAGCCCGAGGGCAAGGTGACCATCGCGGTCGTGGGCAAGTACACGGTGCTGCTGGACGCCTACAAGTCGCTGTCGGAGGCGCTGACGCATGGTGGCTTCGCCAGCAACGTGAAGGTCAGCCTCGAGTGGATGGACTCCGAGATCTTCGAGCGTGACGACGCTGTCTCCCATCTCGAGCACGTTCATGGCATCCTGGTCCCGGGCGGCTTCGGCGAGCGCGGAACCGAGGGCAAGATCCACGCAGTAAAGTTTGCGCGCGAACGCAAGGTGCCGTTCTTCGGCATCTGCTTCGGCATGCAGATGGCGGTGATCGAGGCGGCACGGAATCTGCTGGGCCTCGAGGGTGCTTCGTCGACCGAGTTTGGCCCGTGCGAGCACGCGGTGGTCGGCCTGATGACGGAATGGATCAAGGGCAACCAGGTTGAAAAGCGCGACGCTGCCGGCGACCTCGGCGGGACGATGCGGCTTGGTGCCTATGCCGCGCATCTGCGGCGGGGCACCATGGCGCACGACATCTATGGCCAGGACGTCATCAGCGAACGCCACCGCCATCGCTACGAGGTCAACGTCAACTACAAGGACCGGCTGGAGCAGGTCGGGTTGCGGTTTTCCGGCATGTCACCCGACGGCATCCTGCCCGAGGTCGTCGAAATCCCGGACCATCCTTGGTTCCTGGGGGTGCAATACCACCCCGAGCTCAAGTCGAGGCCATTCGCGCCTCATCCGCTGTTCACCTCCTTCATCGGGGCGGCCAAGAACCAGAGCCGGCTGGTCTGAACGGGCGGGGATATTTCCGCACTGCAGGTCGTATTTCGGTCATGTTTCTGGTGACAACATCGTCACCATGATCCGGACCTTCCTTCTCGTTCTTTTCGCGGCCACGGTGCTTGCTTCGGGCGCCAATGCGCAATCCGCTGCGACGTCGCCCTATGGCAAGGCGGAGCGCCGCGATCCGATCTTCCTGCGCTTCAATCAGATGGCGGAGCGCTACTGGGTCAACACCGAGACGATGGCGGCGAGCCACAAAGTCGTCGCCGTGCCGATGCCTCGCCAGTGCGCCTTCCTCTACGCCGACTCCTACTCGAAGGGGCAGATGAGCGAGAGCGAGGTGCAGGAGGTAGCGCTGTCCAACTGCAACCGCCGGCTGGCCGAGCTTGGACCGCTGGGTGAGAACTACGGCGTGAATTGCCAGTGCAAGGTGGTGATCAGCGACAGCACCTATGTCGTGCCGCGAGACACGCTGCCGGATGACTCGTACGGGCCGGCCTCGATCTTCTACCGCGATGGCAGCGGCAATGTTGCGCGCCTGAATGGTGTGGCCCGTTATGGTGCCCTGATTGGACGCGATCGGTCGGTCACCTTCACGGTGGAGAACGTGCGCGGGGAGCAGGTCTGCGACGGCACCTTCACCAACGATGGGCCGAGCAGCGGCAAGTTCTCGCTGTCGTGCTTTGGCGGCAAGTTCAGCGGCAATGGCAGCTACGAAAGAAAAATGGGCGCTCCCAACGATCACATCATCGCCCGCGGCCAGACCAGCCGCGGCCTGCCGATCGTGCTGGCGATCGGCCTGCCGGCGCAACTCGCCGTCAACACTTACGGCGGCATCTGACATGCGCCGCGCGCTGCTCCTGTTGGGCCTGCTGGCGCTTCTGCCCGCGGCGGCATTCGGGCAGAGCGCCGGTGAGGTCGAGCGTTGCTTTCAGAATCCGGCAGCGTGCTCGTCGGGAGGCGGAGGCGCCGCACCGGCAGCGCCTGGGCCGGGAACTGGTGGAGGAGCGCCGGTCGCGGCGGCCCGGCCGGCGCCGCCGGATTACACCACCGTGCTGCAGAGCCCGGAACCCGATCGGAGGCGCATTCAGGAATCGCTGCGCACGCTCGACAAGTACAACGGTCCGATCGATGGCAACCTGCAGTCCGAGGCGACGATCAAGGCGATCGGCGACTGGCAAAAGGGGCGGGGCACGCCAGTTGTCGGCAAGCTGACGCCGGCCGAAGCCCAACAGCTCAACGCCGAAGCGTCGAAGGCGCCGATCCGGCGCATCGAGCCTTCCACTCAGGCGGCCGCAGTGCCGCCCATATCGAACGCCGATACATTGAAGGCACTGCGCGACAGGCTGGCGGAGCGCCGTAAGGCCGCCGAGCCCAAAGCCGAGGCCGCAGCGCAGTCGCTGATCCGCGACCTCAAGGCCTATGTGGCGGCCGACGGCAAAGGCATTGCCGGAGAGCAGTTCACGACATTCGCCAAATGGTATGCGGACAACAAGGCGGCGGGCCGCTCGGTGGGAGAGATTGCTCCGGCCATCGACGACTATGGCGATGCCAAGTCGGGTGCCGCTGCCACCGCCGAGATCCGCTTCGAGACGAAGCAGGGCGCCGAGACTTACCGGCAATGCCTCGTGTTCGCCTGGATCGAGGGCACGCCCCGCAAGAACACCCAGGCCTTCTCCTGCGACGATGTCGCAGCGGCCGAGAGGTGGAAAACCGACCAGGCGCTGAAGAGCGCCTGGCGCTAGCGGCCATCTCGTCGTCTTAGACGACGCGCTCCCTCGTCGTCTTAGACGACGCGCTCCAGGTAGCTCTGGAAGACGCCGACATGCACGAAGGCAGGATCGGCTGAATTCGGCCAAAGCTCCTCGGTGCTGAAGCGCACGTCGTAGGTCGGCTCGTCGGCGGCCTTCACGCCGTGCGCATGGGCATCAGGGAAGGGATAGGCCGGCGATTCGCTCACGACGACACCGGTCTTGCCGCGAATGTATCCGGGCATGCGGACATGGCCGGGCACATAGTCGGTCTTCACCTTGACCTTGTCGCCGGGCTTGAAGTGCTCGCGCGTCGCCACGTTCGGACGGCCCGGCGCACTGGGCGTTGAAAGCGGAAAGGCGCCATAGGCGCGGCGTTCCAGTTCCTCGCGCGTGAGAATTCCTTTTTCGACGCAGAGTGTCGCCAGACTGGTGAGCGAGCGTTCGTAGTAGCTCGCCGAGAGATAGTGGCGCGGCTCCATGCGCTCGATGGCATGGCGATACTCGTCCATGTTGAAGATGCCGAGCTTCACTGCGAGGGAGTAGAGCGCGTTGACCCGCTTCTCCCACGGTTCGTGGAAGGTCTGGGCCTTCAGCGAATAGCGGACACGGCCGAAGCCCTGCTTGCCGCCGAGATCGTGCATGCCGTCCATGGCTTTACCCCATTCCTACAGGCGCGAGACGCCGATCATTGCGTCCTTCGTCACCAGCTTGGCGAGCTTCTCTTCAGGCCAGCCTGCCGTCTCGGCGGGGCGCACGGGCAGCACCATGTAGCGTGTGTCGGCCGTGGTATCCCACACCCGGATCTCGATCTCGGGTGGCAGGTCGAGGCCCATTTCCTTGAGCACGGTGCGGGACTGGCGAACCGCGCGGGAACGGTATTCCAGATCCTTGTACCAATCCGGCGGCAGCCCGATGATCGAAAAGGCCGTGCACGAACACAGCGTGCAGCAGATGACGTTGTGCACCGCCGGCGTGTTCTCCAGTACCACGAGATGGCGGTGATGGACCGGCATTGTGAGGCCCAGTTCGGTGACGGCATCGCGGCCGTTCGCCAGCAGGCGTTGCCGGAAGGCCGGGTCGGTCCAGGCTTTGGCGACGACACGGGCGCCGTTTTCCGGAACCCATTGCTCCTCGGCCAGGTGCCTGAATTCCTCGATGAACTCGCCGGGCTTCATCCCGCGTTCGTCGAACGCGGCCTGGATCGCGTCGACGCGCTGTTCGACGGAGGCGGTAGTCTGATGGACGTGGCTCTGATCGGGCATGATCATCACTCCTAGGGTCATTTGCGGCAGTATAGAAAACCTGCATCGTTCCGTCACTTGCTCCGCGCCGGGCGCGCGGCTAGAGAGGCGCGCCCTACAAGGAGTCCTGTCCGATGAGCGCCATTGCCGAAGTCCGCGCCCGTGAAATCCTCGACAGCCGCGGCAATCCCACGGTGGAGGTCGAAGTTGAGCTCGAAAGCGGCGCGATGGGCCGGGCCGGCGTGCCTTCCGGTGCCTCGACCGGCGCCCACGAGGCGGTCGAACTGCGCGACGGGGACAAGAAGCGCTACGGCGGCAAGGGTGTGCTGAAGGCCGTCGCGGCGGTGAACGCCGATCTCATGGATCTGCTGTCCGGCCTCGACGCGTTGGAGCAGATCAAGATCGACCGGGCGATGATCGAGTTCGACGGTACGCCGAACAAGGGTCGGCTCGGCGCCAATGCGATCCTGGGCGTTTCGCTGGCGGTCGCCAAGGCCGCCGCCATGGAGTGCGGCCTGCCGCTCTATCGCTACGTCGGTGGCAGCCAGGCCTCGATGCTGCCGGTGCCGATGATGAACATCATCAACGGCGGCGCCCATGCCGACAACCCGATCGATATCCAGGAATTCATGATCATGCCGGTGAAGGCGACGCGCTTCGCCGAGGCGCTACGCATGGGCTCCGAGGTGTTCCATGCGCTGCGCGGCCAGCTCAAGGACGCCGGACACAATACCAACGTCGGTGACGAAGGCGGCTTCGCGCCCAACCTCGCGACGGCCGACGAGGCGCTGGCCTTCATCATGAAGGCGATCGAGAAGGCGGGCTACAGGCCGGGCGAGGATGTCATGCTGGCCCTCGACCCCGCCTCGACCGAGTTCTTCAAGAAGGGCAAATACGAGCTGGAAGGCGAGGGCAAGTCGCTCGATGCCGGCGGCATGGTCGACTACTACGCCGATCTCGTGAATCGCTATCCGATCGTGTCGATCGAGGACGGCATGGCCGAAGACGACATGGCGGGTTGGAAGGCCATCACCGACAAGCTCGGCAAGAAGATCCAGCTCGTGGGCGACGACCTGTTCGTGACCAATCCCAAGCGACTGGCCGACGGCATCAAGGGTGGCCTCGCCAACGCGATCCTGGTCAAGGTCAACCAGATCGGCACGCTGACGGAGACCATGGAGGCGGTGGCGATGGCGCGGAACGCCAACTACGGCGCCGTGATGTCGCACCGCTCGGGTGAAACCGAGGACGCGACGATCGCCGACCTCGCGGTCGCAACGAACTGCGGCCAGATCAAGACCGGGTCGCTGTCGCGGTCGGATCGCCTCGCCAAGTACAACCAGCTCCTGCGCATCGAGGAGCAGCTCGGCACCCAGGCGCGCTACGCCGGCACCTCGATCCTGCGCGGGGCCTAGCTCTTGAACGCCACCTCATAGTGGCGCGCGAAGTCGTCGAAATCCGAAAGTGCCGCGCGCGCCTCGGGCTCGACGATAGCGACATCGATATTTGCACCGGCGAAGGCCTCGATCGATTGGCGGGACTCCCAGAGAGTCATCGCCAGGAACTCGGTCTCGCCGTCGGTGTCGCGCCGCAGCAGCCAGGCGCCACGGTGGCCGGCGAGCGGTTTCAGCTCGGGCACGACCGTTTCCGTGAAGTGACGATAGTAGGCATTGGCCGTGGCGATTTTGGCGCGGCCGCGCCAGAGACGGGCGATCATCGGCAAAGCCTAGTGGCGCGGCCGGGGACGATATTGGTAAAAATTGCGAATGGCGCGCCGCGATCCCCATAACTCGACGCAATATTGGTGGGACAAGCATCTCGCTGGTCTCAGCCTGCTGTGCGCGGACTTCACCACTCATGAATATCCGCCGCACACGCACGACGCGCTGGTCGTGGCGGTCACCGAGGTTGGCGGTTCGGTCGTGAAGAGTCGCGGCGAAATCCAGGACGCCCAGGCTTCGACCATGTTCGTGTTCAATCCCGCCGAGCCGCACGCTGGCTGGATGGGCTGGAGCGAGCGCTGGCAGTACCGCGCGATGTACCTGACCGAGCTTGCGCTCGACCGCGTGGCGGACGGACTCGGTATCGATACGGTGCCCTACTTCACGCGCAACCTGTTCAGTGACCCCGATCTCATCCGAGGCTTCCTCGCCGTGCATCGTGCGATCGAGGACGGACGGGACGTCTTTCGCGAACGCGAACTGCTGATCGGATCGTTCGGCGCTCTGTTCCAGCGGCACGGTAGCGGCAGAATCGGCATCAAGGCGGCCCCCCGCGACAGCGTGCTGGTCGGGCGCGTGAAGGCCCGCATGGAGGCTGAATACGACTCTGACCTCCACCTGGAGGAGTTGGCCACGGGCATCGGCCTCACGACATTCCAGCTCATTGGTCTGTTCAAGCGCACGATCGGCCTCACACCCCATGCTTATCTGACGCAAATCAGGCTCGGCGCAGCCTGCCGGCACCTGCGGCGCGCCGCGGCGCTGGCTGAGGTGGCGACGGCGGTCGGCTTCTATGACCAGAGCGCTCTCAACAAGCACTTCAAGCGCTGTTACGGCATCACGCCACTCCAGTTTGCCCGGGCGGCCGCAGCCTAGCAATTTCTGCCAATACGTTCGGCGGCCCCCGGCCTTAAGAGGTCTACATGCACCTCTTTTGTCACGAACAGCCCGACATCCTCACCGTCGAAACCGAGATCGTCGACGTCCGACCGGGCAAGGTCGCGCTGGCGCAGACGCCGTTCTATCCCGGGGGCGGCGGCCAGCTCGCCGATCGAGGCACCCTCGGTTGGAGCGGTGGCGAGGCGAAGGTCGTCGGCTTCGAAATCTCGGCTGGAAAACTATGGCACCTGCTCGACACCGAGGCCGAGCTCGCCGGCCGCGCCGAGGCCAAGGTGGATCCGGACTTCCGGCGCAGGATGCGTCAGCTCCATACCGATACGCATATCCTGAACGCGCTCGTATTCCAGAGCTTCGATGGCGCGCTCGTGACGGGTGTGCAGATGGCCGACGACGGCACAGCGCGCATGGATTTCGACCTGCCTGGTGCGGACAATGACCGCCTGCGCGCGCTCGAAGGGCCGGTCAACGATCTGATCCGCCAGGACATCCCGCTCAACTTCGCCTACGTGCCCATGGACGAGGCACAGGCCGAGCATGGGTTGATCCGCAGCCGCTCGGTGGCGCCGCCGCCCACGCCCGACGGCACGATCCGCATCGTCGAGATCGTCGGTCTCGACCGTCAGGCCTGCGGCGGGACGCACCTATCCTCGACCGGCGCGTCGGTGCCGGTCCGCATCCTCAAGATCGAGAACAAGGGACGTCACAACAGACGGGTCCGGATCGGTTTGGCAACAGATTAGAGCCGCTTCGCTGAGGCTGCTTTGGCATCGCGGGCTTTCCTCTTGCCATCGAGCATTATCCAACGCCTGCGGTTCTGTTTGATTTTGTCGACGTAGTACCAGTCGGACCACGCCATCCAGGCCGCGTCGAAGCGCTCGCGCAAAGTCGGCCTGGGAGGCGGCGGAAGATTGGGCGGCGGATAGAATTCAGGCGGGTCCTTTGCAAACAGCGCCATGTAGTCGCGATAGGACAGAATCTCGACTTCGTCCTTCTCGCCGTCCGCCCGTTGGGTCTGTGCGGCCAGCATGTCGAGCGCCTTATCGACGTCGAACAGGGTCGAAAGCCGGTCGCGGAACTTGAGCAGTAGCTCGGCTGCGCCATCAGGCTGCTCCCAGGCAGAGAGGATGGCGGCGAGCTTGGCGATCTTTTCCGTGCTCGTGCGTGTGGCGAGTTCCTTCCAGCGATCGGCCGCGAGGTCGCGTGCGTAGAACGCCTCGGCCTGGAAAATTCGGCCGCTCACTGTCTGCGCCGGCATCGTGATGGCGAAGCGCGAGGGCAGGGCACGCATCGAATAGGATCGATTGTCCAGCCGCACCAACGCGTAGCCCTGCTGGCGCATGAAGCGGTCGGTGTTGTGGAAGGTATGCACGCTGTCCTCGACGCCACCGAACATGCAGACCTCGAGGCGAACGCCCAGGATGCTCAGCCCCTCGAACAGGCCATCCAGGGAGTTCAGGACGTGGAAATCCGGTCCGTCGATGTCGATCTTGAGAAAGTCGACCGAGTCGAAGCCTTGGCGCTTCAGGGCTTCCGGTACGAAGACGGGTTCATTCGCATCGGCAAGCTCGGTCGCGCTCCAGAGATTGTGCTGCATTTTCTCGCGGTCGGACGACTCAGCAAGGCGTTTGGCGCGGAGTTCAAGGGCCCACGACGCGCTCGAACGTTCGAATATGTCGTCGGTATGCATCGGCAAGCCGGCCGTGCGGCGCGCGAACGGATGATCGGGGGAGATGCCGACGAAGCCAG
>CAMDOT010000088.1 GCA_945903635.1 Rhizobium sp. Q54 | reverse complement strand
TGGAGGCCCGCGGTCCGCTTGATCAGAGTCCTTCGAACAACGGCGTGCTGACGTAGCGCTCGGCAAACGAGGGGATGATCACCACGATACGCTTGCCGGCAGCCTCCGGCCGCGCGCCGATTTTCAGCGCCGCCGCTACCGCCGCACCTGAAGAAATCCCGACGGGAATACCCTCCAGCGCCGCCATGTCGCGCGCGGTCTTGAAGGCCGCGTCGTTATCGATGGCGATGATCTCGTCGATCACCGAGCGGTCGAGGATGTCGGGAATGATGCCCGCGCCGATGCCCTGGATGGGATGCGGCGAATGCTTGCCACCCTGCAGCACCTGGCTCGCCGTTGGCTCGACGGCCACCACTTTCAGCCCGGGCAGGCGCGGCTTCAGCACCTGACCGACACCGGTGATGGTGCCGCCGGTGCCGACACCGGCCACGAAGTAGTCGAGCTTGCCGCCGGTATCCTTAAAAATCTCCTCGGCGGTGGTGCGCTTGTGCACGTCGGGATTGGCCGGGTTCTGGAACTGCTGCGGCATGAAACTGTTGGGAATTTCCTTCAGCAGTTCCTCGGCCCGGGCGATGGCGCCGTTGATGCCCTTTTCGCGCGGCGTCAGCTCGAGCTTGGCGCCCAGGATCGCCAGCATCTTGCGCCGCTCGATCGACATCGAGTCGGGCATGGTGAGGATGATCTGATAGCCGCGGGCAGCGGCCACGAAGGCGAGGCCGATGCCGGTATTGCCCGACGTCGGCTCGATCAGCGTGCTAACGCCCGGCACGATCTTGCCGGTCTTTTCGGCCGCATCGATCATGGCGAGGCCGATGCGATCCTTCACCGAGGCGAGCGGGTTGAAGAATTCGAGCTTGGCCAGGATCTCGGCCTTGATCCCGTCGCGCTTGGGGATCCGGTTCAATCGCACCAGCGGCGTGGCGCCGACGGTCTCGGTGATGTCGCCGTAGATGCGGCCGCGGAATTCAGGCGATTGGGTCATGGTGAGCCCTCCCAGGCTGTTATTCAGCCGCCTGCTTCTGCGCAGTGCGGTCGGGCGTGAGCGTGTAGGTCGTGAACTGCTTGTTGAGGGCCGGCATCGGGCAGGCTTCTAGATGGCCCTCGCCGGGCCGCATCAGGATCATCGCCGTCGTGGCCGTCATGACGCCGCGCGTGTTCATGCGCGGCGGCCGGCACACCGACCAGGGCGCGTTCCAGCCGTCGAAGAAGGTGGCGCGGAAATCGTCGAGCGTGAGCTTGCCGCGCAAGGGTTCCAGCTTGTCGCGCACGCGCTTGTCGCGATAGATCGAGCACGGCGTCTCGGCGAGGCCGGTGTCCTTGACCTTGGCGCGCGCCGACTCGGCAATCCAGTGATTGGCATGGACGTAGAGGCCACGATCCGGCGCCAGCCAGAACGTGTCGTCGGGCGCGCATTCGAAGCCGAAGGCCTCGCCACCGCCATCAGCCGTCGCGTGACTCACGGCCATGTGGTTGGAGCCGGGCTTGGGCGTCGAAACGATCGTCTGAACCGCCTGCGCGAGGTGGGCGGCCTCCAGCACCTTGCGCCGGATGAAGGGCAGCGGCACGCCCGGGCCGCGCTGGTAGTCGCGGTCGCATTCCAGCGCATTGGCGGTGAGGCCGATGCCGGCCGAGTTGAGACCGGAGCGGGCAAGTCCGCCGGCTTCGGTGAAGGTCAGGATGTCGGGTCCGTCGTCGCGGCGAATGCGCAGCACCACGCCCGTCTCGGCGCACTCGGCGCGCCAGTCCCAGTTCTGGCCGTGCAGCAGCACGCCGTCGGCACTGGCCTCGGGCAGCGCCAGTGCGGCCGTGCAGCCGTCGGGGAAGTGCTGGGCGGACTTCTGCCGTCGCGCCGCCGCCACCATCTCGGTGCGGGCGTTCATCAGCATCACGGCCGCGAAAGGCTCGCCCGCGCCCTCGGCGATGCCGCGCATCTCCTCGACGTAGGCCGGATCGAAATGCTCGATCCCCGGCACCATGGCCTCGGCGCGGCGCTCCAGTTCCTTCCACTCGACGCCGCTCTTCAGCAGCGATTCGGCATACATCTTTGCGCCGCGCTTCAGCCGGTCGGCGGCGGCCTTGCCGTGCGTGCGGCCACGTTCGCGTGGGCTTCCAGCGAGATCGATGAGAGGAAAGGGAGCGTAGTCGGTCATGCAATGTCTCCTAGGCGTGGCCGAGCAGTGCCTGGCGGAAGCGATCTTTTAGATGCGCGCCGTCCTGCGGCGGCATCACGAACTCGAGCTTCTCGACCATCACCTTCACCAGACGGAAGACCGGGCCCTTCCCGGTCCGAACGTCCTTCACCAGCTGGGCCACCTCGCCCGCCTCGCGCACGGTGGCCGAGTCGGCGATGCCGCAGCCCTTGGCGATCATGGCAAGATCAGTACCGGCGCCCGAATCGGTCGGACCGTTGTTGCGCGGAGCGGTGGCCGTCGCCTGATTGCCGGTCTCGCCGAACTTCTCGTTGTCGAGCACGATGATCGCGAGATTGTCGGGTTGCTGGGCAGCGGCGGTGGCAAGAGAGCTGAGACTCATCAGCATGTCGCCATCGCCGGTGATCACCAGCACGCGCTTCTTGGGCTGTGCGAGCGCCAAGCCCAAGCCCATCGGCACCGGCGCCCCCATCGAGCCCCACAACGGCATGTTGAGCGGTCGATCGCCTGCTTCGGTCACGTCCCAGTTGGCGGAGCCCAGTCCCGCGATCACCAGAAGATTGTCGTCGGCACCTTCCAGTATCTTCTTCACCAGCGGCCGGCGCTGCAGTGTTGCCTTGCTCATCCTACTTCTTCCCGAAATTCTTGATGCCGAGCAGCTTCTGCCGCAACAGGACAGCGACGGACTGGCCGCCGTTGAAGGCCGAGCGCGCCGCAGCGTCGACGGTCGCCTTCACTTCTTCAGGCCTGTCGACGGAGTAGACCAGCACGCCCATCGCCTCGAGGACCTTGGGCGTCGCCTGACCCATCGGATACTGCCACGAATTGAACTCGCCGTAGTCGCCACGCATCGTGATCAGGGTCAGGAACGGAAAGCGCAGCGTCTTGGGCATGCCCATCAGATTGATGGTGTTGCCGACACCCGAGCTCTGCATCAGCAGCACCGACCGCTGGCCGCCCAACCACGCACCGGCGGCGAGCGGAATACCTTCCTCCTCGGTAGTCAGCGCGAGCGTGCGGATCGAGTTCGATTTCTGGCAAAGCTCGATCAGCCGGCTGTGGCCGGCATCGGGCACGTGAAAGACCTGCTTGATGTCATGGTCCTGGAAGACATCGAATATCTGGTCTTTCCACTCGGCGCTATTCAACTCGACGTTCATCTGATTTCCTAAAACGGTTTCAGCACTACGAGAAATACGATAGCGATCATCAGCACCGTCGGCACCTCGTTCCACCAGCGATAATAGCTGGCAGGCCTCGTGTTTCGGTCTGCCTCGAAATCCTTGCGCCAGCGGCCGTAGAGGTGATGCACGCCGGTCAGCAGCAGGACCAGCACGATCTTCGCCTGGAACCAGCCCGAGGCCCACCAGTCCCCCCGCCAGGCCAGCAGCAGCCCCAGGGTCCAGACCGCGCCCTGGGCCGGTTCCATGATCGCGTAGACGAGGCGGCGCTCCATGATCTTGAAGGTCTCGCTCTGCTTGGAGCCCTTCTCGGCATCGGCGTGATAGACGAACAGCCTGGGCAGGTAGAGCAGTCCCGCCATCCAGGCGATCACCGCCACGATGTGCAGCGCCTTCAGGACCTCGTAGAGCATCAGGCTGCTCCGGTCATGAGAGGACACCCGCGGTGCTGATGGCCGCACGGCATCGTGGTGGCACCATGGCAGACGGCGACTTGAGGCTCAGCCAGGACGGCACGCACACGGTCGGCAAGGCCCGCGATGAACCGTGGATGCGTGCCTACTGCCGGCACCCGGACATAGGCCGGTACGCGGTTTTCGCCGGCAAGCTGACGGTAGGTGATATCGAGCTCGACCAGGGTCTCGGAATGTTCCGACACGAAGGCCAGCGGATAGAGCACGACGGCCTTGCCGTCCTGTCCGGCGCGCCGGACTTCGACATCGGTCGAGGGGCCGATCCACTTCAGCGGTCCGACGCGGCTCTGGTAGCAGATCGACCAGTCGAGCTCCGCCATCTGGTTGCCAATCCGGTCGGCGATCGCCTTGGCCGTCCGCTCGACCTGCGCCTGGTAGGGGTCGCCCGCCTTGATGATTTTTTCCGGCAGCCCGTGGGCCGAGAACAGCACGCGGGTCGGATGGTTGCCTGCCTCGGCCAGACCCTGCTTCACCAGATCGACCGAGGCCGCGATGAAACCCGCCTCGTCGGGATAGCAGCACACCGTCTGTGTCGGGACCGTGAGCTTCGCCGCCACCGCCGCCGCCTTCCAGGCCTTCACCGAAGAATCGGTCGTGGTGGTCGAGAACTGCGGATAGAGCGGCAGCAGTACGATGCGATCGGGCGCGAAACGCTTCACCGAACGCACCACCGCCTCGGTCATCGGATGCCAGTAGCGCATGCAGACATAGCCGCGCCATTCGTGTTCGGTACCGATCCCGCTGCCCAGCGCCTCTTCCAGTGCCCGCGCCTGCGCCTCGGTCTGGCCGAGGATGGGCGAACTGCCGCCGATCTGGTCGTAGATCTTCCGCGTCTTGGGCGCGCGCCGGCTGGAGATGAAGCTGGCGAGCGGCAGGCGCAGGAACGACGGCAGCGAAATGATCGCGGGATCGCTAAAGAGGTTTTTCAGGAACGGCTGCACCGCCTCCGGCGAATCGGGACCGCCGAGATTGAACAGGATGATGGCGATTTTCACGTCGCCTCCTCCCCATTCAGATGGGGAGGTGTCCGCGAAGCGGACGGAGGGGTCGTGAGCAACGCAGCCGATCCCTCTGACCCCTCCGTCGGCGTGGGACGCCGACACCTCCCCATTTGAATGGGGAGGGGAAAAGGTAATGCCTTCATGACGCGCCCGGTTTCCAGTTGCGCACGATCTCGACCAGGCGCGCGACATTGTCGGGCGGTGTCTGCGGCACCACGCCATGGCCGAGATTGAACACGAACGGCCCGTGGCCGAGCTTATCGAGGATGCGCGTCGCCTCGCGCTCCAGCGCCGTACCACCCGCCACCAGCATGATCGGATCGAGGTTGCCCTGCAGGCAGATGTGCGGCTGCAATTCCTTGGCGGCCCAATGTGCACCGGTGCCGGTGTCGATCGACAGCACGCTGAAAGTGTCCGGCCGGCGGTACATCAGCATCGCCGGCCCGACCGCGCGCGGGAAGGCGATGATGGGGATTCCCGGATGGCGTTCGCGCAGTCCCTTGGCGATGCGCACCATCGGATCGAGCGACCAGTGGAAGAGCTGCTCCTCCGGCAGGACACCCGCCCATGAATCGAAGAGCTGTACCGCGTCGACGCCTGCATCGACCTGGTAGACCAAGTGATCGACGACGGCCTCGACCAGCAGATCGATCAGCAACCCAAAAGATTCGGGATGCCCGTAGGCCCACTGCTTCACCTTGCCGAAATCCTTGCTGCCGCTGCCTTCGATCATGTAGCAGGCGAGCGTGAAGGGCGCGCCGGCAAAGCCCAGCAGCGCCGTGTCGGCCGGCAGTGCCGCACGCGTCTGACGGATTGCCTCATAGACCGGCGCCAGATGATCGGCGATGCGGGCGCGGGAGAGGCGACCGAACTGCGAGGGATCGGTCAGCGCTTCGAGTTTCGGGCCCTCTCCCTCCTCGAACCAGACTTTCTGGCCGAGCGCATCGGGCACGACGAGGATGTCGGAAAAAATGATCGCGGCATCGAAGCCGAAGCGGCGGATCGGCTGCAGCGTGACCTCGACCGCCTTGTCCGGTGTGTAGCAGAATTCGAGAAAGGATTTTGTCGTCGCGCGGACGGCGCGATACTCCGGCAGGTATCGACCCGCCTGACGCATCAGCCAGACCGGTGGCGTCGGAAAGCGCGTCCCGGCCAGCGTCTGCAGAAACTTCCCCTCTGCTTTCAAGCCTTTCAAGTCTTGTCCCTCATGCTTCCTCTTACTCTAATCTTACTAGGTAGTAGCAGTAGTAGGGCCTGTGGCTTGTGGGGATGCGCCCTATTGGACTCTTCTCCCCAGGGCGCTGTGGACCGGCTTGGACCGGTTTCACTCAGTTGCTTGGGCTGATTCCCGACTCGCAGGTCATTCCTCCCGGGTTGTCCGCAAGGGACGATTGTCTGGAGGGCAAAGGCGAGTCGGGTCCTGATTCGGCCGGTTTGGACGCGGACGGCCACCTGTCCCCGCGATGCCCTCGCCAATCCCGCATTTCTCCCGGCCCGACTGTGGGGTAAAACGAGGCGTGGCAAATCGCAATTTTCACGTTCATCTCGTGTCCGACTCCACCGGTGAAACGGTGTCCAGCGTCGCGCGCGCCTGCCTGGTCCAGTACGAGGGCATCTTCGTTCAGGAGCATGTCTGGTCCTTGGTGCGAACGCGGGGGCAGATGGAAAAGGTCGTGCAGGCGGTCGAGCGCGACCGCGGACCCGTCCTTTATACGCTGGTCGACCAGGAGCTGCGCGATCTCGTGCGCGATCATTGCCGGCGTCTGCAGCTTCCCTGCGTCGGCGTGCTCGACCAGGCGATGAGCGTGCTCGCGGTCCATTTCCATTCCAAGAGTGAGCAGTGGCCGGGCCGCCAGCATCAGCTCGACGAGGGCTATTTCGATCGCATCGACGCCATGCATTTCACGTTGGCGCACGACGACGGCCAGTCGACGCACGATCTCGAGGATGCCGACGTCATCCTGGTCGGGCCGTCGCGCACTTCCAAGACACCGACCTGCGTCTATCTCGCCAACCGCGGCGTGCGCGCCGCCAATGTACCGCTGGTGCCGGAGGTGCCGCCACCACAGGAACTCGAGGACGCCAAGCGGCCGCTGATCGTGGGATTGATCACCGATCCCGAGCGTCTGGTGCAGATCCGGGTCAATCGCCTGCGCCTGCTGCAGCAGGAAACCGAGACCGAATATACCGACATGGAACAGGTGCAGCGCGAGATCCAGGACGCCCGCCGCCTCTACGCGCGGCGCAAGTGGGTGACCATCGACGTCACGCGGCGGTCGATCGAGGAGACGGCGGCGGCCATCCTGCAGATGCTGGCAACGCGCCGCGAGCAGCGGCTGCAGACGAGTTAGGCAATCGCGTCAACGAGGTACATCAACGGGGCGCATCAAAAAGGGAGTCGATCATGTACGTTCGTCTCATTGCAGTTGGTCTGATTTTTGCTGGTTCTGCGGCGCAGGCAGCGAATGGCATCGACGTCAAACGCGGCATGGACGCCACGGTCTTCGGCAACTGCGTGCCGAGCCTGGTGGTCGAGAACAAGTCGGCGGAGACCATCGACTATCTTCAGGTCGATGTCGCGGTGGCGCTGGAAAATGGCCAGGAACGCACCGTCGAACTGAAATCGGCCTATCGTGAAGGTGTACTCTATCCAATCATTCCCGGGGGTAAGGCGATCTTGAAACAACATCTCGATACTTCGGTGGCGCTGGGCGCTGCCTGCGGCGACGTCAAATCGCGCCGCGTGCTGCGCACGATCTGCGAAGCCACCGGTGGCAAGGCCTGCGCGTCCTCGGTCTCGGTGCAGCCATGATCAAGAGAAGAACCATCCTCGGCGTCGCCGGCGCCTCGCTGCTTACGGCTCCGGCATTTGGACAGGGGGCGTTTCCGAACAAGCCGCTGAAAATGGTCGTTCCCTATCCGCCGGGCGGTGGCACCGACGGGTTGGGCCGTATCACGGCACAGTTCCTGTCCGAGAAGCTCGGTCAGCCCATCATCGTCCAGAACATTGGCGGTGCTTCGGGCACGCTCGGTTCGGACACGGTGCGGCGGGCAGATCCCGACGGCTACACGCTGCTGTTCAATGCGAGCCTGTTCGTGCTCGGCAAGACCATCATGCCGACCTGCCCCTACGATCCGCAGACTGACTTTCGCACCGTCGCCCAGGCAGGCGAAGCGCCGCTGGTGCTGCTGGTCAACCTCGATGTCCCGGGCACCGACTACGCCAGCACGATGGACGCCATGCGCAAGGATCCGAAGAAGTTCTTCTTCGCCCTCTCGTCCGGCGGATCGGCCGGCCACATAGCGACCCTGGAATTCCTCAAGAAGACCAAGCTGCCGCTCGACACCATCCTCTACAAGGGAACGGCGCCAGCCAATGCCGACCTGCTGAGCGGCAGCGTGCAGCTCTTCATGGATCCCTGGACGGCGCTGCTGCCGCTCGCCACCTCGGGCAAGGCGCGCGGCCTGTTCGTCACCTCGAAGCAGCGCACGCCGTTGGCACCAAACATCCCGACCACCGACGAGGTCGGGTTGAAGGACTTCAATATCGGCTCCTGGTACGGCGTGTGGGCGCCCAAGGATACGCCCGACCCCGTGGTCGATCGGCTTGCTGCGGCCATGGCCGAGGTCTCGAAAGACCCCGCCTTCATCGCCAAAACGACGTCCTTGGGCATCGTGCCGACCGCCCGCGGCCCCAAGGAGTTCGCCGCCTTCATCAAGCAGGAGGTCGAAACCAACGTCGCCCTCCTGAAGGACGCGAATTATAAGCCGGAATGACATCATGTTCCTCTCCTCCGATAGGGGGAGAGGTTAGGTGAGGGGGCTACGGTCCATGCCCGCCACCAGCATCGCCCCCGGGCGATGGCACATCAGTGTGCGTTGGTGGCGCAACATCGAAGGTATGTGAATGGTGGTTTGACGAGGCAAGTGCGCTCGTTGCGACCCAGTCGTCCTTTGAGCTGTCACTGGATGAAGGCCACCGGCGGGCCGGACGCAAAAGATAGATTGTCAGGCCGGCGACTACGGCAACACCGACAAGCACAACGATGACAATGGTCGCGCTGCTCAATTGCCACCCCTCACCTAGCCTCTCCCCTAAGCAGGGGAGAGGAACATGATCATTCGGCAGCCTTCGGCAGCGGCTCGAAGCGCGCGTCGAAGGTGCGGATGGATTTTTCGACGGCCTCGGCCACCTGCTTGAGCTTGTCCTGGTTCACGACTTTTAGGCCGAACAGGTCCTTGACGTAGAACACGTCGACGGCGCGCTCGCCGTAGGTGGTGATGTGGGCCGAGGCGATCTGCAGGTTGAGCCTCGTCAGCGCGCGCGTGACGACGTGCAGGAAGCCCGGGCGGTCGCGGCCGTTGACCTCGATCACCGTGAAGGTGTCGGAGGCGTTGTTGTCGATCAGCACGCGCGGCTCGACGGTGAAAACCTGGTCGCGCTTGGGCCATGAGCTGCGCTGCTGGTCGAGCTCGCGCTGGATGTTGAGGCGGTTGGAAAGCGCCAGCTCGACGCGGGCGGACAGCCGCGCCAGGCGCTGCGGATCGTCGAACGGCTTGCCCTCGAGATCCTGGATCCAGAAGGTGTCGAGCGCCATGCCGTTGGCGAGCGTAAAAATCTTGGCGTCGACGATGTTGGCGCCGCTCACCGCCATGGCGCCGGCGAGGCGCGCGAACAGGCCGTGGGTGTCGAGCGTGTAGATCGTGATCTCGGTGACCGAGCGCGCGGCGTCGACGCGGTGCTCTATCGCGAGCGGCTGGCGGCCGCGCTCGGCGCCGCGCACCAGCTCGGCCTGGCGGGCCAGCGAATCGGGATCGAACGACAGCCAGTAGGGCGCATAGCCGCGCGCGAAATGCTCGTCCTTTTCCTTGTCGCTCCAGCTCGCCAGGCGCTTGGCGACCTCGACCTGGATCTGGCGGATGCGATCGGCGCGCCCGCCGGCCAGCGTGCCGCCCGACAGGACCTGCTCGGCGGCGTTGTAGAGTTGGCGCAGAAGGGCCGCCTTCCAGCCGTTCCACACGTTGGGGCCGACAGCGCGGATGTCGCACACCGTCAGCACCAGCAGGAGCCGCAGCCGCTCCGGCGATTGCACCAGGCCGGCGAAGCTCTCGATGGTCTTGGGATCCATCAGGTCGCGCTGGAAGGCGGTGCCCGACATGGCGAGGTGATAGCGCACCAGCCAGGCCACGGTTTCGGTCTCGGCGGCGCTGAGGCCGAGCCGCGGCCCGACCTGCATCGCGACGTCGGCGCCCAGCACCGAATGATCGCCGCCGCGGCCCTTGGCGATGTCGTGCAGCAGCACCGAGAGATAGAGCACCGGCCGCGACAGGATCTTGTGCACCACGTCGGCCGACAGCGGATGGTCTTCCTTCAACTCGCCCGACTCGATGCGCGACAGGATGCCAATGGCGCGGATCGTGTGCTCGTCGACAGTGTAGGTGTGATACATGTCGTGCTGCGTTTGGGCCACGACGCGGCCGAAGTCGGGAATGAAGCGGCCGAACACGCCGGCCTCGTTGAGCCGCCGCAGCGTCGTCTCCGGATCGTGCCGCGACGTCATCATCTCCATGAACAGGCGGTTGGCCTCGGCATCGGCGCGCAGCCGGTCGACCAGCCGGATGTTCTGGGTGATGAGCCGCAGCGTCGCCGGATGGATGTCGAGGTCGTTCTCCTGGGCGACGTGGAACAGCCGCAGGATCGCCACCGGATCCTTGGCGAAGGTATCGGGCGAGGCGACGGCCAGGCGCTCGCCATCGAGCTTGAAACCGTCGAGCTGACGCGGCCGCAGTGTCTGCCAGAGAGCGGCGAGCCTGGGCTTGCGCTTGTGGCTGTCTTCCAGGGCGGCCACGAAGATGCGCGTGAGATCGCCCACCGTCTTGGCGTGAAGATAGTAGTGCTTGGTGAAGCGCTCGACGCCGCGGCTGCCCGGACGGTCCTGGTAGCCCAGCCGCTCGGCGATCTCGCGCTGCAGGTCGAACGACAGCCGGTCGTCGGCGCGGCCCGTCAGGTAATGGATGTGGCAGCGCACTGTCGTGAGGAAGCGCTCGGCGCGCTCGAACAGGCGCGCTTCCTCCTTGGTCAGCACGCCCTTGGCCACGAGATCGGCGGGCTCGCTCACGCGATAGAGGTACTTGGCGATCCAGAACAGCAGGTGAAGATCGCGCAGCCCGCCCTTGCCCTCCTTGACGTTGGGCTCGACGACGTAGCGTGAATCGCCCATGCGCTGATGGCGCTGGTCGCGCTCGGCAAGCTTGGCCTCGACGAAGTCGCGGCCGTCGCCGGTGTAGAATTTCTGCGCGAAGCCCTTGTGCAGCTCGTCGTAGAGTTCGCGGTCGCCCCACAGGTAGCGCATCTCGAGCAGCGCCGTGCGGATGGTCTGGTCGTTCTCGGCATAGCGCAGGCTCTCGCCCACGGTGCGGGTGGCGTGGCCGACTTTCAGGCCGAGGTCCCACAGCAGGTAGAGCATGAACTCGACGATCTGCTCGCCGCGCGGCGTCTGCTTGTAGGGACGCAGGAACAGGAGATCGATGTCGGAAAGCGGCGCCAGCTCGCCACGGCCGTAGCCGCCGGTCGCCACCACGCCCAGCCGCTCGGCGGTGCTGGGGTTGGCCGCGGGATAGGCGTAGCGGTCGGCGAAATCGAACAGGACCCGGACGATCTGGTCCATCAGGTAGGAGGTGGCCGCCAGCACGGCCGGGCCGTCGTTGTGCAGCGGGCCCGCCGCCTCGAAGCGGCGACGGATTTCGGCCCGGCCCTTGGCCAACCCGTCGCGCAGCGCCGCCAGCACGGCCGGCCGGGGCGGTTCTCCGCCCGAGGGCAGATCCTCGACCAAGGCGGCCAACGCCTCTTCGAGCGCACGGCGACGCACGATCTTGCGGCGGTCGGGGATGTGGTCATAGGGCTTGGCCATGGGCGCCGGATACTACAGGCTGGCGGCGGTTTCCACGACCCGGAAAGACAATGACCCGACCCCTGACCCTCGCCGTCTTCACCAAGAACCGGGTCAATCCGGCCTATGACGCCGCCCGGCTGGTGGCCGACCGGGTGGCCGCTGAAGCCGGCGCCCGCACTATCCACTACGTGCCGGAGACGCCCGACCATGTCGGCCAGCAGAAGGCCCTGGTGAGCGAGGCGCTGGCGCTCCGTCCCGATGCCGTTCTGCTCAATCCGACCGACGACGTGGCGATGGCGGAGGATCTGGCGCGCTTCGCCGCGGCGGGCATCCCGGTGGTGCTGATCATCAACCGCATGAAGGGCCAGGCGCTCACCTTCGTCGGCTCCGACGACGTGGGTGTTGGCTACACCGCCGCGAATGCGCTGATCTCTGGCTCGGGGGGCCTGGGCGGGAAAGGCGGCATCGTCGCCCTCGACGGCACGCCGAGCGCCCCCACCGCCCGCGACCGCACCGTCGGGCTGAAACGCGCCCTCGCGGAGCATCCCGGCATCGAACTGCTGGATTCGCGCGTCGGTTATCTCATGGCGCCGCCGGCGCGTACGGCGATGGCCGAGTTGCTGAAAGCCCATCCGCGCATCGACGGCGTCTGGTGCGCCAACGACGTCATGGCCTTCGGCGCCCTCGAAGCGCTGGCCGACGCCGGACGGACAGCCAAGGTGGTGGGTGTCAACGGCCTGCCTGCCGCAATCGAGCACATCGAGCACGGCCGCATGCTGGCCAGCGTCGATTTCAGCGCCTTCAACATCGCCGCCATCGCCACCCAGGCGGCGCTGCGGCACCTCGCGGGCGAGCCCGTGCCGCCCGAGATCATGGTGCCGGCCGAGCTGATCGACCGGTCGAACTGCCAGCGCTGGAAAGTGCCCTTTGCCCAGCGTCCCACTCCCGCGTGGCCAGTCCCGCTTGGGACGAGATCGTGAGATAGTCGCGGTCTGCTCAATCTTGTTTTTCAACGCGCCGCGTAGTACGTTTCTGCCGTGATCCGCTCCTGGACCAACAGCGCGAGCCGCAAGGTGTGGGAGGGCGAAAAACCCAACCGGTTCAGGGGGCTGGATTTCGATGTCGCCATCGATCTGCTGCTCGCACTCAACGTGGCGCGGGCGCCGACCGATCTCGGAGCACTCAACAGTCTCGGGCTGCATCGGCTGAAGGGTGACCGCCGGGGTCAGTGGGCGATCAACGTCAATGCGCGCTGGCGAATCTGCTTCGAGTTTCATCGCGGCGACGCCCACAACGTCGAGATCGTCGACTACCACAAAGGATGAGTTCCATGCCTCCCATTGCCCATCCGGGCCGTCTCCTGAAGCGCGAGCTAACCAGCCGCGCCTTGAGCGCTAATCGCCTGGCGCTGGCGATCGGCGTGCCATCCGGCCGCGTCACCGATATTCTGAACGGCCGCCGGTCGATCAGTGCCGACACGGCGGTTCGGCTCGGGCGATATTTCGGCAACCGGCCACAATTCTGGATGGATTTGCAGGGCCAGTATGACATTGCCGTTGTCGAGCGGGACCGAGGCCGTGAGATCGCCCGGCGCGTCCAAGTTGCGCCGGCTGCATGAGGCGGCGGATCTTTCTGTCGGGCATCGCGCTTCTGCTTGGGGCGTCGGGCGCCGTCGCGCAGACGCGCGCAGTACCTCCGCCCGCCTCGAGCCTGATCGACCTCAACAACGCGAGCCGCGACGACCTGATGACGCTCGACGGTATCGGCGAGGTGCGGGCCGATGCCATCATTCGGGCGCGGCCGTTCAAGGCCAAGACCGAGCTGGTCGAGCGTAGGCTGATCCCCGAAGCCCTCTACGAGAAGATTGCCGACAAGGTGATGGCGAGGCCGCCGCCCGCCGCGCCGGCGCCGGCCCGCCCGCCGCAAAAGCGGACCTAGATGGACGGCGCCACGATCTACGCCCTGGGCACGCCTCGGCCCTCGCGGGCGCATCCGGGGGCGCTCTCGATCATCCGGCTGAGCGGTCCACGGGCGGCCGACGCCCTGGTCTTCCTCACCGAGCCGGGCGCCTTCGCGCGCGGCCGGTCGGCGCGCGAGCCCGTGTTGCCGCCGCCCCGCCGCCTGGTCCTGCGCACGCTGTACGATCCTCTGAGTGGCGAGGCGATCGACCGCGGCCTCGCGGTATGGTTCGAGGCGCCTCACACCGAGACCGGCGAGCCGATGGCCGAGCTGCATCTGCACGGCGGCCGCGCCGTCGTGGGCGCGGCCCTGGAGGCCATCCGGCGGCTTGGAATCTGCCGCCTGGCCGAACCCGGCGAATTCACGCGCCGCGCCTTCGAGCACGGCAAGCTCGACCTCACCGAAGCCGAGGGCATTGCCGACCTGGTCGCGGCCGAAACCGAACAGCAGCGGCGCCTCGCCCTGCAGCAGATGGATGGCGCGCTGCACAGGCTTTACAAGGCGTGGCGGACGCTTGGCCTCGGCACGCTCGCCCATCTCGAGGCGGCGATCGATTTTCCCGACGAGGATCTGCCGCCCGGCCTCGACCAGGGCGTGCGCGACGGCATCACGGAACTGCAGGCCGGCATCGGCGCCCATCTCGCCGACCGCCGCGGCGAGCGGCTGCGCGACGGATTGCACATCGCCATCATCGGTCCGCCCAACGCCGGCAAATCCTCTCTGCTCAATCTCCTGGCGCGCCGCGACGCCGCCATCGTCTCGGAAACCGCCGGCACGACGCGCGACGTCATCGAAGTGCATCTCGATCTCGGCGGCTGGCCGGTGGTGCTGGCCGACACCGCTGGCCTGCGCGAGTCGGCCGATGCGATCGAGCAGGAAGGCGTGCGCCGCGCCCGGGCGCGTGCCGCCACGGCCGACCTTCGCCTGCTGGTGCTCGATGCGTCCGACGATTGGAAGACGGCGCTGCGCATGATCGTGGCCGCGACCGAAAACTGGGATCCGGCGCGCGACATCGTGGTGCTGAACAAGATCGATCTCGCCGCAGCTGAAGCGGCCGGCGTGGTGCCGCTATCGGCCAGGAGCGGCGCCGGCCTGCCCGACCTGCTGGCGCGACTGGAACACTCGGCTGGCTTGCTGATGGACGAAGGAGCAGGCGCGCCACCGCTCACCCGGGCACGTCATCGCGAGGCGCTGGCCGAGGCCCATGCTTCGCTCGGCCGCGCCCTGGAGGCCCCGGAGATCGCACTTGCCGCCGAGGACCTGCGCCTCGCGCTGCGCGCCATCGGCCGCATCACGGGCACGGTGCGGGTCGAGGAATTGCTGGACGTCATCTTCCGCGACTTCTGCATCGGCAAGTAACGTGGGCACAAAAGCGGGCGGCCTGAAAAGCCGCCCGCGCTCTGTTCGTCCGATCCTGCTTTACTGAACGACGATCTCGACGCGGCGGTTCTGCGGCTCGCGGACGCCGTCGCCGGTCTGGACCAGCAGGCCCTGTTCGCCGCGGCCGACCACGGCGATCACGGTGGCGGGCACGCCATTCTGGACGAGTGCGTCCTTGACGGTGTTCGCGCGGCGCAGCGACAGCGCCATGTTGTAGGCTTCCGGACCCGACGTGTCGGTATGGCCGGTCGCCGTGATGCGGGCATTGCCCTTGGCCTTGTAGGCATCAGCCGCCTGCTTGATCGTGCCGAGCGCCTGGGCCGACAGGTTCGAGCGGTCCCAGTCGAAGAACACCATGAACGACGGCGGCGCCACGGCCGCCGCGACCGGCACGGGCGCCGGCGTGGCTTCCGGCTGGCCGAACTTGTAGGTGAGGCTCAGCATCGCGGAGATGTTGTTGTTCTGGTAGGCGGGCGGATTGGTCGTGCCGTAGTAGCGGCCGTCCAGGTTGATTCGGAAGCTCTTGTCGACGTTCCAGCCGAGACCGACGATGCCCTGGTAGGCGAACTGGGTGCTGCACAGCGAGCAGCCGTTGATCGCGGCATCGGCGAAGGCGATGCCGACGCCGGCGCCGACATAAGGCGTGATCGTGGCCCCGGGCGCGAAGTCGTAGAGCAGGTTGGCCATCACGCTGAGCTGTTCGATGCGGCCGCTCACGTTGCTGAACACGTTGCCGAAGTTGGCGGTGCCGCGACCGTTGTTACTGCGGAACACGCCTTCCAACTCGACGCGAGGACCGACGAAGTCATAGCCGACAACGCCACCGGCCGCGTAGCCGATATCCATGTTGTAGTTGTTGCTGTTGAGCAGCCAGTTGCCGCCGCCTTCGATCCCGATGTAAACGCCGGGATTGGACGTGCCGGGTGTGAACATGGATTGGGCCTGGACGGCCGCGGGCAGAACGAGGACTGCAACGGCAGCCAATAGAGCCTTTTTCATCTGATTTTCCCCTGAGGGTTAATGCCTGGATGTGGAACGTGCCCGGGGAGAACGGCACGACGGACGCCAAGTTGCCGGCACGAGAGCGGGTGTTCCTGCGTGTGGCAGACGGGCAACAGTGGTTAGACTGGGGCCATGACCAAGATCCTCCTCACTCGTCACGGCCATGTCGACGGCATCCACCCCGCGCGCTTTCGCGGCCGGGCCGAATTGCCACTGACTGATCACGGCCTCGCCCAGGTCGACGCGCTCGCCCGGCGCATTGCTGCGCACTGGAAACCGGTCGCCGTCTATACGAGCCCGCTGCAGCGCTGTGTTGTGACCGGCGGCAAGATCGCCGCGGCCTGCGGGATCGCCGCATCGGTGCATGAGGGGTTGGGCGACATCGATTACGGCGCCTGGCAGATGCGCACGCATGAAGAGGTCAAGGCCGAGACTCCGGAGGCCTATCGGCTGTGGCGTGAGACGCCGCATCTCGTGCGTTTTCCCGGCGGCGAGTCGCTGCAGGACGTGGTGGCGCGTACGGCCGACGCGCTCCGTCTGGTGCTGACGCAGCATCCCAACGACACCGTCGTCCTGGTCGGCCACGACAGCGTCAACCGCGCGCTGCTGCTGCAACTCATCGACCAGCCGCTGTCGGCCTACTGGCGGCTGTCGCAGGACCCCTGCACGCTGAATGTCCTCGAGGTCTTCGCCGCGGGAGACGTCCGCGTCGCCTGCATCAACGACACCAGTCATCTCGACGCGCTCTGACCGGGGATGGGCGTCAGCGCTTGCCGCTTCCGGCGGCGTCGCCCGTGCGGACATGAACCACGGCGGTGTCGTCCGAATAGAGCCGGCGCCAGCCGGCCAGCCGATCGAGCAGTGCCAGATGGGGACTGCTCGGACGAAGCAGGGTCCACTCGACGCGACGGTCGTCGAGCAGCCGCGGCAGGTTCGTCGTGTCGTTGAAGCTTCGCAGAAGATCGTCGCCGTACATGTCGAGGCGGCCATCGATGAAGACCGGGCGGCCGACGAACATCAGATAGCCGCCGAAACCGTAGTCGTTGAAGACAGGTCCCGCGAGGTTGGCTTCATCGGCGGCGCGAAGCGCCGCGACGGGCGCATAGTCCTGCGCGATGCCGATGCGCGGCAGGCTCCAGAGCGCCGCGATCGCTGCGACCAGCGCGGCGCCCGCCGCGAGCGATGGAAAGGCCGGCATGATCCGGGGCCCGCGGCGAAGCTGTGGCGCCAGCGCCGGCGCGGCCAGCAGCGGCGCCAGCAGACCGAGGAGCTCGCCGTGCCGCTGGTGCTTCAACGCCATATGGAGCAGCAGCAGCAACATGGCGATGCGCGTGATCGGCAGGCGCCATCCGAGGAAGAGAGCGCCCAGAAGGACCAGCAGGATCCACGCCTCGATCGGCTGGAGCTGCTGCATGTTCGGACTCTGCCATTCGTTGATCCACGACAGCACATAGTCGAGACGCGCGTGCTGGATGGGGTAGGTCAGGCCGTCGATCGTATGGGGTGTGACCAGCGCAGCACCGAGCGCCAGCAGGCAGAATGGCAGCCACGCACGCAAGGCGCGAAGCGTGGCGCGGACGTCCGTCGCCGCGAAAGCTGCTTCGGCGGCAAACAGGGCGGCGAGAACGAGGCCGAAGAGGAAGCTGCCATGGACATTGGCCCACGCCAGCATCAGCAGGGCCCACCAAAGAGACGGCGCGCGCTCTGCGTCCCGGGCCGCGACCAGCACGATGGTCCAGCCAACGAGGAACGGATAGCTGACGACATGCGGGCGCGCGAGCAGGTGCGGAAAACACATCGCGATGGCGACGGCAACGGCGACAGCGGTCGGCAAGGGCTCAAGCCAGCGCAGCAGCGCCGCGGTCAGCAACGCCATTGCCGTGGCAAAACACAGGCCGGCTGCGACCACGAGGCCTGCCCATCCGAAGGCCGCGAACAACCAGGCCATGAGGACCTCGCTCAGCCATTCGTGCGCGATCCAGGGCGTGCCCGGCATCGAATGGGAGAAGACATCGTGGTCAGGCACGACGCGGTGCGCGAGAATCCAGCGCCCGACGGCAAGATGGGAGAAGACGTCGGGGTCCTGCAGAAGTGCGTTGCCCGACGCCATGGCCAAGGCAAAGGCGATCAGCCCGGCTGCGATTGCATACAGACTGCGATCGAAAGAGAGGGTTTTCACCCGGACAGGCATGTGTCCGTCTCGTATCACGCCGTGGTCACGGGCCGCAAAAAACCGCCCGTCCTTGACAGTGCCCGGTCACCCGCCCGGCCTTGGGACCGCGGAAAGGTGTTGGGTTTCCGCAAAGTTCCCTGGGGAGGGAAATTCAAATGAAGAATATCATTCTCGCACTGGTCATCGCCGTCGGCCTGGGCGGCGCCATGCTCGTCGGAGCGCAGACGTCGTACAGTCAGGAACAGGCCCCCGCCGGCAGCGGCAAGAAGTAGTCGACTAGGGTTCGGAGGCCTGGCGGCGGCAGTCGGCCGTCACATCGGGAGGCGTCCTCGACCGCGGCGCCCAGGCAAATGCATTGAAGTCGACCTCGGCGCATCGCTTGAAGTGATCGCGCGCCCTCGTCGTATCACCCTGCCGCCGAAGCATCGTGCCCAGCCGATGATGGGTCATCGCGAGGTTTTTGTCCCACTCCGGACGCGCCGGCCGCTCACGATTGAGAGCCAGCGCCAGCTCGAGGCTCTTGAGATAAGCCGCCGCGGCGCTATCGAGCTCTCCCGTTGCGAGCAGGACATCACCCATCTTCTGATAGGCGTTGGAGAGACCGAACAGTGTCGCGGTATTGGCGCGGCGTTCGCGGGCCTGGGTGATCAATTCGCGATAGGTGCGGAACTCGGCCGCCGCCTTGTCGAGCCTCCCGCTCTCGAGCAGCGCTTCGCCCAGCCGCTGGTGGGTGTCGGCGAGGAACATATGCCATTGGAAGTTCGCAGGCTCCTCGCGCAGCAGCCTGGCGGCAAGCTGGTTGGCTGCTTGAAATTCCGCGAGGGCGTCGTCGGGCCGGCCCTCGGCCAGCATGACATCGCCCAGCCTTACCTGCGAGATGGCATGCTTGTGGAGATACCGCATGTTCTTCGGGTCTTCGGCGCGCAGTTTCTCGAGACCGGCGATGGAAGTGCCATATGAGCGGATCGCCTCGGCATAGTTGCGCTGCTGCATCAGCGCGTCGCCCAGGTCCTGATGGGCGTTCGCCAGGCTGCGCCGCCACGCCGCGTTGTCGGGATGCCGGGAGACAAGGTCCTCGGCGAGCCTGATCCACCGCTGAAAGTAATCCGCCGCTTCTTTCGGCCGGCCGACCGTCGACAAGGCGAGGCCAGCCCGCTCGTAGTTGTCGATCAGGTCGTTCTGTGCGCCCCGGTCGCCGGGCCGCGTCGTCAACAACGCCTCGCATAGTCCTATGGCGATCCTGGCTTCGTCGGCGGCGGCCGCCGGATCGCCTTTGCGCCGCAGTGCGTCGCTCAGTCGGCCATGGCCGGAAGCCTGCAGTCTTACCCATTGGACTCGCGTCGGATCTTTCTTCACCAATGCATCGGCTGCGGCGATTCCAGCGCGGGCGAAACGCTCCGCCTCCCCGTAGTCCCCAAGCGACCAGTTGGCCGTGCTCAGCACGTCAAAGAGTTCCGTGCGCGCCGCCAGCATCTCGTCCGAGTCGCGGGGAAGACTGCCAAGCGTCTTTTGTGCCTGGTCGATCAGCAGCTTCATCATCTTGTTGGAAATCTCGCCGTCGCCGTAGCTGTCGACGAAGGTGCGCACGCTGCCGACCGACTGGTCGACAGCAGCCTGGTAATTGTGCTCAGCCTCCTGGAACGCCACCGTCGCCGCCTCGCGTTGTTGCCAGGCGTAGATGCCGGCCACGACGGAAAGCAGGAAGAACACCGACACGACCGCCGCGAAGCGGCGGCTGCGGGCAAGTTTCTCCCGCAGGGCCCGTTGTTGTTCGGCATGCAGATGCGCCTGCCGTTCCTGCTCAGCGCTTGTCGAGGCTTCGACATAGGCCACGATCTCCGGCTCGAGATCGGCGCGCCGGCGGGCGAGCGTGTCCTCGGCCTCGGCCAGCCGCCGTCCCGGCGGCAACAGCAGTTCCGGGTCGCGGGCGTTGCGTTGCCAGTTGGCGGCGTCGGCCTGCAGGCGGCGGCGCACGATCAGGAAGTCGCGATGCTCCTCGATCAGCCGGGCGAGCCTGGGCCAGTGGCCAAGCAGCGCCTCGTGCGCCAGCTGGAGCGTCCTGCCGTCGCCGGGATCGTCGGCGACGGCCAGGCGGCCGGCGACCAGGCGGTCGGCGACTTCCTGCTGGAGCGGGTCGACGATGATGGCCTGCTTGATCAGGCGCGCCGTCGTCGTGCCCGAGATTTCGTCGACCTGGACCAGCGACAGCAGCAGCGGGTCGAGGGCGGCGGCGAGCTCGGCCGGCAAGCCGGTGGCGAGCTCGTCGGCATGGCGGGCGATCGCGCCTTCGAGCATGCCGAGAGTCCGGTAGCTGGCATAGGTCAGCATGTTGCCGCCGTCCCGCTCGACGTCGCGGCGGTAGAGTTCATCGAGCAGGAAGGAGAGCAGCGGCAGCGACGCGGGATCGCGCGCGGCGGCCTCGCGGATGGTGGCGGCCAGGCTCACGCCGTCGTTGGCCTCCTCCTCGAAAGCGAGACCGGCCGCCTCGGCCGGGCGGCAGATGATGAGGTCGAGTTCGGCCGCCGTCGGATGCGCAAGCTGGTATTGCCCGAGTCCTGCGGCGAGTTCGTTCAATTCAGGTGTTTCGGCCAGGCGATGGAAGAAGTCGCTGCGCATCGTGGCAACCACCCAGACCAGCCCGCATTGGGCGAGGTTGGAGATCATGGTCGCGAAGGCACGGCGTTGTTCGGCGGTGATGGCGCTCGACGTGAAGAGCACTTCTAGCTGGTCGAGCACGACAATGAGGCGTGCCTGCGGGAGGCCGCCGGCGCCGGCCAGCGGATCGGCGGCGGCTGCTTTCTCCAGGGCCGCGCGCAGCGGCGGACGCAGCAGGCCGGGACTGCCGCGCAGCGTCTCGGCGAACTCCTCGTCGGTGTAGCCGAGTACGGCGAGTTCGGGGAGCGCGCCGTCGCGCGCGAAAGCGGCGGCAAGGCCGAGCGCCGGATCGGGCACGAGTTCGGCCGGATGGACGATGGCATGGCGCCAGCTCGTGACGCCGCTCACCACGCCGGGCGTCATCACGTCGGGCAGCAGGCCGGCGCGGACCAGCGAGGACTTGCCCGATCCGCTGGCGCCGAGGACCAGCACGAAGGCCTTGCCGCCACCATCGAGCGTGCCGGCGCGGCGCACCAGCGCCTCGGTGATCTCGCGCTCGGCGCGCTCGCGGCCGAAGAACACCGCGGCGTGCGCCATGTCGAAGACCTGCAGGCCGCGATAGGGCGAGCCTGCCCACCAGTCGATGCGTTCGCCCTCGCGCGCCTGGGACCGCCGCAACTGGCGCGGCGGCAGGCGGCGCTTCAGAAGCTCGCGCAGATGCGCCTCGAGTTGCGTCTCGAACTCGTCGAGGTCGGTGAAGCGATTGAAGGCCGCCTTGAAGCCGTCGGGCCCTTCGAAGTGGCGCTCCCAGAAGCTTTGCAGGGACTCCCATTGCAGCTTGATCTGGTCGAGCTGGTCGGCCCGGCTGAAGCGGGCGAAGCCGTCGGTGAACTTGCGATAGACCAGCAGCGCCGGCACGCCGTCGCGCAGCTGCTGGGCTTCGAGGGCCTGTTCGAATTCCCATTCCGTGCCGGTCACCGGCGCGCGGCCGTCCATCCCGCGATATTCGCGCTTGGCGGTGCGCTCGGGCAGCGGCGTGCCCAGCCGCGACCACAGGATCAGCACCATGATGTCGACGTCGGAGGGCGGCTCGATGATGTCCTGGAAATGCCCCGAACTCAGCATCGGCTCGTATTCCCAGAGCACCGGCGTGAGGTCGAAGAAGTTGCCGAACTCGCGCCTGAGGCGGCCGATCACCAGGGCGGCGCGTCGTCTCTCGTCGGCGACGTCGCCGGGCGAAGAGATGAAGATCCGGATCGATTGCGACATCGAGGTGCCACTTCTGTCGAGGCGTCCCTGGTGCCGGAGCCTGGGCGGAGCGTAGTGGGAAGCGCCGTGCTTGCGAAGGCCCGAACCGCGCTATTCGCCGGGTCGGCCGGCTTCGCTGCCCCAGCTTCACTGGCAATGCGAGCCGGATTCCGTGCGGGGCCTGGGCGGCTCGTCTGGTATGGGTGGCCCCAAGGCACCGGCCAGACAACGGTTCGGGGGAGTGGCGGTTCGGGGGAACGACATGTCAGCGGTCGAGCAACACCTCTTCTCGCCGGGTCCCAAGCGCATCCTGGCGCTCGACGGCGGCGGCGTTCGCGGGATCCTGACGCTGGCCATCCTCGAACGGATGGAGGCCATTCTCCGCGCGCGGTCGCCCGCGCCCGACACCTTCCGGCTCTGCGACTACTTCGACCTGATCGGCGGCACCTCGACCGGATCGATCATCGCGTCGGGCCTGGCACTGGGCCTCTCGGCAGAGGAACTGCTGGCGCTCTACAAGAACCTGTCCTCGCGGGTCTTCAAGCGCCCGCCCTGGAGCTTCGGCATCTTCGGCCCGCGGTTTTCGCGCGGCCCCCTGGCGGCGGTCCTCAGGGAAATCATCGGCGACGTCACGCTGGGGTCGGACAAGATCAGGACGGGCCTGGCGATCGTCACCAAGCGCGCCGACAACGGCAGCATCTGGGTCCTGCACAACAATCCGCGCGGACAATTCTTTGCACCGTCGACGACGGATGGCACCCACATGGCCAACGGCGACATTCCGCTCTCGTCGGCCATTCTCGCCAGCACCGCGGCGCCGACCTTCTTCCGGCCCGAGTTCATCAAGGTGGCCAACCAGGAGCTCGGCGCCTTCGTCGACGGCGGCGTGAGCCCGCACAACAATCCGTCGCTGCACCTCCTCATGCTGGCCAGCCTGAAGGGCTATAACATCGGCTGGCCGCTCGGCCATGAACGCCTGTTTCTGGCCTCGGTCGGCACGGGCTTCTTCCGGCAACGCCACAGCGTCGAGCGCCTGCGCTACACGCCATCGGTCTTCCAGGCGGTCAATGCGCTCACCTCGATGATCGACGACGGCAGCCGGCTGGTTCAACTCCTGCTGCAGTGGGCGTCGGACACGCCGACGCCGCGCCGCATCGACAGCGAGGTCGGAGATCTCGCCGACGACCGCATGACGCACCAGCCGCTGCTGCATTATGTGCGCTACGACGGCCAGCTCGAGATCGACTGGCTGCTCGAACGCCTGGGCATCACGATCACGCCCGACCAGGTGATGCGGATCCAGAAGATGGACGATCCGCGCGGCGTCGATACGCTGATCGAGATCGGCCGCGAAATCGCCGCGCGCCACGTGAAGCCCGAGCATTTTCCCGCGGTCTTCGATATCGCCTGAGCAGGAGCACACATCTCATGCTCATCCGGACCGCGAGCCTCCGGCTCGCTCATGATCATGAGCGAGCCGGAGGCTC
>CAMDOT010000087.1 GCA_945903635.1 Rhizobium sp. Q54 | reverse complement strand
TCCGAATCAGCCCATCGAATCGAAGTTCAGTCCCGTTGAAAAGCCCCCAAGAGTCACACAAAGCGCGACCTGGTATAAACCTCACCCTGAGGAGGCGCGAAGCGCCGTCTCGAAGGGTGGGACCAGTCATGCTGTTGCAACCCTTCGAGACGCGTCCCTTCGGACCGCTCCTCAGGGTGAGGTTTATTGGTTCAGGTCGCCGCGCGCGCGCTCTCACCGAAGGTCGGGACGCCCTGCGCGCGGTCGTCGAGCGCCTCGGCTCCCTCGGTCGGCAGGATCTTCACGAAATTGAGCGCGGCGTTGTCGTCGCCCTGCCAGACTTCCTTCGGCAGGTCGTAGACGAACTCGACGCCGTAGCCGTTGGGATCGTGGATGTAGAGGCTGTGGGTCATGCCGTGCTCGACGCGGCGGTCGAACTTCACGCCCTTGTTCTGCAGGTAGGTGAGGTGCTCCAGCCAGGCCTCGCGGCTCGGCATGGTGATGGCGATGTGGTTGACCGCCACCGGCATGCCGAACATCGCCCAGTCCTTGGGCGGCGCCGGTAGGTCGCGGTTCTCGACCAGGGCGACATCGTGGTGATGGCTGGTGCCGTCCTCTCGGACGCCCGAGTAGAAGCGCATCTTGGGTGGATTGGGACGCGTTTCCGTCGGCGTCAGTTCGCCCACCTGCTTGAAACCCACGACCTCCGTCCAGAAGCGGTGCGACTCCTCGAGGTCGCGGACGTTGAGCACGAGGTGATTGATGCCGCGCGGTGTGACCGGCTTATCCATGGCAATTCCTCCATACGGTTGGCGAATTATAGCGCCAAATCGGGCCGGAGGTCACTTGGTCGGGTCGGTGATGTCCTCAAATTCCTTGAGGTGACTCGGCGCCCACCTGTGGTCACGCGCCTGGACGATCCAGCGATTGAGGATCGGCCAGCGCCCCCGGGCCTTCTTCACCCAGATCCGGCCGGTCTCGAATTCGGTGGCGAGCAGGTAGAGGGCGATCACGAAGAAGATCCAGCCCTGCAGGATCGGCAGCAAGCCGCCCACCACCGACATCACGAGGCAGGCCGCGATCGCCAGTGCCATCAGCGGCTTGCGCATGATGGGCCTAGAGGTGGATCGGCTTTTCCCAGGCCGCCAACGCCGCTTCCTTGAGCGCCTCGTTGACGGTCGGATGGGCGTGACAGACGCGGCCGATGTCCTCGGCCGACGCGGCGAATTCCATGGCCAGCGCCGCCTCGCCGATCATGGTGCCGGCCTCGGCGCCGAAGATGTGCACGCCCAGCACGCGGTCGGTGGTCTTGTCGGCCAGCACTTTCACGAAACCCTCCGTCGCCGCATTCGCGCGGCTGCGCGGATCGGCGGTGAAAGGATATTTGCCGATCTTGTAGGCAACGCCCGCGGCCTTGAGTTGTTCCTCGGTCTTGCCGACCCAGGCGACCTCGGGCTGGGTGTAGACGACCGACGGCACCAGATCCCAGTTCACATGGCCCTTCTGGCCGGCCAGCGTTTCGACGCAGGCGATGCCGTCCTCGCTCGCCTTGTGCGCCAGCATCGGCCCGTCGATCACGTCGCCGATGGCATAGATGCCGGGCACGGACGTCTGGAAATGCGCGTCGACGGCGATGCGGCCGCGCTCGGTGAGTTTCACGCCCACCTTGTCGAGGCCGAGGCCCGCCACGTAGGGACGGCGGCCGATGGCCACCAGCACGACGTCGGCCTGCAGCGTTTCCGCCGTCCCGCCCTTCGAAGGCTCGACGGTGAGGGTGACGCCCGTATCGGTGGTCTCGGCCTTGGTCACCTTCGAGCCCAGCTTGAACTTCAGCCCCTGCTTGGTGAGCGCGCGCTGGAAGAACTTGGTGATCTCATCGTCGATGCCCGGGCAGATGCGGTCGAGGAATTCGACGACCGTCACATCCGAGCCGAGCCGGCGCCACACCGAGCCCAGTTCGAGGCCGATGATGCCGGCGCCGACCACGACGAGATGCTTCGGCACTTCGGTCAACTCGAGCGCGCCCGTGGATGACACGATCTTCTTCTCGTCGATGGTCACACCGGGCAGCGACGTCACCTCCGAACCGGCGGCGATCAGGATGTTCTTTGCCGCGGCCGTATCCTTCACGGCACCGTCGGGACCGATCACGGAAACCTTGCCGGCGGCGTCGATGCGGCCCACACCTTGTAGCCAAGTAATCTTGTTCTTCTTGAACAGGAATTCGATGCCCTTGGTGGTGGCGCCCACCACCTCGCCCTTGCGCTTCATCAACTGCGCGAAGTCGAGCGTCGGGGCAGCGACCACGATGCCGTGCGCGGCCAGGTCGTGACCCACCTCCTCGAAAAGATGCGAAGACTGCAGCAGCGCCTTGGACGGGATGCAGCCGACGTTGAGGCACGTGCCACCCAAGGTCGCGTTCTTCTCGACGACCGCCACCTTCATGCCGAGCTGGGCGGCGCGGATCGCCGCCACATAGCCGCCGGGTCCGGCGCCGATCACGACGAGGTCGAATGTCTCGTTGGCCATGACGCCGTCCTCACACGCCGAGCAGCAACCGCTCGGGATCTTCGATGCATTCCTTGACCCGCACCAGGAACAGCACGGCCTCGCGGCCGTCGATGATGCGGTGGTCGTACGACATGGCGAGATACATCATCGGCCGCGCCTTGATCTCGCCGCCCACGATCATGGGGCGCTGCTGGATCTTGTGCATGCCGAGGATGGCCGACTGCGGCGGATTGAGGATCGGCGTCGACATCAGCGAGCCGTAGACGCCACCATTGGAGATGGTGAAGGTGCCGCCCGTCAGGTCGGCGATCGAGAGCTTGCCGTCGCGCGCCTTGCGCCCGAGCTCGCCGATGCCCTTCTCGATGCCGGCAAAGTCGAGCACGTCGGCATCGCGCAGTACCGGCACCACCAGGCCCTGCGGCGTGCCGACGGCGACGCCGATGTCGTAGTAGTTCTTGTAGACCAGCTCATCGCCCTCGATCTCGGCATTGACCGACGGCAGTTCCTTCAGCGCCGCGATGCAGGCTTTTACGAAGAAGGACATGAAGCCCAGCCGCGCGCCGTGCTTCTTCTCGAAATCCTCCTTCAGCCGCTCGCGCAGCGCCATCACGTTGGTCATGTCCACCTCGTTGAAGGTGGTGAGCATGGCCGCGGTGTTCTGCGCCTCCTTGAGACGGTTGGCGATGGTGCGGCGCAGGCGCGTCATCCGCACCCGCTCCTCGCGGTCGCCGCGCGCGCGCGGGCCACTGGACCCTGGACCCGGAACGGCGGGCTTGGCGGCAGCAACGCTCGGCGCCGGCACCGACGCGATCGCAGCCAGCACGTCTTCCTTGGTGGCGCGGCCATCCTTGCCGGTGGGCTGGATGGCGGCGGCCGGAAGGCTCTTCTCCTCAGCGAGCTTGCGTGCGGCCGGGCCCGAGGCGGCGAGGTTGGCGCCGGCCGGAGCGGGTGCGGGAGCCGCTGCAGGTGCAACGGGCTTCGGCGCGACAGGTGCCGGAGCAGCAGCAGGCTTCGGTGCAGCAACTGCGGCCCCAGCTGCTCCCGCCTCGATGTGACAGAGCACGGCGCCCACCTGGATAGTGGCGCCTTCCTCGACGGCGAGATCGGCGATGCTGCCGGCCACCGATGCGTTCACTTCGACGGTAACCTTGTCGGTCTCGAGTTCACACAGCGGCTGGTCGATTGCCACCGCATCGCCCACCTTCACCAGCCACTTGGCGACGGTCGCCTCGGTGACCGATTCACCCAGGGCCGGGACCTTGATCTCGACGGACATGACTAAAAACCCCTTCTCTGTCCGCGCTCAACCAACCGTGAGAGCGCGGTCGACCAGATCGGCCTGTTCCTTGAGATGCGTGCGTGCCGAACCCGTCGCCGGCGACGCGGCCTCCGCGCGCCCGATATAGACCGGACGCTTGGCCTTGACGTTGGCGCCCGCGAGCGCCCGCTCGATGCGGCGATCGGCGAAATGCCAGGCCCCCATGTTCTCAGGCTCCTCCTGGCACCACACCACCTCGGCGTTGGGATATTGTGACAGCCGTACGCCCAACCGGCTGAACGGGAATGGATAAAGTTGTTCGATGCGCAGGATGGCGATGTCGTCGATCTTGCGCTTGCGGCGCTCGGCTACGAGATCGAAGTAGACCTTGCCCGAGCACAGCACGACGCGGCGGATCTTCGATGCTTCGGCGAGCTGGTCGGTCTCGGCCAGGATGCGCTTGAAGGACGAGCCCGGTCCGAAATCGGCCAAGGTCGACACGCACTCCTTGTGCCGCAGCAGCGACTTCGGCGTCATGACGATCAGCGGCTTGCGGAAGGACCGGCGCATCTGGCGGCGCAGCGCGTGGAAGTAGTTGGCCGGCGTCGTCGGATTGACCACCTGCCAATTGTCCTCGGCCGAGAGCTGCAGATAGCGTTCTAGCCGGGCCGAGCTGTGCTCCGGCCCCTGCCCCTCATAGCCATGCGGCAGCAGCATCACGAGGCCGTTCATGCGCAGCCACTTGCTCTCACCCGAACAGATGAACTGGTCGATAATGACCTGCGCGCCGTTGGCGAAATCACCGAACTGCGCCTCCCACAGCACCAGCGCATTGGGCTCGGCCGACGAGTAGCCGTATTCGAAGCCCAGGACGCCCGCTTCGTTCAGCGGGCTGTCGATGACTTCGAAGTGCGCCTGGTGACCCGGGGCCACGTTGTTCAGCGGGATGTATTTCGCCTCGGTGGTCTGGTCGACCAGAACCGAGTGGCGTTGCGAGAAGGTGCCACGACCAGAATCCTGGCCGCTGAGACGCACCGGTGTGCCCTCGGCCAGCAGCGTGCCCCAGGCCAGCGCCTCACCTGTCGCCCAGTCGATGTTCTCGCCGGTGTCGATCGTCTTGCGCTTCTCCAGGAGCTGGCGCGTGATCTTGCGGTTGAGGTCGAAGTTCTTGGGTGGCTCGGACAGTGCGTGTCCGACGACCTTGAGCTGCTCGAGATCGACCGCCGTCACGCCCTTGCGATCCTCTTCGCCCGGCGCGACCGTGAAGCCCGTCCACTTGCCTTCCAGCCAGTCGGCCTTGTTGGGCTTGTAGTTGGTCGCGGCCTCCAGAGCCTTGTCGAGCTTCTGGCGCAGGTCGGCATCGAGCGTCGCGACGTCGGCCGCGCTCACCACGCCTTCGGCCTCCAGCCGCGCGGCGTAGACCTGCTTCACCGTCTTGTGGCCGCCGATCTCCTTGTACATGTGCGGCTGGGTGAACATCGGCTCGTCCGACTCATTGTGCCCGTAGCGGCGATAGCAGAACATGTCGATGACGATGTCGCGCTTGAAGTGCTGGCGGTATTCCGTGGCGATGCGCGAGACGTGGACGACCGCTTCGGGGTCATCGCCGTTCACATGCAGGATCGGCGCCTGCACGATCTTGGCGACCTCGGTGCAGTAGGGACCGGAGCGCGACTGGGTCGGCAGAGTCGTGAAGCCGATCTGGTTGTTGACCACGAAATGGATGGTGCCGCCGATGCGGTAGCCGCCGAGGTCGCTGAGATCGAGGCTCTCGGCGACCAGTCCCTGGCCCGCGAAGGCCGCATCGCCATGCATCAGGATCGCCATGACCTGGCTGCGGTCGGTGTCGCCGCGCTGGTCTTCCTTGGCGCGCGCCTTGCCCAGGACGACAGGGTTCACCGCCTCGAGATGCGAGGGATTGGGAGCCAGCGAGAGATGGATGACGTTGCCGTCGAACTCGCGATCGGCCGAGGCACCGAGGTGATACTTCACGTCGCCGGAGCCGCGCATCTCCTCGGGCTGCGAGGAGCGGCCCTGGAATTCGGAGAACAGCGCGGTGTAGCTCTTGTGCATGACATGCACGAGCGTGTTGAGGCGGCCGCGGTGCGGCATGCCGATCACCACATCGCGGACGCCGAGCTGGCCGCCGCGCTTCAGGATCTGCTCGATGCCGGGGATCAGTGACTCTCCGCCGTCGAGCCCAAAGCGCTTGGTGCCGACGAACTTCACGCCGAGGTAGCGCTCCAGCCCCTCGGCCTCGACGACCCGCTGCAGGATCATCTTGCGGCCTTCGACCGTGAACTCGGTGTGGTTCTCGATGTGCTCGATGCGCTCCTGGATCCACGCCTTCTGGTCGGGATCGGAGATGTGCATGTATTCGACGCCGATCCGCCCGCAATAGGTCTTGCGCAGGCGATCCCAGATCTGGCGCAGGCTCGCGGACTCGCCGAGACCAAGCGAACCGAAGATCAGGATCGGGCGCTCCCAGTCGGCCTCGCCGAAGCCGTAGGTCGCGGGATCGAGCTCGCGATGTAGTTCGCGCCGGATCAGGCCCAGCGGATCGAGGTCGGCTTCGAGATGACCGCGGATGCGGTAGGAGCGGATCAGCAGGAAGGCGCGTGACGTGTCGTGGGCGGCGGCGCGGATTTCGGCTTCGGTCTTGCCCGCGAGCGGCGTGGCGGCAGCAGTCCCGTTGCCGCCCTTCACGTTGCGATTGGCGGGAATTCTGGGTGCCTCGACGTCGGCCGCCCCGATCACGCGCGCGCCGTTGGGCGCCCAGCTCGCGCCCCGGGTTTCCGCCAGCACGTCGGCTTTGTTCTCCGCCAGCGCCTCGAAGAATGTGCGCCAATCTCCGTCGACGGCATTCGGATCGCCCTGGTAACGGGCGTAAAGCTCTTCGATGAATGGCGCATTGGCGCCGAACAGGAAAGACGTCTGTTCTGCTCTCATGGCCCGTACTCCTTGGCCTATCGATGCTGGCCACCCGGCAGAGGCCAGGCGGCTGTCCGCTTGTCAGCCCTTCATGGCCTTCAGCATTTCCTCGCCGAGAGCGGCGGGTGAATCCGCCACCTTGATGCCGACCGAGCGCAGGAATTCCACCTTGAATTCGGCCGTATCGTGGCCGCCAGAAATCACCGCGCCGGCATGGCCCATGCGGCGCCCCGGAGGCGCGGTGCGGCCGGCGATGAAGCCGACGACCGGTTTCTTGGTTTTCGAGGCCTTGATGAATTCCGCACCCTTGACCTCGGCGTCGCCGCCGATCTCGCCGATCATGACGATGCCCTGGGTCTCGGGGTCGGCCAGCAGCATCTCCAGGCACTCGACGAAGTTGGTGCCGTTCACCGGATCGCCACCGATGCCGATGCAGGTCGTCTGGCCCAGTCCCACCGCCGTGGTCTGCGCCACGGCCTCGTAGGTAAGCGTGCCCGAGCGCGAGATGATGCCGATCTTGCCGCGCTTGTGGATGTGGCCCGGCATGATACCGATCTTGCACTCGCCGGGCGTGATGACACCGGGACAGTTGGGCCCGATCAGGCGCGATTTCGAGCCCGTGAGCGCCCTCTTGACCTTGACCATGTCGAGCACCGGAATGCCCTCGGTGATGCACACCACCAGCGGAATCTCCGCGTCGACCGCTTCCAGGATCGAGTCGGCGGCGTAGGGCGCGGGCACGTAGATGACGCTCGCAGTGGCGCCGGTCTTTTCGACCGCTTCGGCCACGGTGTCGAACACCGGCAGGTCGAGATGGGTGGTGCCGCCTTTGCCCGGGGTCACGCCACCTACCATCTTGGTGCCATAGGCGATCGCCTGCTCGGAGTGGAAGGTGCCCTGGCTGCCAGTGAAGCCCTGGCAGATCACCTTGGTGTTCTTGTCGACCAACACGGCCATCAGTTGGCCTCCTTGACGGCCTTGACGATCTTCTCGGCGGCGTCGGCGAGGTTCTCGGCGGAAGTGATTTTCAAGCCCGACTCTTTCAGGATCTTCTTGCCGAGCTCGACGTTGGTGCCTTCCAGCCGCACGACGAGGGGAACGTGCAGGTTCACTTCGCGTGCCGCGGCGACCACGCCCTCGGCGATCACGTCGCAGCGCATGATGCCGCCGAAGATGTTGACCAGAATGCCTTCGACGTTGGAATCCTTGAGGATGATCTTGAACGCCGCGGTGACGCGCTCCTTGGTGGCGCCGCCGCCGACATCGAGGAAGTTGGCCGGCGCCGAACCATAGAGCTTGATGATGTCCATGGTGGCCATGGCGAGGCCCGCGCCATTCACCATGCAGCCGATCTGGCCGTCGAGCTTGACGTAGTTCAGCGCGTACTTGCCGGCCTCGGTCTCGGCCGGGTCCTCCTCGTCGAGGTCGCGCAGCGCCTCCAGCTCGGCATGCCGGTAGAGGGCGTTGTCGTCGAAGGTCATCTTGGCGTCGAGCGCGATCACCTCGCCCGCCGCCGTGACCACGAGCGGGTTGATCTCGATCAGCGAGCAGTCGAGTTCGGTGAAGGCCCGGTAGAGATTGCCGAGCAGCGCCACAAAGGCGCCGACCTGCTTGCCGGAAAGGCCGAGCGCAAAGGCGATCTTGCGGCCCTGGTAGCCTTGGAAGCCGGCGGCGGGGTCGATCGTCTGCTTGACGATCTTCTCCGGCGTGTCGTGCGCCACCGTCTCGATGTCCATGCCGCCCTCGGTCGAGGCGATGACGGCGATCCGGCTCGCGGCCCGGTCGACCAGGATCGAGAGGTAGAGCTCGCGTTTGATGTCGCAGCCTTGCTCGATGTAGAGGCGCTTGACCGTCTTGCCGGCCGGCCCGGTCTGCTTGGTGACCAGTTCGTGGCCAAGCATGGCGGCGGCGTTGATGCCGACCTCGTCGACGGACTTGGCGAGGCGCACCCCGCCCTTGCCGTCGGGATCGTTCTTGAAGCGGCCCTTGCCCCTTCCGCCGGCATGGATCTGCGACTTCACGACGGTGACCGGACTGCCCAGCTTCCGGGCAACGTCCATGGCCTCGTCGCTGGTATAGGCGACGCCGCCCTTGAGCAGGGGGACGGCGAACTTGGCCAGCAGCACTTTGGCCTGATATTCGTGAATATTCATGGAGTCCTATCGCTCTGCACTGCGGTGCAAGAAGCGTGCACAACGAGTTGGTTGTAAAACGCAACTGACTAGTAACTGCGGCACTTTATGGACGCCACAGCACCTTGGCAACGACGGACTCATGATCCTTTTGGGTCATTCGACCAAAGTCGGAGACCGCCCCCGATCAGGCGCGGCCGACGATCTTGTTGGTGGCGTCGATCAGCGACCGGACGGCGGCCACCGACTTGTCGAACATCGCCTTTTCCTCGGCATTGAACTCGACCTCGACGATGCGCTCGACACCCTTGGCGCCGATCACGACCGGCACGCCGATGTAGAGGCCTTTGACCCCATATTCGCCGTTCAGCATGGCGGCGCAGGGGATCATGCGCTTCTTGTCCTTGAGGTAGGACTCCGCCATCGCGATGGCCGAGGCCGCCGGGGCGTAGAAGGCCGAGCCGGTCTTGAGGTGCGCCACGATCTCGGCGCCGCCGTCACGGGTACGCTGCACGATCGCCTCGAGGCGCTCCTTGGTGGTCCAGCCCATATCGACCAGATCGTGCAGCGAGATGCCGCCGACCGTCGAGTAGCGCAGCAGCGGCACCATGGTGTCGCCGTGGCCGCCCAGCACGAAGGCCGTGACGTCCTCGACCGAGACGTTGAACTCCTCGGCCAGGAACGAGCGGAAGCGGGCGCTGTCGAGCACTCCGGCCATGCCGACGACGCGGGCCGGCGGGAAGCCGGTGACTTCCTGCATCAGGCCGACCATGGCGTCGAGCGGGTTGGTGATGACGATGACGAAGGCGTTCGGCGCGTGCTGCTTGATGCCCTTGCCGACCGAATCGATGACCTTGGCGTTGATGCCGACCAGGTCGTCGCGGGTCATGCCGGGCTTGCGCGGGACACCCGCGGTGACGATCACGACGTCGGCGCCCTCGATGTCCTTGTAGTCGGAAGTGCCGCTGTACTTGGCGTCGAAGCCCTCGACCGGGCTGAGCTGGGCGATGTCGAGCGCCTTGCCCTTGGCAGTACCCTCGGCGGCGGGAACGTCGAACAGGACGATGTCGCCCAGTTCCTTCTGGCCGGCGAGCAGCGCCAGGGTGCCGCCAATCTGTCCGGCGCCGATCAGCGCGATCTTCTTGCGAGCCATGCGAAAAACTCCCGATTCGTGAAGGCGGCGCGTGGTACCGCGATTCGCAGGGACCGGCAAGAACGGCAGAGGTTTTTTCAGACCGGATGCTTCTGGAGGTGCGCCAGCAGCAGTTCCGTGGCGCGAGCGGACGCTTGATCCATGACGAAATGCCCTACACCGGGCAACACTTCCATGGCGTAGGCCGCGCCCACGAACTCGGCGGTGCCATGGGCGGCATCCGGCCCGACGGTCGCATCGGCATCGCCCCAGATGTAGAGCGTCGGGACCTTGATGGTGCCGATATCGGCGGCCAGCCCCTTGTTGGAGCGATACCAGGCGAGCGCGGCTTCGAGGGCATCGGGACTGCCCAGTACACTGAGATGCTCCTCGAGAGCGGCGGCGGGCACGCCCTGGCCGAACAGGCCGTCACGCAGGCGACGTGCATTGTCTTTCAACAGGAGCTTGCCGGTCTCCGGCTCGAGAAAGGCACGATGGTGCCGCGAACGATGCTTCTGATCGCCTGCCTCGTTCAGGAGTGCGCGGCGGAAAGACTTCGGGTGCGGTCGCGAGAGAATGGTGAGCGAAGCGAGTCGCTCGGGATGCACACCGGCCACACCCCACGAGACCTGCCCGCCCCAATCGTGGCCGACGAGGTGGAAGCGCTTGCCGTCGTAGCCGGCCGCCGCGGCGATCTCGATCGCATCGGCGATCAGCTTCTCGAACGCATAATTGGAAAGATCGGCGGGATCAGGCCGGGCGCCCGGCGAATAGCCGCGCTGATCGGGCGCAACAGCGCGATAGCCCGCGTCCGCCAACACCGGCAACGCCGCGCGCCAGCTGTGTCGCGACTCGGGAAACCCATGCAGCAGGAGCACGAGGGGACCGCCGATCGGGCCCACGACATCCGCGGTGAATGTCAGGCCCGACCGGGTTTTTATGCCGGCGGTCTCAATCACTTGCTGGCCGACGTCGGGCCGATCAGCCGACGCCGTTGGCCTTGAACCAGGCCAGCGCCTTCTTCCAGCCGTCCTCCGCCTGCTCCTTGCGAAAGGTGGGACGGTAGTCGGCGTTGAAGCCGTGCGGCGTGTCGGGATAGGTGTCGATCTGCGACTTCTTGGCGGCCGCGCTGCCGTCCTTGAGGGCCGCACGCATCTTGTCGACGCTGTCGTTCGGGATGCCCGTGTCGGCGCCGCCGTAGAGCCCGAGCACCGGAGCCTTGAGGTCCTTGGCGATGTCGATGGGGTGCTTGGGCGTCAGCGGGGTCGCGTCGCCGACGACGCGGCCGTACCACGCCACGCCTGCCTTGAGGCCGGAGCTGTAAGCCGCGTAGAGCCACACGATGCGACCGCCCCAGCAGAAGCCGGTGATGCCGAGCTTGGCGGTGTCCGCCTTGCCCTCGCCCTTGGCGAAGGCAACGGCTGCATCGAGGTCACCCAGGACCTGTTCGTCCGGCACCTTGGCGACAACCTCGGAAATCAGCTTGGGAATCTCGGTGTAGGATTTTGCGTCGCCCTGGCGGAAGTAGAGTTCCGGCGCGATGGCGTAGTAGCCGGCCTTGGCGAAGCGGCGGCAAAGGTCGGCAATGTGTGCATGGACGCCGAAGATCTCCTGCACAACGAGGATCGTGCCGAAGCCCGTCCCCGACGCCGGCATGGCGCGGTAGGCATCCATTTCCTTGCCGTCCTTGGTCTTGACCTTGACCGCGCCGGCCGTCAGCCCGTCGCTCGGTGTCGTGATCATCGTTTGGGCGGACACCGGCTGGACCGAGAGCGCGAACGTCGAGCCCAGCGCCACACCGCCCGCGGCCATCGCGCCACGGCGCGACAACGCGATATCGTTCAATGAAATCGTCCGATCGCCATCCATGCTCTACCTCCCAGGAAAACCAAGGCGAGAGCCTAGGCTGCAGGCACTGTGAACCACAATCACAATCCGGAGAGCCTAGCCGATATGCTCCAGCGCCATGTATTCCGGGCTCTGCATCTCCATCAGCCGCGACACCGTGCGCTGGAATTCGAAGGAGCCGTCGCCGTCGACATAGAGCCCGCTCGGCGCCGTGGCGGCCGAGCAGATGAACTTCACCTTCTTCTCGTAGAACTCGTCGATCATGGTGATGAAACGGACCGCCTTGTCCTGGTTGTCTGGTCCCATCTTGGGAATCTCGGCCACGATGACGGTGTGGAAGTTCTCGGCGATGCAGATGAAATCCGCCGCGCCCATCGGCTTGGCGCACCAGTCGAGATAGTGCGCCATGGCGACGCCGGGCGCCGCCCTCGGTATTTCGACGTCGCGGCCCTGGGTGCGTAGAATGCGCGGCTCTCCGTCGGCGCCGGCGGCGAGCGCCCGGAACGCCTCGTCCAGCTTGGCATTGGCCCAGGCGCCGAGCGGCGTCAGGTAGACGTCGAAGTTGCGCAGGCGGTCCATGCGATAATCGTGGTCGCCACCGAGCTCGAGAACCTCGAGACGCTGCTTGACCAGATCGATGAAGGGCAGGAAGCGGTCACGCTGCAGGCCGTCCTTGTAGAGATCGTCAGGCGTCCGATTGGAGGTGGCGATCACCGTGATGCCTTCGTCGAACAGGGTTTCGAACAGGCGCGCGAGGATCATCGCGTCGGCGATGTTGGTGACCTGGAATTCATCGAAACACAGCAGGCGCGTTTCCGAAGCAATCTCGCGGGCGATCGGCACGATGGTGTCGGCCTCGGGCGGCGCGCCATCGGCGGCGAGCTTCTCGCGCCGGCGATGCAGACGCTCCTGGACCTCGAGCATGAATTCATGGAAGTGCACGCGCCGCTTCTTGGCCACCGGCGCGTCGGCGAAGAACAGGTCCATGAGCATCGACTTGCCGCGGCCGACGGGTCCCCAGATGTAGAGGCCGTGCGGTCCCGCCGGCGGCTTGGCCGCGCGCGCCAGCCCCAGCCGCGCCAGCAGCCCGGGCCGGGCCGGGTGCGCCGCCACCGCGGCAAGCTGATCGTGCACGGCCTGGAGCCGCGCCACGATCCGCTCCTGCACCGGATCGGCGTGGATTTCGCCCGCGGCGCGCCGCAGGGCAAGATTGGCGACGGGGCCCTTGCCGGAGGTCGCGGGGATCGGAGTATCCATTGCGGCATAACTAGCTCACCGGCGCGCGCGTGCCTATAAGGTGCGGCAATGAAGATGGCATTTCTCGGCACTTCCGCTTTCGCCGTGCCGGCACTCAAAGCACTGGCCGAAGCCGGCCATGACGTGGTCGCGGTCTACACCCGCGCACCCAAGCCGGCCGGGCGCGGCCAGCAGGAGCGCCGCACGCCGGTTCACGAAACGGCGCTCGCGCTCGGCCTCGCCGTGCATTCGCCCAGGAATCTCAAAAGCGAAGTAGACGCGCAGGCCTTCAAGGCACTCGACCTCGATGCCGCGGTGGTGGTGTCCTACGGCCATATTCTGCCGAAAAATTTTCTCGATGCCCCGGTGCTGGGCTGCATCAACATCCATGGCTCGCTGCTGCCGCGCTGGCGTGGCGCTGCGCCCATCCATCGCGCCATTCTGAGTGGCGACCGTGAGACCGGCGTCACCACGATGCGCATGGACGAAGGCCTCGACACCGGACCGATGCTGCTGGCCGAAAGCACACCGATCTCCGCGGCCGACACCGCCGAGACGGTGCATGACCGTCTGGCCGAACTGGGCGCGCGGCTCATCGTGTCGACGCTCGACGGGCTGATGCGCAACACGATCGAGCCGGTCCCGCAGCCCGAGGAAGGCGTCACCTACGCCCACAAGCTCGGCAAGGAGGAAGGCGCGCTCGACTGGCGCCGGCCGGCGGCCGAGCTCGAGCGCAAGGTCCGAGCCTTCCATCCCTGGCCAGGTACCTGGTTCGAAGGACCCAAGGAGAATGGCGGCGAGCGCATCAAGGTGCTCGCGGCAGGTCTCGCCCTGGCTGGCGGGACACCCGGCACGCTCGTCGTCGGACGCGATGGCTTCCCGGTGGTGGCCTGCGGCATCGGCGGCCTGAAACTCCTGCAGCTCCAGCGGCCCGGCAGATCGGCGCAACCGGCCGATGCCTTCCTGCGCGGCTTCGCGCTGGCGTCCGGAACGGTGCTGCCGCCGCCCGCCATCGCGTCGCTGCCGCCGTCCAGGCCCGGCTGACGCCGTGCCGCGCTACAAGCTCATCGTCGAGTACGATGGCGGCCCTTTCGTCGGCTGGCAGCGCCAACCCAATGGCCCGACAGTCCAGGCACTGCTGGAAGAGGCGATATTCGCCATGAGCGGCGAGCGCGTGTCGGTTCAGGGCGCGGGGCGCACCGATTCCGGCGTCCACGCGCTCGGCCAGGTCGCGCATTTCGATCTCGCGAACGAAATGGCGCCGGACAAGGTGCAGGCCGCGCTCAACTTCCATCTCAAACCCAACCCCATCGCCCTGCCTGCGGTCGAGATCGCGCCGGCGAAATTCCATGCGCGCGTCTCGGCGACGTGGCGGCGCTATCGCTACCGCATCCTCAACCGCCGGGCGCCGCCCACCCTCGACCGCGGCCACGTCTGGCACGTACCGGCAAAACTCGATCTGGAGGCGATGATCGTCTCCGCCGCGGTCTTGCAGGGCCATCACGACTTCAACAGTTTCCGCTCGACGGCCTGCCAGGCGCCATCCTCGATCAAGACACTCGACCTGCTCCGCGTCGAGCGCGACGGCGACGAGATCCGGATCGAGGTCGGCGCGCGATCGTTCCTGCACAACCAGGTGCGCATTCTCGTCGGCACGCTGCGATTGGTCGGCCGTGGCCAGTGGTCGCGACGTGATGTCGAGGAGGCGCTGGCAGCCTGCGACCGCACCCGTGCCGGCCCAACGGCACCGCCGCAGGGTCTGTGCCTGATGGAGGTGCGCTACGACCTAAGGGACGACAGCAGTAGCGACGCCGAGATAGCGAGCGACGAGGAATGAAATGAAGGCGAGCGGTACCCAGCTCACGACCAGCAGCATGGCCGAGAACAACCAGCCGCCGCCCAGAATCTGCCGCGTGGTGACGAGGAACCAGTAGAAGAACAGGCCCTGCAGGCCGATGCTGACCAGATCGCCGATCGCCGTCGGCGCGAGTTTGGCGAGCGGCACGAACACCACGGCCAGGACCATGCCTGGAAGGTTGATCCAGTTGAGCGCCCCGATATAGCGGGCGTAACGGTCGAGCCAGCCCTGGCGGCGCGCGATCTCGTGGAAGACCACCGGAAACAGCAGCCATTCCACGACATAGCTCAGCGTCTCGACGACGAAGATCTCCATCTCGTCGGCCGTCGTCGTGACGCCGGAGTAGCGGACCAGCAGCAGGATGATCTGGAGCGGCGCCACCAACACCATGACGCGGAACGACCTGAGGCAGGCTTCAGTCGTATTGGCGAAATAGGTCGGTGCCGCCGGATCGCGCCACAGGAACGCCAGCGCACCCTGCACGCCACGGGCGATCTCGGCAGCGCTGAGCACGACCGGGCCCTCAGGCCGTGAAGAAACGGTCGAGTACCGTCTCGTAGACGCGGGCGAGGGTCTTGAGATCGGCGACTGCGCTCTTCTCGTCAACCTTGTGCATGCTCTCGCCGACCAGCCCGAATTCCAGAACCGGGCAATAGGCGCGAATGAAGCGGGCATCCGAGGTCCCGCCCGTGGTCGAGAGTTCGGTTTCGATGCCGGCCACGTCGCGGATGGCGCCGGCCACCAGCTCGCTCAAGGGTCCGGGAGGTGTGTAGAAGGACTCGCCCGAGACCTGGAAGGTGAGTTCGAACGTGCCGTTGCCGCCGAGTGCTGCGTTGGCACGCTCCAGCCGCTCCGTCAGATGGGCGAGCAGCGTCTTGGAGGTCCAGAGATCGTTGAAGCGCGTGTTGAACCGCGCCTTGGCAATTCCCGGCGCGATGTTGGTCGCGTTGTTGCCGACATCGACGGTGGTGAACTGCAGCGACGTCGGCTGGAAATGGGTGCTGCCCTGGTCGATCGGCTCGCGCACCAGCGCCTCGATCAGCGCCGACAGCCGGTGAACGGCGTTGTCGAGCCGCTCCGGATAGGCGACGTGGCCCTGGATGCCACGCACCACCATGTCGACGGTCATGCTGCCGCGACGGCCGATCTTGATCATGTCGCCGAAGCGCCTCGAGCTGGTCGGCTCGCCGACCACGCAGGCGTCGATCGTCTCGCCGCGCTCGGCCAGCCGTTGCAGCATCTTGACCGTGCCGTTGACGGCGGGCCCTTCCTCGTCGCCGGTGATCAGCAGGCTGATCGAGCCGCCGAAGTCGTGGCCGCGCCGGGCAAGGAAGCGCGCCGCGGCCTCGGTGAAGGCCGCGATCGCCCCCTTCATGTCGGCAGCACCGCGGCCAAACAGGTAGCCGTCGGACAATTCCGCCGAGAAGGGACCGATGGTCCAGGACGAGAGGTCACCCACGGGCACCACGTCGGAATGGCCGGCAAAGCAGAAATGGCGGCCGCCCCCATCCTTATCCTGGCCGATACGGGCATAGAGATTGGCGACGTCGTCGGTGCCGGCCTGGGTGAAATCCATGCGCTCGCAGCGGAAACCGAGCGGCGCAAGCGTGCCTTGGAGCAGGTCGAGCGCGCCTGCTTCGCGCGGGGTCACACTCTCGCAGCGCACCAGGGCGCGCGTCAGTTCGATCACGTCGGCAGCGTTGGAATTCAAGGCATCGGGCATGGCCGAACACTACATCCCCGCCCCCCCAAAGAGAAGGGCGCCAGCTCGGCCTAGCTGGCGCCCCAGTCGATTTGAGAGGGAGATGTCTTGTTGCTTATGGAACTCAGGCGACCATGCGGTCGGCTTCCTGCAGATTGACCGAGACCAGCTGGGAAACGCCCTGCTCGGCCATCGTGACGCCGTACAGCCGGTCCATGCGCGCCATCGTGACGCGATGGTGGGTGATGATCAGGAAGCGCGTGTCGGTGCGGCCGGCGATGTCCTGAACCAGGGCGCAGAAGCGTTCCACATTGAGGTCGTCCAGCGGGGCGTCGACCTCGTCCAGCACGCAGATCGGCGCCGGGTTGGTCATGAACACGGCGAACAACAGCGACAGAGCAGTCAAAGCCTGTTCACCACCGGACAGCAGCGACATCACCTGAAGCTTCTTGCCCGGCGGGCTGGCATGGATTTCGAGGCCGGCTTCGAGCGGATCCTCCGACTCGGTGAGCCGCAGTTCCGCCTTGCCGCCGCCGAACAGCTTGGTGAAGAGCTGCTGGAAATGGCCGCTCACCTGTTCGAAGGCGACGAGGAAGCGTTCGCGGCCCTCGCGGTTGAGGCTCTGGATGCCCTGACGCAGGCGGCCGATGGCGGAGACCAGATCGTCGCGCTCCGCCGTCATGCCGGTGATCTGCTGCTCCAGCTCGTTGGCTTCTTCCTCAGCCCGCAGGTTGACCGCGCCCATGGTCTCGCGCTCATGCACCAGGCGTTCGAGGCGATGCTCGGCCTTCTCGATCTCCGGCAGCTCCTCCAGCGACTGGACTTCGGCCAGAGCCAACACGCCGTCGGGCTCGCAACGCAGCCGCTCGACGATGCGCTCGACCACGGCCTCGCGATCCTTGGTCGCCTGCTCGACCTGGCCCTCGCGCCGGACGCGGCTTTCGCGCGCGCCCGCCAACTCGCCCTCGGCCTGGCGCAATGCCTTGTCCGCCTCGGACAGGCGGGTTTCGCCGACAGCCAGCCGGTCGGCCGCCTGCTGACGGTTGATCTCGGCCTTGCCGATTTCATCGGCCAGCGCTTCGCGCTTGGTCTCGATCTCGGCGGGCTTGGCCTCCAGCTCGGCGATGGCGCCTGCGATCTGCTCGCGGCGTGCATCGAGTTCGAGGGTCTGGCCATCGGCATCCGCCAGACGCTTGCTCCAGCCGGCGTGCTCCTGGGCGATCTGGCCCAGACGCTCCGTACGCATCGCCGTTTCGCGGGCGAGGCGGTCGCAGGTGCCCTCGGCCTCGACTAAGGCGGAGCGCAGTTCGGCAATGCGCACGCGCAGTGCGCCGGCCTCGACCCGGTCGGCCTGGGTGTCGGAAATCGCCGACAAACGGGCTTCGCGGAACGTCCGGCGCATCTCGGCGTCGGCGATGTCGCCCGCGATCTCGACCTGCGCCTGCTCGATGCCGGTGAGGCGCGTGCGAAGCTGATCGGTGCGACGCGCTACTTCGGTGTGACGATCGCGCGCCGCGGTCGCTGCGCGCTCGGCAGCGCCGATGGCGGTCTGGGCGGCACGTTCGGCGGCGCGGGTCGCTTCGCCCGCATCCTCGGTCTTGCGCCGTGCAGCCGCGGCCACATCGCGCTCATGCTGGCGGGCCTGCTCGACGCAGGTCCGTTCGGCACCGCGGGCGGCGGCGAGCCAGACCGTTTCGGCGTCGACGCGCGCCTGTTCAACGGTCTGTTCGGCAACCACGGCATCGATCTGCTGGCGGAGGTCCGCCAGCCGATTGCGCTGGCTGAGACGTACTGCGGCCGTCGAGGGGGCGCCGGCGCGCATCGTGTATCCGTCCCAGCGCCATACCGCGCCTTCGCGCGTGACGAGTTGCTGGCCGGGCTTCAGCGCCGGTTGCAGCATCTCGCCGGTGGCATCGTCGGCAACAAGACCGATGAAGGCGATGCGACGTGCCAGTTCGGGCATTGCCGCAACGTGCGCGCCGAGCGGTGTGGTGCCTTCCGGCAGGGCCGGCGCATCGGCAAGCGCCTCCAGCGGCAGCCAATGAACCGGCGCGCCACGATCGGACGACGCTTCCAGTTCATCGCCGAACGCGGCACCCAAAGCCTTCTCGAAGCCGGGCTCGACGGTCAGCGCGTCGAGCAGCGGCGGCCATAGCGAATCGGCCGCCGACTTCAGCGCCGCGGCGACACCCGCCTCTTCCGCGCGCAGCTTGGTCAGCCGCGCATTGGTCTTCTGCACGATCTCGGTGGCCGTGGCGTGGCTCGCCTCGGCGGCCTGACGCTCGGCGGCGCGAGCGCGCTCCATGTCGATGCGCTCGGCTTCGGCCTTGGCCACGGCCATCCGCGCCGCATCTGACTCGTAGCGCGCGGCCTCGCGGGCGTTCTCGATCGCTTCCTGGCCCTGGCGCCGGGCCTCCTCGAAGGCCGCCCGGGCGGCTTCGAGTGCTGCCTCGACGTCGGCCAGCGCCGGCAGGCCTGCCAGTTCGGTTTCGACCTGCTGCCGCTGGGCGGTGACTTCGTCGCACCGCACGGACATCCGGCGCAGGCGGTCCTGCAGCTCGGCGATCTCGCGCCCGACGCTCTGGCGCAGCGCCTCGTCGTCGGCGATCTGCCGCGTCAGGCGGTCGTGCCCGGCCTCGGCCGCGGCGGTATCGGTCTGGGCCGTATCGCGGGCCTCGCGGGCCGACGTGGCGCGTTCCTCTTCGCCCACCCGCTCCTGCTCCAGGCGGCCGCGCTGGCCGTCGAGATCGGTGGTCGCAGCCTCTGCGTCGCCCTTGCGGCCGCGCTCGCGCTCGAGGTCGGAATCGGTCTGCCGCAGGCGGGTTTCGGCCTCCTGCTGGGCCTGTGCCACGCGCTCGGCTTCGGCGGTGAGGGCATCGTGCGCCACGCGCAGGCGCTGCAACGCTGCGGCAGCAGCGGCTTCGTCGTTGCGCAGCGGCGGCAGCGAGGTCGCGGCTTCCGCTTGCGCCGTGGTGGCAAGGCCGACCAGGCGCGTGAGGTCGGCCACCAGGGCTTCGGCCTCGCGCAGGCGCTCGCCCGAATTGGTGAGGTCGCTCTCCGCGCTGGCGAGCTTCAGCGCCAGGACGGCGGCTTCAGCACGGCGAATATGATCCGAGAGATTGCGATAGCGGCTGGCCTGGCGCGCCTGGCGCTTGAGGCCCTTGTGCTGCTCCTCGAGAGCCACGAGCACGTCCTGCACGCGTGCCAGGTTCTGCTCGGCGGCGCGCAGGCGCAGCTCGGCCTCGTGGCGGCGGGCATAGAGGCCGGTGATGCCGGCGGCCTCGTCGATGATGGTGCGGCGGTCGGCGGGCTTGGCGTTGACGATCGCACCGATGCGGCCCTGGCTCACCATCGCCGTCGAGCGCGAGCCGGTCGCAGCATCGGCGAACAGCGTCTGCACGTCGCGGGCGCGGATGTCGCGGCCGTTCACCGAATAGGCCGAGCCGTGGCCGCGCTCGATGCGGCGCACGACGTCGAGCTGGTCGGTGTCGTTCACCATCGCAGGCGCCGTGCGGGTCTTGTTGTCGAGCGACAGCATCACTTCGGCGATGTTGCGCGCCGGACGGGTGCCGGCGCCGGCGAAGATGACGTCCTCCATCTCGCTGCCGCGCATCTGCTTGGCCGAGGTCTCGCCCATCACCCACTTCAGCGCTTCGACGAGGTTCGACTTGCCGCAGCCGTTGGGGCCCACGATCCCGGTCATGCCGGACTCGATGACCAGCTCCGTCGGATCGACGAAGGACTTGAAGCCGGAGAGCCGGAGCTTGTCGAACTGGACCATCTACACCACGCCCTATCTGGTTACTTGACTAGTCTGGTTACTTATTTGGCGAGTTTGCCGAGTTCACTGTCGAGATCCTCGATCGACCGCGAGCCGCGATAGAGCTTGCCGCCGATGAACAGGGTCGGCGTCGCGCTGACCCCGAGCGCTTCGCCGCTGCGATAGTCGTTGAGCACGGGCGCCATCATGGCGTCGTTGGCGAGGCAGGCCTTGATCTCGGCCTCACCCAGGCCCGCGATGCGCAGCGGCTTGGAGAGTTCGGCGATCGGATCGGCGCCCGTCGCCCACTGCGGCTGGCCGCGGAAAATGATGTCGAGGACGCCGAAATATTTGTCGTTGCCGGCGCATTCGGCGATCTGGGCTGCCTTCACCGCGATCTGATCGAGCGGATAGTCGCGGTAGACCAGCTTCACCTTGCCGGTGTCGATCCACTTCTTCTTCAGATCGGGCAGGATCTGGGTGTGGAAGTGGGCGCAGTGCGAGCAGGTGAGCGAGGCATATTCGATGATGGTGATCGGCGCCTTGGGGTCGCCCAGGACGTGGTCACCGGGCTGGACGGTCATGAGGGCGGCCTTGTCGGGGGTGGCCGCAACGGCCACCGGCGCCGGCCCGGGGGCCGGGGGGCGCGTGCCGAAATAGACGCCAGCGACGATCGCGGCCACTGCCACGACGCCTCCAGCGACAATCAAGATATTCCTCATTGCCGTCATCCTCTCCACTACATCTTGGGAATTTCACCTGTGGGGAGTCAAACGATTACCGTCCCACTTGGCGTAAAATCGCTGCGATGGCGTCCATGCCGCCGGGATTTGCGTAGTTTTGCTCGTTGATGAACAGGGTCGGCGTGGCCGTCACCCCGAGCGCCTGCCCGGACTGCACATCGGCCACGACCTTGTCCAAAGCGAGGCTGTTGTCGAAGCAGGTCTGGGCGCCCTGCGGGGTCACGCCCTGGGCTGCCAGGACGGTCACCATGTCGACCAATGGATCGGGCGCCGTCATCCACTCGACCTGGCTCCGAAACAGGGCATCGCAGAGGGCGTAAAACTTGGCCGGGGGCGCGCATTCGGTGAGCTGGGCCGCCCGGGTGGCATAGATATCCGACGGAAAATGCCGGTGGATCAGTTTCAGGCGGCCGGTGTCGATCCACTCCCGCCGCAGCGTCGGCAGCACCGCGATGTAGAATGTGGCGCAGTGCGGACAGGTAAACGAGACATAGGCGATCAGGACGTTGGGCGCGTCCGCCTTGCCCAGGATGTGATCGCCCGGCATCGGCTCCAGCATCTTGGCGCGGGATAGGTCCTGGGCGCGGAGGTCGTCGGCGACGAACAACGCCCCCAGCATCCCCATCAGAACGCCGCGCCGATTGGCCACCCGGGCGCCCAGCCGGGTCAACGCGGCCCTTAGATCGGGATCCTCGACGGCGGCGGCGCGGGCCGCGACCCGGGTCACGGTCTGCGGATCCGGTGCCGGCGTCGCAGGCGGCGGCAGGGCCCGGCCGATGGCGCCCTGCACCAGGCGAATATCGTCGACCATCCGGTGTCCGAAATAGGCATTTACGCGTTCCACGATCTGGCTGGTCTGATGCTGGACTTCGAGCGCGGCGGCGCCCGACACGCGCAGCCGGAGCACCTTGCCGCTGCCGCTCGAGTTCCGGGCACCACGACCGGCGACCAGGGCCTCGGGACGCGTGGTGCGGGCAAGGTCGGGGCCGACGATGGCCGACCATTCGGCACGCAGGCGCGCGATCGAGGCGCCACGGCCTTTCGCGAGGCCGGACGTGAGCCGATGGGCAAGACCGCCAAGGGCACGGAAGCCGTTTTCCCGCATGGACCCTTTCAAACTCCGTTTCTTATGGTAGGCCAAATGGTACGTGAGGGGCCCTTACATGACCATGACCCACGCCCCCCATCATGCCGGCCGACTGCTCACTTGGTACGATCGTCATCGTCGCACCCTGCCGTGGCGCGCGCCGGCCGGTGAGCGCACCGCGCCCTACCTGGTCTGGCTGTCGGAAATCATGCTGCAGCAGACCACGGTGGCCACGGTCGGCGACTATTACCGCCGCTTCACAAAGCGCTGGCCCACTGTCGAGGCGCTGGCCGCCGCCCCGCTCGACGACGTGCTCTCGGCCTGGGCCGGCCTCGGCTACTACGCCCGCGCCCGCAACCTGCACGCCTGCGCCCGCGCCGTGGCCGAGCAGCACGGCGGCCGCTTCCCCGAGGACGAGGCGGGCCTCCGGGCGTTGCCGGGCATCGGCCCCTACACCGCCGCCGCCATCCGCGCGATCGCCTTCGACCTAAAAGCCTCGGCGGTCGACGGCAATGTCGAGCGGGTGATCGCCCGCCTGGAAGCGATCGAAACGCCGCTGCCCGACGCCAAGTTCGAGATCACCGCCCGCGCCGCCGAACTCGTGCCCAACCAGCGCGCCGGCGACTATGCCCAGGCGATGATGGATCTCGGCGCGACAGTGTGCACCCCGCGCAAGCCGCTCTGCGTCATCTGCCCCCTCAGCCGGAACTGCCGGGCGCTGAAGCTCGGCATCGCCGAGAGCTTGCCACGGCGGTCGCCCAAGGCCGAAAAGCCGACGCGGCGCGGCCTCGCCTTCGTGCTGGCGCGCAAGGACGGCGCCGTGCTGCTGCGCAAGCGGCCGCCCAAGGGGCTGCTAGGCGGCATGGACGAGGTGCCGTCGAGCCCATGGCGCGAGGGCAAGTTTAGCCCCACCGACGCGCTGGCCGACGCCCCGCTGCCGGCGCGCTGGACCCTGCTCGACGGCCTGGTGCGTCACACCTTTACGCACTTCCACCTGGAATTGAGCGTGGCGCGCGCCACCGCCACCACCGACCGCCTGGCCAGGCTCCTGCCCGGCAGTGCGTGGTGCACCCTCGACCTCCTCGACGATCGCGCCTTGCCCACCGTGATGCGCAAGGTGATCGAAAAGGCCTGCCTTGCTTAAACTGGGCCTCGCCTAAGCTCCCCGCACGCCGGGGAGCCGTTGTCCTGATCGCGTGTCACACCCCAATGTGTCACACCAAGTTGAGACAAATGTTGTGACAGCGATCTGCCCGGAGTCCGGGCCGAGCCCGGTTTTACGGGCTTTTTAGGCGTCGTTTCTTCTTCTGGTGTCACACGCCCGGTATTGCCTGTGACAGTAATCCTGTGACAGGCAGCGCCATGTGTCCGTTCCGAGTCTTATCGATGCTCGGTGGGGACGGGCTAAAAC
>CAMDOT010000086.1 GCA_945903635.1 Rhizobium sp. Q54 | reverse complement strand
ACGTGAAAGGGCGGGCGGCCAAGATCGGCCGCAACCCCGACCACATCAAGATTTTGCCGGGCGCCTTCACCATCATCGGCGACTCGCTCGAAGAGGCGCAGGAAAAGCGGCTGAAGCTCGACAGCCTGGTGAGCTGGGACAGCGGCATCGCCGCCCTCTCGATCGCCACCGGCGTCGATGCGCGCAAGTTCGATCCCGACGGTCCGCTGCCCGAGATTCCCGAGACCAACCAGAGCAAGAGCGGCCGCGAGCGCGTGGTGGCGCTCGCCAAGCGCGAGAACCTGACCGTGCGCCAGATCGCTGGCCGTCTCGGCGGCTATGGCGGGCTCGCCATGATGGGCACGCCGAAGATGATCGCCGACCAGATGCAGGAGTGGCTGGAGACCGGTGCCAGCGACGGCTTCAACGTCATGTTCCCCTACCTGCCGGGCGGTCTCGACGATTTCGTGAACAAGGTCGTGCCCGAACTGCAGCGCCGCGGCATCTTCCGCACCGAGTACGAGGGCAAGACCCTGCGCGAAAACCTCGGCCTCCCGCGACCGGAGAACCAGTTCTTCCCCGCCGCCAGCCGCAAGGCTGCGGAGTAGAGCGTTCGTTTTTCCTTTCGCCTTTTCACCTAGCCTCTCCCCCTATTGGGGGAGAGGAGGTCTGACGTAGGAAATCGCGCGGCAACGGCGTCTTGCAAATGTATATACATATGCAATACTGAGGCCGATGACGCGAGCCTTCGACGGTTTCGATTGGGATACAGGCAATCGGGCGAAATGCCAGAAACACGGTGTGTCGATCGCCGATATCGAGAGTCTTTTCTCGGGTCCGATTGCCATTTTACCCGACCCGACTCACTCCGCCCGGGAAACGCGCTTGAAAGCGATCGGATACACAGAGCAAGGCCGAGCCGTATTCTTGATTTTCACTGAACGTCGGCGTGGGATCCGCCGATTGGTGAGGCCGATCAGCGCCCGCTACATGCATGCCAAGGAGATCAAGGCCTATGAAGAAGCGCTTGCCCAACTTGACCAGTGACCGCGCCGCCGAGGCGTTCGTCGCCAAGTCCGACTTGTCGGCCTTCGACCTGTCGGGCCTGCGGCTGGTGCGTTACGAGTTGAAACCGAAAGACCGGGCGATCAGCGTACGCTTGCCCGATGAACTTCTGAAGGCCGTGCGTTCTCGTGCAAAACGGGCTGGAATTCCCTACCAGAGATTCATCCGCATGGCGCTGGAACAAGCCGTTCAGAACGGCCGGAGATCATCGTGAGCTTCGACATCAACGTTGCCAGTGCAGACGACGTGCAACGCATGGCCGATTGGGCCGGCGACGAGGGCTGGAATCCCGGCAATACCGATGCGCATGCCTTCTTCGCCAACGATCCTGGCGCCTTCCTGATCGGCCGCCTTGACGGCGAGCCCGTCGCCTGCATTTCGGTGAGCAAGTACGGGCTGGGTTTCGGGTTCCTCGGCTTCTACATTGCGCGTCCCGCGGTGCGCGGCAAAGGCTACGGCATAAAAGTCTGGGACGCCGGCATGGCGCGGCTGAAGGGTCGCAATGTCGGCCTCGATGGCGTGGTGGCGCAGCAGCACAATTACAAGAAGTCGGGTTTTCGCGCGGCCTGGAACAACATCCGCCACGAAGGGCCAATGCCCGAGGTCGCGGCGCCCGCCGGTGTCAGCCTGGTCGACGCGCGCAGCATCGCCTTCGACCGGCTGGCCGCCTTGGATCGCCGTTTCTTTCCCGAGGCCCGGGATTCGTTCCTGGCGGCATGGATTTCATTGCCCGAACGCGCTGCGATGGTGGCCGTGCAGGATGGTCGGCTGGTCGGTTTCGCGGTGATGCGCGCAAGCCGTGCCGCCTCGCGCGTCGGGCCGATGTTCGCCGACTCTCCCGAGATCGCGGCGGCGCTGCTTAGCGCGCTGGCAGTGAAGACCGGCGCCACGGCTGTCGCCATCGACATGCCCGACCGCAACAAGCCGGCGGTCAGGCTCGCCGAACAGCTGGGCCTGAAGCCCGCCTTCGAGACAGCGCGCATGTACACCGGCGCGGATCCGGCGGTCGAGATGGCCGGGATGTTCGGCGTCACGAGTCTGGAGCTGGGCTAGGGCATCTTCCCGATCAGCGTCATCGTTTTCATGCTCCTCTCACCGAGAGAAGGAGAGGACGGGTGAGGGACCCAAGGAGAGTGTCTGTAGCCAGACAGGGTGTTTCTCTATGGGCTACAGATTACCTCTGTGGGCAGATCGAGTTTGGGGGCATCAGCATGGAAGAGCCGGACGATTCTAAAAGCGACGGTCGAACCCAGCTTGCGATTACTATTGATCGGGATGGGGAGCTTTTCGAGAACAAGCAGACTTGGATTTGGTGTGAAGCGTGCCAGATTGACACGGGTGAATTGATCTTGCCGATCACTCTTCAAAGTGATGACGCGAAAGAGTGGGCCGATTTGGCCGCCATCAATTCCGATTTAGGCTTCGCGAAGGTTTGTTTTTCTAAAGCTCTAGAAGCAGGTCCCGAAAAGCAAGGGAGCTACAGGGCATTCGTAAACGCTGGCCTCATGTCCTATGCACGCGCCTTTGACAAAGGGCGCCGTAGTACCAAGCTGCATCCCGAGCAATTTCCTCATTGGCCAGAAAGTGCGCGAAAGCTCCACGATCATTTGTTTGCCCTTCGCCAAAAGCATGTGGCGCATTCGGTTAACGAATACGAATACTGCGATCCAATCGGAGTGATCGTCCTAGATAAGAACCGACAGAGGAAAATGGGACTAATAGGTTTCGGCGTAATTAGCCTAATGGCGGTTGGAATGTCAGATGCCATGTTGAAGGGGGCAATTGAATTAGTGGATGATATCAGCGGGCGGGTGAACGGGCGCGCCGATACTCTAGGCCGCAGGGTATATGCAGCACTGAAAGAACATCTAGATGGTGGCGGGGCGTGGGAAATTTCACCCGTGGCGCGCCTCCCACAGTCAGCAACCAAGATAAGGACGCGCTAAACTCTTCACCTAACCTCTCCCCTGACGGGGGAGAGGAAGTAGAAGGTGAGGCCTCTACGTCACCGCCAACGCCGCGCCCACCGCATCCTCGACGCGCTCCAGCCAGACGAACTCCAGCGCCTTGCGGACTTCTTCAGGGATGTCGTCGTAGTCGCGCTTGTTGCGCGCCGGCAGCATCACGCGCGTGATGCCGGCCGCCGCCGCCGCCACGACCTTCTCCTTGATGCCGCCCACCGGCAGCACCAGGCCGCGCAGGCTGATCTCGCCCGTCATGGCGGTGTCGCTGCGGATGGTGCGGCCGGTCAGCAGCGAGGACAGCGCCATGAACATGGCGACGCCGGCGCTCGGACCGTCCTTGGGCGTGGCGCCGGCCGGGACGTGGACATGGATGTCGTTGTCCTTGAACAGGGCCGGGTCGATGTTGAGCGACGCCGCCTGTCCCTTGACCAGTGTGAGTGCTGCCTGGGCGCTCTCGCGCATGACCTCGCCGAGCTGGCCGGTGAGGATCAGGCGCCCGCCGCCCGGCGAGCGCGCGGCTTCGATGAACAGGATGTCGCCGCCGACCGGCGTCCAGGCGAGCCCGGTGGCCACGCCCGGCACGCTGGTGCGCATGGCGACGTCGTACTCGAACCGCAGCGGCCCCAGCAGCTTCTCCAGGTCGCCGGCGCCGATATGCACCTTGGTCGCCGTGCCCTCGGCGATCTCCACCGCGACGTGACGCAATGCCCGGCCGACCTCGCGTTCGAGGCCACGGACGCCGGCCTCGCGCGTATAACCCGAGATGATCTGGCGGAGCGCTGAATCGTCGATCTCGGCCTGCCCGGGTTTCAGCCCGTTGGCCTCGAGCTGGCGCCGCACCAGGTAGCGCTGGGCGATCTCGAGCTTTTCGCCCGCGGTGTAGCCCGTGAGCCCGATGATCTCCATGCGATCGCGCAACGGGCCGGGGATGGTCTCCAGCATGTTGGCGGTGGTGATGAAGACGACACGGCTCAAGTCGAACGCGACATCGAGGTAGTTGTCGCGGAAGGTGCCGTTCTGCTCGGGGTCGAGCACTTCGAGCATCGCTGACGAGGGATCGCCATGGACGCCGCTGCCCATCTTGTCGATCTCGTCGAGCATCAGCACGCAGTCGCGCGAGCCTGCCTTGCGGATCGCCTGGATGATGTTGCCGGGCAGCGCGCCAATGTAGGTCCGCCGATGGCCGCGGATCTCGGCCTCGTCGTGCACGCCGCCCAGGCTGACGCGCGCGAACTTGCGGCCCATGGCGCGGGCGATCGACTGGCCGAGCGAGGTCTTGCCGACGCCGGGGGGGCCGACGAAGCAGAGGATCGGCGCCTTGCCTTCGGGCGCCAGCTTGCGCACCGCCAGGTACTCGACGATGCGCAGCTTGATCTTCTCCAGCCCGTAGTGGTCGCGGTCGAGCACGCGGCGGGCCTCGGCGATGTCGATCGGCGGCGCGTCGGGCAGGGCCCACGGCAGCTCGATCAGCGTGTCGAGGTAGGTGCGGATCATGCCGTATTCGGCCGCCGCATCAGGCGTGCGCTGCAGCCGGCGCAGCTCCTTGCGCGCCACGGCTTCCACGTCCGGCGGCATCTTGGCGTCGGAGATCGCCTTGTCGAGATCGGCGATCTCCTGCTTGTTGTTGCCCTCGTCGCCCAGCTCGCGCTGGATCGCCGCCATCTGCTCGCGCAGCAGCATCTCGCGCTGGCGCGCATCGAGCGAGGCCTTGGTCGACTGGCCGATCTCGTTCGACAGCTTCAGGACTTCGAGGCGCTGGGCGAGCAGGCGCGAGACCTTGTCGAGGCGCGGCACGAGCTCGACGGCTTCGAGAACGTCCTGCTTCTCCTTCGGCTTGGAATCGAGATAGGTCGCGGCGAGGTCCGCCAGCGCGCCGGGCGCGGCGGTTGCCTCGATGGTCTGGCGCAGCTCCGCCGGCACCTGCGGCAGCAGGTCCATCATCTCGCGCACCTGGCCCTGGAGAACGAGGAAGCGCGCCTCGATCTCCGGGCCGGTGCCAGTTGGCTCGACGACGTGCAGGCCGCGCGCCAGCAGGAACGGGTGGCCCTCGACGAACTCGGTGATGCGGAAGCGCTGCACGCCCTGGCAGATCACGTGATGGGTGCCGTCGGGCGCCGTGACATAGCGCACGATGTTGGCGATCGTGCCGATCCGGTGAAGATCGTCGGGACCGACTTCGGCCTTCTCGGGATCGTGCTGCAGGACGACGACGATCTGGCGCTGCTCGCGCACCGCCTGCTGGGCCGCGGCGATCGTGGCCGGCCGCCCGATGGCGAGCGGAAACACCATCTCCGGGAACAGCACCAGGTTGCGCGTCGGCAGCACGATCAGGGCGTCCGCCGGCAGCGGCGGCACCGGCTGCCCCGGGGCGCTGGAAACGGTATTGGTATTCATGTCGTCGGGGGCGGTCATGGCCTGCTCCTCCGCGCGCCAGCCTTGGTCAGGCTCACCACCAGGCAGCCGTTCACTTCGGTCCGGCGCACGGACTCGTAGCGTCCGGCCGGAAGCTCGATCCGCCTTTCGAAACGGCCTTGCGGCAGTTCGAGGCGATGGATCGTGGCGGTTCGCAGTTCGTCCGGCAGCAGGCGCACGCCCGAGATGACCAGGATGCCGTTGTCGATCACGGCCTGGACCTGCTGTGCATCGACGCCGGGGAGGGCCGCCAGGATGAGGACGGCGTCGTCCGTCTCCAGCATGTCGACAGGCGGCTCCCAGTTGACGCCTTGCGGCGAGGCCTGCGGCCGGAACATCTGCCGGTGCAGGCGGTCGGCCTGCGACAGCATGTGCAGTGCCTCCGACCACATCCAGTCGCGCGGATCGCCTCGGGTCATAGCGGTAGATCCCCTTTCTCGGTCTGGAGAATATAGGGAGCGTTGGGGCGGATGACAGGGGGCAGGGGCGGCAAGAATAAAGTTGCAGGTTCAGCAGGAAAATGCTATAAATTTTGATAGAGTGACGGTAAATGCGCTAGGTGCCCTAACCTCATGCTGAGGAGCGGCCATAGGCCGCGTCTCGAAGCATGGGCACGCGCACCTTGCCTGTAGCCCATCCTTCGAGATGCACGCCTGCGGCGTGCTCCTCAGGATGAGGTTTTAGTTGGGATTTTAAATAGGGCCTTTACCGCGTGACCTCGGTCACGACGGCGCGGTTGGCGACGCCGGCTGAGTTCGTGGCGTCGAAGCGGATGGCGTACTTGTCGGCGGGCGAGATCCACCAGCGCGAGACCGACCGCTCGCCCTTGTCGCCGCTCTCGTTCATCTCGACCACGAAGGTGTCGATCATGGCGTTGCCCGGGCCGGTCCGCTTCTCGGTCTTCGGTACCGAGAAGATGTAGTTCCAGGTGCGGCCGCCGACGCTGTAGCGGGCCTCGACCTTCTTGCCGACTTCCAGCGGCCACAGGCGCTCGGGCCGGAGCGCCGCGATATAGGCCGAGGTGTCGCTGCCGTCGGGCGCGGGGTTGGCGATCAGCAGGCCGCGCAGCTTGAAGGGCGCGCCGCCGACGCTGTCCATCTTGCAGTCCATGCCGTCACGGCCGCGCGAGATGACCTTTACGCCGCTGTCGAAGGTGAAGGTGGTGCCGGGCTCGGGACAGCCGAATTCCATCGTCTGGGCGGTGGCGATTCCGGCGGGGAAGAGGGCGGCGGCGAGGGCGAACACAGAAAGGCGCATCAGCATGACATCGATCATACCGAATTCAGACGAAATGGCACGCCGCCAGCGCGCCGCCACCGACCGGCCGCAGCACGGGCTTCTCGGCCTGGCAGCGCGCCTGCGCGATGGGGCAGCGCGAGTGAAACGGGCAGCCGGCCGGTGGATCGAGCGGGCTCGGCAGTTCGCCCTGCAGGACCGTGCGTTGGCGGGTGCGGGCGATCTTGGGATTGGCGATGGGCGCGGCCGCCAGCAGGGCCTTGGTGTAGGGGTGCTGCGGGCTGCGCCAGATCTGGTCGCGGCCGCCGGTCTCGACCAGCATGCCGAGGTACATCACCGCCACCCGGTCGGCGATGTGCTCGACCACGCTGAGGTCGTGGCTGATGAACAGGTAGGAAACGCCGAACTGGCCCTTCAGGTCCTCCAGCAGGTTGATCACCTGGGCGCGCACCGAGACGTCCAGCGCCGAAACCGGCTCGTCGCAGATGATCAGCTTGGGGCTGAGGGCGAGCGCGCGGGCGATGCCGATGCGCTGGCGCTGGCCGCCGGAGAATTCGTGGGGGTAGCGCTGCTTGGCGTCGGTCGGCAGGCCGACCCAGCGCAGCAGCGTCTCGACCCGTTCGGCGATGGCGTCGGGCTTCCAGCCGGCGAGCGTGAGCGGCTGGGCGACGCTGCGGCCCACGGTCGAGCGCGGGTTGAGCGAGCCGTAGGGGTCCTGGAAGATCATCTGCACCTTGCGGCGCATGTCGATCAGCTGCCTGCGGTCGAGCGGGGCGATGTCGCTGCCCTCGATCCGGATCTCGCCGCCCGCGATCGGCACCAGCTTCATGATCGCCTTGCCGAGCGTAGACTTGCCGCAGCCCGACTCGCCCACCAGCCCCAGCGTCTCGCCGACGGCGAGGTCGAGGCTGACCCCGCTCACGGCGCGGACCACGCCGTTGGGCGTGTTGAAATGGACATGGACGTCGCGCAGCGAGAGCAGAACGGCCGTGTCGCTGGCGTCGTTCATCGTGTTCATCCGCGCTCGGCCGCGAAACAGGCGACGAGCCGGCCGGTTGCCGGCTGGGTGAGTTCCGGCCGCTCCTGCCGGCAGCGCTCCATCACCCTGGGGCAGCGCGGCGCGAAGGCGCAGCCCTGCGGCAGGCCATTGAGCGGCGGCACCATGCCGGGAATGTCGGCCAGCCGTTCGGCGCGGGCGGCGCCCGGCACCGGCGTCGCCCCGATCAGGCCGGCCGTATAGGGATGCAGCGGCGTCTCGAACAGCTCGTCGACCGTGGCCTCCTCGACCTTGCGACCGGCATACATCACCACGACGCGGTCGGCGGTTTCGGCCACGACGCCCAGATCATGGGTGATGAAGACCATGGCCATGCCGGCGTCGGCCTGCAGTTTCTTGAGCAGCGCCAGCACCTGGGCCTGCACCGTGACATCGAGCGCCGTCGTGGGTTCGTCGGCGATCAGCACCGAGGGGCTGCAGGCGATCGCCATGGCGATCACCACGCGCTGGCACATGCCGCCCGACAGGCGGTGCGGGTATTCGTCGAGCCGGCGCGCCGCATCGGGCATGCCGACCAGTTCCAGGAGCTCGTGCGCCCGGGCGCGGGCCTGCCAGCGGCCGAGGTCGGTGTGGGCGCGCAGGACTTCTACGATCTGCTTCTCGACCGTGGCCACCGGATTGAGCGAGCTCATCGGGTCCTGGAAGATCATGCCGATCTCCTTGCCGCGGATGGCGAGCATGCCTTCCTCCGGCAGGGGCACGATGTCCCGCCCGTTCAGCCGCACCTCGCCGCCGACGATACGCGCCGGAGGATCGGGCAGCAGGCGCATGACCGAGAGCGCCGACAGCGACTTGCCGCAACCCGATTCGCCCACCAGCGCCACCGTCTCGCCGGCGCCCACCGAGAGGCTGAGGCCATCGACGGCCTTCATCTCGCCGCGGCGGGTGAAAAGCGTGGTGCTGAGTCCGCGCACTTCCAGGGGTAGCGCCATGCTCAGCGGTCCCGGAGCTTGGGATTGAGCGCGTCGTTCAGCCCGTCGCCGATCAGGTTGAGGCAGAGCACGGTGATCATGATGGCCACGCCCGGAATGGCGCAGATGTACCAGGAGCTGCGGATCAGCTGTCTTCCATCGCCGACGAGGCGGCCCCAGCTCGCGACATTGGGATCGCCCAGGCCCAGGAACGACACCGCCGATTCAAACAGGATGGCGCCGGCCACGACCAGCGAGGACAGCACGATCACCGGCGGCAGCGCATTGGGCAGGATTTCGGCCACGATGATTTTCAGGTCGCCCATGCCCATGGCGCGACAGGCCTGGACGAACTCGCGGTCGCGCAGGGACAGGAACTCGGCCCGGGTCATGCGCGCGATCGGTGTCCAGCTGACGATGCCGATGGCGATCACGATATTGGTCAGGGTCGAGCCCAGGATGACCACGATGGTGAGCACGAAGATCAGGTTGGGAATGGTCTGGAACAACTCGGCCGCGCGCATCGCGATCTCGTCGATCCAGCCGCCGAAGTAACCCGCCGTCGCGCCGACGCCGACGCCGATCACGGTCGCCACCGCCGAGGCGAACAGCCCGATCAGCAGGGTAGCGCGCGCGCCGTGCACGATCATCGACAGCATGTCGCGCCCCAGGGAATCGGTGCCGAGCGGGAAGTCGGCATCCTCCCCCGGCCACAGCTCCGGCTGTCCGACGATGCGCAACGGATCGACCGGGAAGAAGAGCGGCGCCAGCAGCGCCATCAGCGCCACCACTAGGATCAGGACCGCACCAATCAGGGCGCCGCGGTTGCGGGCGAAACGTCCGATAAATTCGAAGCGCTGCATCAGCGAATCTCGATCCGGGGATCGAGCCACATGTAGATCAGGTCGACGGCGATATTGGCCGCGATCACCACCAGCGAGCCCAGCACCATGATGCCGAGCACGACGGGATAATTGCGCGACGACACGCTGTCGAACAGCAGCGAGCCGACGCCGGGCCAGCTAAAAACGCTCTCGATCACCACGCTGCCGGCCAGCACCGTGCCCATCTGGACGCCGAGGATGGTGACGACGGGCAGCAGCGCGTTGCGCAGCACGTGGCTGATCGTGACCTGGTTGCGGGAGAGCCCCTTGGCGCGCGCGGTGCGCACAAAATCGAGCTGCGCCACTTCGAGCATCGAGGAGCGCATGACGCGGGCGTAGATCGCGGCATAGAACAGGCCGAGCGCCAGGGTCGGCAGGATGAGATGGTGGAGGATGTCGAGCACGCCGCCCGCGCCGCTCGACGTGCCACCGATGGTCGCCATGCCGCCGACCGGCAGCCAGCCGAGCTTTACCGAAAACAGCACGATCAGCATGATGCCGAGCCAGAAGCTGGGGGCGGCGAAGAAAAACATCGCCGCCACCGAGACCAGCGTGTCCCAGAAGGTGCGGACCTTCATCGAGGCCACGACGCCCGCGGCAACGCCGACGGCCAGGGCCAGCGTGATGCTGGAGATCATCAGCAGCAGGGTGGCTGGTAGATGGACCGAGATGGCGTCGATCACCGGGATATTCTGGCGGTAGGAGAAGCCGAAATCGAAGCGCATCAGCGCCCAGATGTATTTCACGAGCTGCAGCCACACCGGATCGTCGAGCCCGTAGGTCGTACGCAGCAGTGCGATCGTCGCCGGATCGCTCACCTGGTTCTCCGCCGTCATCAGCTCGAGGAAGCTGCCGGGCGCGAGCTGGATCAGGACGAAATTGATCACCACCACGCCCAGCATCAGCGGCACGGCCTGGATCAGCCGCCGCCGCAGGAGCCGGAGCGCCGCCACGCGGCGAGAGGAGCCGCGCGTGATGCGCGGCGGAGCGGCAGGCGAGGCTAGCTCGCCAGCCATATGTCGTACCAGGTCGCGGCGAGGTAGTTGGGATCGTTCGAGTGGTTCTGGACCTTGGTGCTGGCCACGGTGATCGACTCGAGTTCGAGCATGGGCAGCAGCGGCGCTTCGATCGTGATGATCTTCTCGAACTGGAACACCAGTGCCTTGCGCTTCGCTGGGTCGGTCTCGACCTTGATCTTCTCGACCAGGGCATCGACCTCGGGGTTGGAGTAGCCGCTTGCGTTGCGGAAGGGCACGCCCTTCTTGATGCCGTCGGTAGTGAAATATTGCGTGGTCGAGGGCACCGGCTCCGACGGGTTGGCCTGGTTGGAGATCGCCATGTCGAAATCGTAGTCGGTGTAGATGCGCTTGATCGAGGTCGGGCGGTCGGGCACCGAAAGATTGACGGCAACACCGACATCCTCCAGCGCCTGCTTCACATAGGCGCCGATCTTGCCGTTCTCGGTGAACCAGCCGGCTGCCAGCAGGTTGACGGCGAAGCGTTTACCGTCGGCCTTCTTCGGATAGCCCGCCGCGTCGAGCAGGGCCGCCGATTTCTTGGGGTCGAAGGCCGTGCTGAAAGTATCGGTGGTGTAGAATTCCTTGTTGGGCGAATAGATCGGGCTCGTGCCCGGCCGCGCATAGCCGTAGTAGATCGTCTTGGCGAGGAAGTTGCGGTCGATGGCGTGAAACATCGCCTGGCGCACCTCGCGCTTGGCGAAGACCGGATTGCGCATGTTGCATTCGAGCGTCGTCGACCACACGCTCTCCTCGTAGCCCTTGGGCGTGGCCACGAACTTGCCGGTGCCGGTCAACCGCTTGATGTCGGGCGGCGCCACGGGATTGAACACACCGATATGGATGTCGCCCGCTTCCATCGCGGCGGCCCGCCCGGCCGGATCGCGCACGTAGCGGATGATCAGCCGGTCCATGTAGGGCAGATCCTTGCGCCAATAGGCGTCGTTCTTCACATACTCGAAGTGGCTGCCGCGCACCCACTCCTTGAACTTCCAGGGGCCGGTGCCGATCGGCGCATTGTTGGCCGGGTTGGTGACGGGGTCGCTACCGGCATAGACGTGCTTGGGCACGATGTAGTTGACGTTGCCGCAGAGCAGCGAAGAAAAGAAGAACTCGGGGATCGGCGTATTGAACGTCATCACCACGGTGTCGACATCGGGCGCCGTGATGCCGGCGAAGTCGGTCAACGCCGAGGCGGCCGCGTACTTCTTCCAGATTTCCGAGACCGAGTAGACGACGTCGTCGACGGTCATGTCCTTGCCGTCGTGGAACTTCACACCCTTGCGGATCTTGAGGGTGTACGACTTGAAGTCGGCGGCCGGCTTCCAGCTCTCCGCCAGCTCGCCCTGGAACTTGCCTTCCATGGTGCGGCTGCCCAGGCGCTCGAACAGCTTGGACGACGAGAAGGTAGGGCTCGAGCCGCCACCCGCGGGCACGTAGCAAGCCTGCGGCTCGCCACCTCCCCAGGTGGCCACCAAGGTGCCGCCGCGCTTGGGCGTGCCTTGCGCGAACGATGGTGCGACGCCCGCCAGACTGGTTGCCACGACGCCTGCACCGAATACGCGACGCGTAACGCGATTGCTGTCGTTGCCCATGATCCCCTCCGTTAGCCCCAACTCATCCCCGATTTATCGAAGCAAATTGCGTTCCATGTGTAGTTGCGCGCCTAGCCCTGGAGCGTCGAGTAGGTGGCGCGACCGATGGCGACCAGCGCCTTCTGGTCGTTGAACACGTCGACGTCGACGACACCGACGCTCTTGCCGGCGCGGCGCACGCGCGCCGTCGTGGTGAGCGCCGTCTTGATCGCGGGCCGCAGATAATCGACGCGGAAGTTGATGGTCGGCAGGCCGCGGCGCAGCGCCATGATCAGCGCATAGTCGCCGACCGTGTCGATGATCGCCGCGATCGGACCGCCGTGCCATTGGCCGGTGCCCTTGCCGCGCTCGAACTCCGGCCGCATCGCGCAGGTCATGGTGACCTGTTCCTTGGCCGGGTCGGCCTCGGTGACTTTCAGGCCGAGGAAGGCGATGAACGGCGAATGATCGAGCATCGCCTGCAATTCGTCCCCGGTCAGGGGCTTCGGTGCGTCGGTCACGGTGCCACCACGATCTTGCCGAACACCTCGCGATCCTCGATCACGCGCAACGCCTCGCGCGCTTCGGCGAGGGGGTAGATCTTGTCGACCAACACCTTGAGCTTGCCGCTCTGCACCAGCTCCAGCAGCGTCTCGATATCGGAGCGCATCCATCCGTTGGAACCCAGCACCTTCAGCTCGAACGTCCAGATGAAGCGGATGTCTTCCTTGGGGTCGTAGCCCGCAGTGGCGCCGCAGGTCAGCAGACGGCCGCCGACCTTGAGCGTCTTAAGCGAATTCACCCAGGTGTCGCCGCCGGTGTAGTTCACGACGACGTCGACGCCCTGGTCGGTGCCCGAGCCGCGCCGCGTCGGCTTGCCGTACATCGCGAAGACTTCCTTCATGAAGTCCTTCTCGATGTAGTTGATGGTCTTGTCGGCGCCGAGTTCGGCCAGGCGCTTGGCCTTGGCGTCGGTTCCGGCGCAGGCGATGACTTCGGCGCCGGCGAGCTTGGCGAGCTGCAGGCAGCAGACGCCGACACCGCCCGAGGCGCCCAGGATCAGGACCTTTTCGCCCTTCGCGACATGGCCGTTGGTGACCATCATGCGCAGCGCCGTGCCATAGGCCACGGGCAGCGCCGCCGCATCGGCGAAGCTGACGCCATCGGGAATCTTGATGAGCTGATGCGCGCGCGCCTTGCACAACTCGGCCAGTCCGCCGTGCACGGTTTCACCCATCAGGCCGCCCTCGACCCGGTTGATCGGATCGACCAGGACGCGATCGCCCTTCTTCCAGCCGGTCACGCCCGGACCGACTTCGGCGATTTCGCCCGCGACATCGAGGCCCATGATGGCGGGCATCGGCACCTTGATGCCGGGCATGCCGCGGCGGGTGAAGACGTCGTGATAATTGAGCGAAGAGGCCTTCACCGCCACGATCACGTCGCCTTCGCCGGGCGTGGGATCGGGGAAGTTGGTCTCGAAGTTCAGCACGGCGGGGCCGCCATGCTCGCGAATGACTGCTGCTTTCATCTCTAGATTTCCCCTCCCGTTGGGATCTGTTTGGCGAGCACGCGCTTGTCTATCTTGTTGGTGCCGGCGAGCGGCATTTCATCGACGAAGAAAACGCGGCGCGGATGCTGGTAGGCGGGCGCATTGGCGAGCGCGTAGGTCTTGATGGCCTGCTCGTCGACGGCGGCGCCCGGCGACTTGACCACGAAGGCGATCGGCTTGTGGCCCTTCAGTTCGTCGGGGATGGCAATGACGGCGGCCTGGTGGATGCCGGGGTGTCGCTCCAGCATCTTCTCGACTTCGCCGGGATAGATGTTCTCGCCGCCGCAGACGAACATGTCGTCGACGCGGCCGACGAAATAGAAGAAGCCGTTCTCGTCGCGGCGGAACACGTCGCTGGTGCGGTAATAGCCGTCCGGCGTCATCGCCTTGGCCGTGACCTCGGGCAGTTTGTGATAGTGCGTCATCAGCGCACCGCACTTCATATGCAGCTCGCCTTCGTCCTGGACCTCCTTGCCGTCGCGGACCAGGCGAAGCTGCACGTCCGGATGCGGATATCCGGTCGAAAGTTCGGGCTGCGGGATCCCATTGGGATGCGGCCCGAACACGACGGGCCCGGCCTCGGTCGTGCCGTAGCCGTTGCTGATCATTGCCTTCGGAAACACCGCGCGCACCTGGTCGATCAGCGCCTGGGTGATGGGGGCCGAGCCCATGCGCACGGCCTCGACGGCCGAAAGGTCGCTGCTGGCGAGCAACTCGCGCTCGCGCAGCATCATGGCGATCATGGTCGGAACGGAGGTGAGGAAGGCCACGCGGTGCCTGGCGGCGGCCTCGATGTAGCCCCGCGTCGTGAACTGCGGCAGCAGGACGATGGCGTCGCCCTGATGCAGGGTGGTCTGACACATGGCCAGCCCGTTCATGTGGTAGAGCGGCGCCGCCACAAGCGACCGCTGGCCGATCGGCACCGGCCGGCGCACGCGTTGGCTGATCGCCCAGAGGTGCGAATAGTGCGACAGCACCACGCCCTTGGGACGCCCGGTTGAACCCGAGGTGTAGAGGAACATCGCGGGTTCCTCGGGCTGCATCTTCACGGGCGTGAAGGGGCCTTCATCCAGAAGAGACGGAAAATCTGAATCGAAGGAGATCTTCGGCACGCTGTCCGGCGCAAGGGCCAGCCGCGCATCGTCGCCAATCACCAGCTTGGCGTCGCAGTCGCTCACGACATAGGCGACGGTCTCGGCCGGCAGTTTGTAATTGACCGGCACCGAGACCAGGCCTGCCTGCAGGGTGCCGAGGAAGGTGATCAGGAACTCGGCGCGATTGGCCGACAGGATGGCGACGCGGTCGCCGCGCTTGAGGCCGCGCTTCTGCAGGCCGCGCGCCACGGCGCCGCTCAAACGCACGATATCGCCGTAGGTATAGCTGCGGTCGGTGCCGTTGCCGCCGGCGTCGATCAGCGCCAGCGCGTCGCGCGGAACGTCGCGCGAGATCGCATCGCCCTGGTTGTCGTATTTGATGGTCACCATGTAGAAAGTCCCGAAAGTGCCTGGTCGGTAAGTTTCAGGCCCGAAGCGAGCGTGTCCTGACGCCACTGGCCGTCGAAGGGGCAGAAGGCGTCCATCATGTCCGCCCGCAGGGTCTCGCGCACGTCGGGATCGAGGCCGTTCTGTCGGCGCAGCCACTGGTCGAGCCTGAGCACGCGGCGCATGTTGACGCCGCGGGTGCCGAACTCGATCACGGCGCCGCACATTTCGCGGTTGCCCAGAAAGCGTTGCACACCGTGGAAGACCAGGCCGGTGTAGTTGGGCCGCTCCATGCCGTGCGGCCGCACGCCGTCGACATTCTCCTTGCCCCACCAGTCGCAGGCCTTGGCGAACAGCGGCCCGCCGGCCTCGTTGAAGCACAGGAAGAACGGCTTGCCGTAGTCGCCGATGCCGGTGTGCCAGTCGATGAAGGCCACCTTTTCGGCTCCCTCGAGCGTTTCCTGGATGATGGCTTCGAGTGTGCGGTTGGACCATTCGCGGTCCTTGCCGCCGTACATCAGCCCATCCGGGTGAAGATACTGGCCGCTCGCCAGTGTGTTGAACAAGGCGTCCCGGCCGTGTGCCTCGGTGAAGCGCGCCATTGCCGAGTCGACGCGGGCATTCTCGGCATCGGTCCACTGTCGGATCATGAGGTCGCCGTGCAGCGTCTCATAGTGCGGGTTCGCTGGCGCGGAGTCTGTGCGGTCGATGAAGTTGCGGTTGAGATCGACGTTGTTCTCGGTCGTGCGCGTGAAATGCGCGAAGCCGTAGGGATTGAGGCCGTGCACCATCACCACGCCTGTACCGGCCGGCAGGTGCTGCGGGCCGCCCTGGTTCATCCAGCCGATCTGCACCGCCGAGCCGGAGAAGCCCTCCTGGCCGTGCGTGCCGCTGATGAACAGCGCCTGGCGGGTGGCCTTACGGTCACCGAAGCAGGCGACGTCGATGGCGAGTGGTCCACCATCCGGCGCCTTCTTGTTCGGATGGACGAACGACCGCACGTCGCCTTTGGCGGCGACCGCCGACTTCAGGAACTTCGCGCGCGCGTTCGCATAGCTCGCCGCGAAGCAATCGTAGTACTCCATAAGTCCCTCTCAGCCGTCCCCGCTGCCCCGGACGGCTCCCCAGACAATACCGCTTCAACCTATTCGATGAATTCCAATACGGCGTTGAATGCCTGCTTGGCCGGCACCACCAGCCGCCCCGCACTCTGAACGCCGCCGGCGATCTTGCCTTCCTGCAAGGCGCGTGCCGCCTTGGCCGCGGAAACAGTGCGGAAGGTGAGCCCGGCCATGTAGGCCGGCCGGCCTTCGGGATCGGGCACGGCGTCGCCGAACTGCTCCTTGAGTTCGGCCTCCGTCACGATGTCGACCCGCGAATTGCCGACGACGACGGTCTTGCCGCCCTTGATGTCGCGCACCGATTCGGTTCCGAACATGTCGGCATAGAGCTTGGACGCGGCCGCAGGATCGGGCTCGACGATCAAGGTGCGGGCGACGGCGACCGTTCCATTGGCGTGGTGGCGCCACTCATCGCGCCAGACCACGTCGCGCGTGAAGTGATGGCAGTAGTAGACGCGGCCGTAGGGCACGACGCCGGCCTTCATGCGCACCGTGCGAAAGCGCGCGTCGCGCATGGCGCCGTCGACCTTCACCGGGCGGGTGAACTCGACCGGCGCCTCGACCGGCACGCCGGCCTTCGAAAGCGCGGCGTAGGTGACGGCGGAATCCTCGGAGCCGAACACCAGGCCGTTCAGGCCAAACGGGAAGTCCAACAGATCCAGGCGGCCTGAAGTGGCGCCTTTCGGCACGGCGATCAGCTCGAGGTAGTCGGTGCCGAACATGGCGAGATGGTTCATCGAGCCCAGCGAATGATATCCACGCTCGGTGAGCGTGAAGCCCAGCCGCCGGTAGGTATCGGCGGCATGGTCCATATCGTCGCGCGCGTTGATGACCACATGGTCGAGCGTTGCCACAGGCAATGTCATGCAGAACCCCTTTCGCCTCCCAGCGTCCCCCATCTTGGCACGCCGGACACGTCAGGAATTTTTATATTCCACGACGTTTGCCTCATGCGAGGAAATCATTTCCAAGATTCATCCGATTGGAAGAATGAAAACCCGCACCGCGCCGATCGGGCGCCATTCTCGTCTTGCCGTCTCGGCCTGTTGCGAATCTCCGCTCGACCGGCGCAAACGCCGCCAGTCGAGCCCGGGACAATCCTCACGCCGCGAAATTTCGCGTGCCGCGTCGCTCAGCTGCTCTGCTCGCTCAGGCCACCTTGTCGGCTGGTGTGAAGGCAAGGCCCTGGGCCTCGGCGACCGGCCGGCAGGTGAGCTGGCCGGCATGCACGTTGAGGCCGTTGCGCAGATGCGGGTCGTCCGCGATGGCCTGCCGCCAGCCCTTGTCGGCCAGCGCCAGCACGAAGGGCAGGGTCGCATTGTTGAGCGCGAAGGTCGAGGTCCGGGCAACCGCGCCCGGCATGTTGGTGACGCAGTAGTGGATCACGCCTTCCTCGATGTAGGTCGGGTGCGAATGCGTGGTCGGGTGTGACGTCTCGCAACAGCCGCCCTGGTCGATGGCGATGTCGACGATCACGCTGCCAGGCTTCATCGACGCCACCATCTCACGGGTGACGAGCTTGGGGGCTGCGGCACCCGGCACCAGCACGGCCCCGATCACCAGATCGGCGCGCCGCAGGATATGGACGAGAGCATCGTGGGTCGAAAAGATCGTTCGCAGTCCCGGGAACTGCGCCGCGATGCGCCGGAGCGCCTCGCCGGAGCGATCGACCACGAACACGGTGGCGCCCATGCCGAGCGCAATGGTCGCCGCGTGGGTACCCGACACGCCACCGCCCAGCACGACGACCTCGGCGGGCGGCACACCGGGCACACCGCCCAGCAGCACGCCGCGGCCGCCTTCGGTGCGTTCCAGATAGCGGGCGCCGACTTGCGGCGCCAAACGGCCGGCGATCTCGGACATCGGCGTCAGCAACGGCAATCCGCCATAGGGCGACGTCACGGTCTCATAGGCGATCGCCGTCACGCCGCTCGCCAGAAGGGCGCGGGTCTGTTCCGGATCGGGGGCGAGGTGGAGATAGGTGAAAAGCACCTGGCCGCGTCGCAGCCGGGTGCGCTCGGCCGGCAGCGGCTCCTTGACCTTCACGATCAGTTCGGCGTCGGCGAAGACCGCTCCGGCGTCCGGTGCAATCCTGGCACCGGCGGCGGTGTAGAGGTCGTCGCCGAGCCCGGCACCAAGGCCTGCTCCCTGCTCCACCACGACCTCGTGGCCATGGCGCACGAGTTCGGCCACCGACGAGGGCACGAGGCCGACGCGGTATTCATGGTCCTTGATTTCCTTGGGAACACCGACGCGCATCACCCGATCCTCCAAAACTTCACGTTAACACTCGGTTGCCCGGCGGGAAGTGACGTGGATCAAGCGCGCGGCGGTGGTCCTACAGCAGATGTCCCGCGCGCTCGGCCTTGGTGCGCAGGTAGTTCTCGTTGTGGCCGTTGGCCGGGAAGGCGTGGGCCACGCGCTCGGCAACCTCGATGCCGTAGCGCTCCAGCCCGCGGATCTTCTCCGGATTGTTGGTCATCAGCCGCACTCTTTGGATGCCCATGCGGCCCAGCATGGTCGCAGCCGGCGCATAGATGCGCTCGTCGGCGTCGAAGCCCAGCTGCTCGTTGGCGTCGATCGTGTCGAAGCCGTCGTCCTGAAGCTCGTAGGCACGCAGCTTGTTGACCAGGCCGATGCCGCGGCCTTCCTGCGCGAGGTAGAGCAGAACGCCCGAGCCCTGCTTGGCGAGTTCGGCGATGGCGCCGCGCAACTGCACGCCGCAGTCGCAGCGCAGCGAGCCCAAAAGATCGCCGGTGAAGCATTCGGAGTGGAGTCGGATCAGCACCGGCTCGGTCGGGTCGATTTCGCCGACCACGATGGCGAGATGCTCCTTGCCGCCGTCGCTCGGCCGCCAGGCGAGGATGCGAGCATTCTCGGCGCCTTCGAGCGGCACGTGCGCCTGGGCCACCTGCTGCAGGGTGCGCGAGGCGGTGTCCTCGTAGGCCAGGATGTCGGCGGCGTCGACGTAGATCAGGTCCTGATCGCGCGCCCAGTCGCGTCGCTTGTTGGTGGGGTCGCGGCTGAGCGGTCCCAGCACGACGGCGGGCAGCAGGCGCGCGAGCTTGGCCAGTTCGATCGCCGTCTGGGCGATCAGCGGCGCGTGGCTGGCCACCGGCCGCGACAGCTGCCGGAGCGCCACATGGCGGGCCGCGGTGCCCTTGTGGTCGGGCGGAACGATCTCGTGCGGCTGCAGGATGACGTCGACCGGAACCCCTTCGGGCAGGTCGAGCGTGATCGGCTTGTTGGTTTCGCCCATGCCGCCGGCGATGTGGGGTGGAATTTCCATGCCGATCGCCTCGGCGCGGCGGCGCGTGGTCACCAGAACGGGTGCCCCCTGGGCAAGTCCCTGGAGGCGCTGGAGTGCCCGTGGGCCGCAGGATTCGGCGGCGATCACCAGGCCGCCGTTGCCATCATCGTCGCGTATCAGGACGATGCCGCCCCGGCGCAACTCCGCCATGGCGCGTTCGACGGCGGCGAGCGCCGATGCTGTACGGGAATGAACCTGACCCGGGATCATGCTTTCCTTTACCATGGGGTGGGTTTTTGCTGAAGTGAACCGCTTTTTCGCATGCACCGTACCAGATAGAGTGGCCCAGATATTGGGGCCGGGTGTCGTTTGGGTAGCAACAGAATGTCAGTAAACAATCGCGGCAAGAAAATCCTGCTGGTCGACGACGACCAGGCCCTGCGCACCGTCCTGGCCGAGCAACTCGACCTGTACGACGGTTTCACCACGATCCAGGTCGGCACCGCGGCCGAGGGGCTGGAGAAGGCCAAGCTCGCCCATTACGACGCCATCCTGCTCGACATCGGCCTGCCCGATATGGACGGCCGCGAGCTGTGCAAGCTGATGCGCCGCCAGGGGGTGCGCTCGCCGGTGATCATGCTGACGGCCGCCGACAGCGATGCCGACACCATCCTGGGCCTCGAATCGGGTGCCAACGACTACGTCACCAAGCCCTTTCGCATCAACGTCCTGCTCGCCCGCCTGCGCGCCCATCTGCGCCAGCACGAGCGCAGCGAGGACGCCGTCATGACCATCGGCCCCTACGAGTTCCATCCCGCGGCCAAGATGCTGATGGAAAAGGGCGGCAAGAAGAAAGTCCGTCTCACCGACAAGGAAGCCTCGATCCTGAAATACCTGTTCCGCGCCGGCGACCGTCCGGTGGCGCGCGACGTCCTGCTGAACGAGGTCTGGGGCTACAACGCCGGCGTCACCACCCACACGCTGGAAACCCACATCTACCGCCTGCGTCAGAAGATCGAGAAGGACCCGGCCAACGCCGCCATCCTGATCACCGACCGCGGCGGCTACCGGCTGCAGCCCTGATCGGCTTGCCAAAAGGTGACCACTTCGTCATCTTTTTGCCAACGCGACAATTAATCGACCCGGGAGGTCGCCACCATGAGCACGCAGCGTATCTATGCCCTGCCCGTCGAACTCACCCAATGGAAGTTCGATGGCGCGACCGAACTCCAGTTCAATTGGGAATACGACGACGGTTCGGCGCCGCTGCTCGAACTCTACGAGAAGGGCAAGCAGCAGCAGTGGGACGCCAGTACGCGGCTGGACTGGTCGCTCGAGCTCAATCCCGACAATCCGATGGAGCTCAAGGACGAGGCCATCTCGATCTACGGCACGGACCATTGGAACAAGATGACCGAGAAGGAGCGGAGCTGGCTCCGGCTGCATCTCCAGGCCAATTCGATCTCCCAGTTCATGCACGGCGAGCAGGGCGCGCTGATCGCCACCGCCAAGATCGTGGGCACGGTCCCCGACATGAACGCCAAGTTCTATGCCGCCACCCAGGTGATGGACGAAGCCCGTCACGTCGAGGCCTACAAGCGCCTGCTGCATGAGAAGTTCAAGGTCGCCTATCCGATCAACAAGGCGCTGCAGACGCTGCTCGAGCAGACGCTGACGGACCGGCGCTGGGACATGACCTATCTCGGCATGCAGGTGCTGATCGAGGGCCTGGCGCTGGCTGCCTTCCAGTCGATCCGCGACAAGGCCGGCAATACCCTTGCCGGCGCGGTCAACGCCTATGTCATGCAGGACGAGGCGCGCCACGTCTCCTTCGGCCGCCTGGCGCTGCGCGAATACTATCCGCAGCTTTCGGACGCCGAGCGCGACGAACGCGAGGAGTTCGTGGTCGAGGCGCTCCATTTCATGCGCGACCGTTTTAACCAGTCGGAAGTTTGGGAACGTCTCGGGCTGCCGGCCAAGATGCTCGACGACATCCACTACAATTCCAAGCAGATGAATTCCTTCCGTGGCCGGCTGTTCAGCCGCGTCGTGCCGACCGTGAAGGACATCGGCCTGTGGGGCCCGCGCGTTCAGAAGGCTTTTGCCGAGATGGGCGTGATGGAATATGCCAAGATCAACGTCACCGAACAGCTCGCCAACGACGGCAAGGTGGCCGAGGAGTTCGACAAGAAGATGTTCGTCGAGAAGGCGATCGCGGCCGAATAGCTGCATGGCCTTGCGCAGGCGGGGGCGGGGCAAGACATGAAAAGGGCGATTGCGTCGGTCCTGCTGTGCGCGATTGCGGCAGCGCTCACCTCCTGCGCACCGGCTCCCGCGCAGGTCGCGTCCCCAAAGGCGTATACCGTCCAGATCAGTACGCCGGCCGACTACCGGGCGACCCAGCGATACTATGACAGCCTGATTGCTGGTCCCAATCTGGCGGCTCTCACCCTCCTGATGACGATGATGCCCAAGGGCGGTGACCTGCATCACCACTATTCCGGCGCGATCTACGTCGAGACCTATCTCGATTGGGTGAAGCAGAAGGCCTACTGCATCTATCGCGCCGACAATGCCGAGCTCAAGGCTGCCAAGTTCCGTATCGAGACCAAACCGGGTGGCCTCAATGCCGCCGCGCGCGCCCTTTGCCTGGGTGCCGACCAGGTGCGCGACTTCGCCAACAATGCCTTTTATCGCGAGCTGCTGTCGCGCTGGTCCGACAAGGACTACGAAAACCACTCGCAGCAGCAGGTGGCGCCGGACCAGCACTTCTTCGACACCTTCGGTTATTTTGGTCCGGTTTCCGACTACGACTACAACCAGGGACTACGCCACCTGAAGGCGCGTGCGGTCGCGGAAAACGTACAGTACATCGAGACCATGCTGCGCAGCACGCCAGCCCCCGACAACCCGGCCCTGTCCAAGGCGGTCAATGAATTGCCGTCCGATGCGGGTCAGGCCCAGGTGGAAGCCGCACTTGCCCCCTTGTACGAATTCCTGATCAGCGATCAGGCCACGGACATGGGCGTTGCCGACTATCTGAACCGTACCGACGCCGCCGCGGCCGGCATCGACGATGGCGATTTCAAGCTGCGCTTTCAGGCCTACGTGTCGCGCGGCAACGCGCCGGCCAAGGTGTTCGCCGGTCTGTATTCGGCGTTCGCCGCGGTCAATGCTGGCCGCCGCGTGGTGGCGGTGAACATCGTCGGCCCCGAGAATGGCGTTGTGGCGATGCGCGACTACAGCCTGCACATGCGCATGTTCGCTTTTCTGAAGCAGAAATACCCGACCGTGCGGCTTGCCCTGCACGCCGGCGAACTCACCCTCGGCATGGTGCCGCCGGAAGGCCTGCAAAGCCATGTCCGCGAGGCTGTCGAGGTCGCCGGCGCCGAGCGCATCGGCCATGGCGTGGACATCGTCTACGAGCGCGATGCCCCCGGCCTGATGCGCACCATGCGCGAGCGCGGGGTGGCGGTCGAAATCAACCTTACCAGCAACGCGTTCATCCTGGGGGTCAAGAACGAGGCCCATCCGGTGCAGGTCTACCGCCAGCAGGGCGTGCCCTTCGTGATCTCCACCGACGACGCCGGAGTCTCGCGCAACAACCTGTCTGGCGAGTACATGCTCTACGCGAGCCGCTATAAGCCCGGCTACGATGCGCTCAAGGAGACGGTCTTCAACAGCATCCGCTACTCGTTCCTCTCCGACGCGGAAAAGACCGCCGAACTACGCGGCCTCGCGCAGCGCTTTGCCGTGTTCGAAGCCAGGGGGCGAGAACTGGCGAACGGCGCGCCGACCAAGCAGTAACGGTCCCGCCCTCGATCGTCGTCACGGATTTGACGCGGGATCGTCCTTCAACAGCAGCACCGACAGCAGCAGGACCGCCGGCACGATCAGCGGATAGGTCATGGCGCCCACCAGCAGGGCGCCCACGATCGCGCCCACGACGTAGCCGACCCAGGTGAGCGGCAGGAGTTGTGCGTTCATGGCCGCTGCTGGCGTCTTTCCGGCACCGGGCCACAGGCGGTCGACGGCGGTGTCGGCCGTGCGCGCCAGCGTACTGGTCACCACCACGGTGCTGACGGCATTGCCGCCGAAGCTCGTGATGCTGGAGGCTTGCAGTCCCATCGCGAGCGCCACGACCAGCACCGTGGGCTCGGTGCCGATATCGACAAAGCCGACGCCGGCGATCAGGGCCGCCTCGAGGAGAATGCCCGCCGTCGGCGACTTCAGCACGCGCAGCAGCACGCGCGCC
>CAMDOT010000085.1 GCA_945903635.1 Rhizobium sp. Q54 | reverse complement strand
CCCCGACCCTATTTGCACTCGAAACGGCCAAACCACTGCCTTAATGGCATGCGTATTGCTGCTATGCCGCCGTGAAAGACTTGTTTGGTGGATTTTGAGAGTCTACTGCTGGTAGCTTGCAACCAGGCTGGGCAGTCGCCATGTGCGTTCGCCTTTGCCCGGCCGGGGATGGACGGCGCGGTGTTATCGTATAGGTAAAAATGAAAAACAGCGTCATCATCGCCACCCACCACAAAACCGGCACTGTGTGGATGGCCACCGTGTTCAAGGCCATCGCCGCGGACCTGGGGGCCACCTACGTCGACTATTGGGCCGAAAAGGGCCAGATCGACGAGGCGCTGAAGCGCCCTTTCGTGCTGTTCAACTACGATTCGGACTTCCGCGGGCATTCGCAGCTGCTCAGCCGTGATGACGTGCGCATTCTCCACCTCATCCGCGATCCGCGCGATGTGCTTATTTCGGCGATGCACTATCACCGCCGGGCCGACGAGTCGTGGCTGCACGAGCCGGTGCCGGGTTATGACAACGTCACCTATCAGCGCCGGTTGAACGCTTTCGAGACCCGCTACGAGCAGTATGTGTTCGAGATGGAGAACTCGACCGACAGCACGCTGCGCGACATGCAGGGCTGGCAGTACGGCCGGTCGAACTGCTTCGAGGCCCGCTATGAGGACCTCCGGCAGGACACGCAGATGGCCTACTGGTCGAAGATCATCGACTTTCTCGGGTTCGAGGCGGCCGAGCAGATCATCTGCCGGCAGCGCTTCTGGCAGCACAGCCTGTTCGGCAGCCTGTCGGGCCGCGGTCATCGTCACGTCCGCTCGGGCGACGTCGCGCAATGGAAGCGCGAATTCACGCCGGAACTGGCGCAGGCCTTCCGCTGGAAATTCCCCAAGGTGCTTCAGGCCCTGGGCTACGAGCCCGACGATCACTGGATTTCCGAAGTTCAGGGAGCGCCGGACGTCGCCGCCACGCAGCCGGACGGCGTGACGGCAATGGTCCGCCGGCTCGCCGGTCAGCACTGGGAGCGCCTGAAGGTCTCCGTCCGCAGCGCCTGAGGGCGATGCGAACCGGTCAGCGCGGCGGCAGCCGCCGCCTAGCCTGCATTTCGGCGAAGCACTTCCGGAACATCGCCTCGGTGTCCGTCACCTCGGTGAAGCCAGCCTGCATCAATTTGATGGTCGAGACGATCGCGGCCGGCCCCGGCTTGTCGCGGCCGAAGCCCATCGTGTAGTCGGCATATTCGAACGAGAGTCCGACGAAGTCCTTCAGCGTGCCGGCTTCGAGGCCATGCGTCGCGCAGATCTCCGCCCACTCGGCTTCGCGCGGCCTGATCTCGCGGTCGAGTGCCAGCGGCGCGTGATCGCCCGCTTCGAAGCCCAGCGCGTCGGCGATGGCGGGCCAGACGTTGGGCCAGACGAACACGTCGCCGTTGGTGACGTTGAATATCTCGTTGCCGGCGGCTTCGGCCTCACCCGACCAGGCGATACAGCGCGCCAGAAGATCGGCATCGACCGCCTGGGCGACGCGTCCGGTGCCGCCGGGATAATCCAGCTTCGTCTTGCCCGCACGCCGTGTCATCGCCGCGTAGACGCCGAGCGCGGGGATCACATTCATCGCGCTGCCGACCGAAACGCCCACGATCAGCACCGGTCGCAGGATCGACCAGCGCCACGCCTTGCCTGCCTGGCGCTCGCGCAGGTAGCGCTCCTGGTTCCAGTAGAAGTTGGGCTGCTCGTGCATCTCCGAGCGGTTCTCGCGCGCCGGCACGCTGAGAGGGCGGACATGCACGCCATAGGCCTTGGTGCCCTGCAACAGCACCACGTGGCGCAGCCCCGACGCCGCGCGTTCGAGCGGCTCGAACAGGTTCCTGAGCATCAGGTCGTTGGTGCGGATCTGCACCTCTTCCTGCCAGCCCGCGACCAGCCCCGGCCGCTCATGCAGTGCGGCATAGACGAGATGCGTGACACCAGCGAACTCAGGCCCCAGTGCGGCGCACGCCGCGTCATCCGTGAGATCGAGTTGTAGCCAGCGCGCGCCAAATGTCTCGTCCGGCCGGCGACGCGAGACGGCGATCACCTCGCAGCCGGGCTCGGTCGCGAAATGCTTCATCGCGGCGGTGCCGACCAGGCCGGTGGCGCCGGCGATGAGGATCTTCTTGGATGTCGTTTCGGATGTGGCGAGGTGAGCGGCTGACATGCCGCTCACCTTATCAAAGTGCCTGGATGCGGAAACCCTGAGTAGGGCTTCTGCGGATCAGTTCACGCTCTGGCGCATCGGAATGATCTGGCCGGCCGCATTGATCCGGTTGCCCTGGCCGTCATAGCGGTTGCCGAACTCGTCGCGATAGACGACCTGACCCGGCTGATAGGTCGGCTCGGGCTGATAGACAGGTGCGGGCGGGTAGTACGGCGCCGCCTGCGCAGTGATGCGATAGCCGGCGGAGTCGACGCGATAGCCCTGGGAGTCGACTCTGTAGCCCTGAGCGTCGACGCGATACGGCGGGACCGCCGCGGTCGAAGCCTGCAGGCGATAGCCGTTGGCGTCGACGCGATAACCCTCGGAATCGATCCGGTAACCCTGGGAGTCGACGCGATAGGCCGGTGCTGCCGCGGTGTCGCGATAAGTGCGGGCGTCGATCTCGCGGGCGACGCAGCGGTTGTAGGGCGCCGTGTTCGGCGTAATGCCATAGGAGTAGCAGGCGTTTTGCGCGTCGCTGGCGATCTGCGCCGGTGCGTAGCCGGGAGTCGCGCGATAGTTGGCGCGAGCGGCCTGCTCGGTCGTCACGCAGCGGCTGTAGGCGTTGGTGCCGGCGACGAAGCCATAGTCGAGACAGGCCTGGTTGGAGGACTGGTAGAGGGTGGAGCCACTGGAGCCATAGGCCGGAGCGACGGTACGGTGCTCGGTGGACGAGCAGGCGGCAGCCAACAGGCCGAGGGAAATCGTAGCCAGAATCCTGGTTTGCATGGGCGTATTCCTTTCGCAGATGCGGCACACAATCAACGCGCCGCCTGCAAAAGGGTTCCGGCGTTGCCCCCGCCGGATGTGATCTTGTCTCCCTGAGGGCCGCCTTCAGGGCTGTATCAGGTGGCCGCCTTCTTGCGGTTGGCCTCCAGCCGGGCATCGACCAGGGCCACGCCGGCGTCGATCACGGGATGGCTGAGGCCCTTCTGCTTGGCAATGAGCTGCACCAGCTTGTCGGCGCGCTCGATGTTGGGCACGCCGTTGCTGAGCGCGCGGGCGGCCGAGGCCGGGCGCACCAGGCTCTGGGCGGCGGCGGCGTATTTCTCGAACGGCACGAGATCCTTCGGATCGGCGCCGATCTTCACGCAAAGATCGTTGACGAAATTGTAGACCGAGCGCGACGTCTCGATGTCGCTGTGCACGGCCTCCTGGGCGGTCCGCATGCCGTCCTTGGTCACGCAGCGATAGTTGCCGGCGAGCAGCATCGCCCATTTGGCGAGCGGCACGAAGATCGAGTCGTAGGTGCGGAGCTTCACCGGCAGTTCGATCTTGCCTTCCGGCGCCTCGAAGCGGATCGCCTCGATGTCCTTCTCGAGCTGCTGCAGGATGGCGGTCGCCTTGTCGTCCTTGAAGCGCGCGACCTTGAAGTTGGTCGGCAGCGTCACCTGCAGCACGTTCACCTTCTCTTCCGGCGGGCGGATTGCCTGCGGATCGGGGCTGTTCAAGGTGAGCCGCTCGGGATCGAAGCTGTCCCACACGCTGGCATCGGTATAGGCGGGCTTCAGCAGATCGTGGTCGAGGCCGGGGATGCGCCGCATGTAGGGCAGCGGCGGCATGTTCATGATCGACATGCAGGGCACCTTCGACTTGCCCACGGCGTCCAGCAGCTCGCGCACGCCCGGCGAGCGGTACTGCGGCTCCTGCATGGCAAGGCCCACCATGTCGTAGTCGGCGGGATTCACGCCCGCTGTACCGCCGGCGGTCACCTTGCCCGGCAGCTTGCGCGAGTCGATCTCGATCGGATCCTTGCGGCCGCGGATCGGGATGCGGACGCGAAAGCCCTCGGCATTGATCAGGTCGGCTTCGGCCGGCAGGCAGATCAGGTGCAGCGAATGGCCGCCAAAAAGGATCTTCGAGGCGAGCAGCGACCCGTAGGACGCACCCATGATCATGATCTTGTAAGCCATCGTCTTGCCTCCCCGAGATTTCCGCCAGTGTCGCGTCAACTTCTTCCGCGGTCAAAGGCCAAGACCACACCTAGCGGCCGCCGGCCGGTAACGCTAGCCTTCGCGGTCTCCTGACCGGAAGGCCGTATGAAAGTTTTCGTCTTCGATCTCCTCGCCTACGGCGAGAACCTCGATCATCTGAAGACGGGGACGGAGCTGCCCTATCCGCTGAGCAAGCGGCATTTCAAGTCGGATGTCGCGGTACGCACCTACGCCGAGCACCTCGATGCCTGGGAGGAGCTGGACCGCCTGGGCTACGACGGCGTCGGCTTCAACGAACATCATTGCTCGCCCTACGGGCTGATGAACTCGCCCAATCTGATGGCTTCGGCCGCGGCGCAGCGCACCAAAAGGCTGAAACTGTTGATCTACGGCAACCTGTTGCCGCTGCACGAGCCGCTCAGGCTGGCCGAGGAGCTGGCCATGCTCGATTGCCTCTCGAACGGCCGCGTGATCTCCGGTTTCGCGCGCGGCATTCCGCGTGAGTATCAGGTGCACAATGTGCCCTTGGCCGACTCACGCGCGCGCTTCGAGGAGGCCTACGAGATCGTCACGCGCGCCTGGACCGAGGATGTGTTCTCCTATGAGGGCAAATTCTGGTCCTACAAGGACGTCGCGATCTGGCCGCGCCCGGTACAGCAACCACATCCGCCGATCATGATCCCGATCGTCGGCAGCCAGGAATCGATCGAGTTCGCTGGGCGGCACGACATTCCGATCACGCCCGGCCTGGCTGGCGGCGGGCTGCGCGACGACATCATCCGGTTCTATGCCCGATGCCTCGCCGCGGCCGGCCACCGCATCACGCCGGATCATCTCTCGCTCAGCATGAACGCCTATGTGGCCGATTCGAAGGCCCGGGCGGTGAAGGAGCTGGCGCCCTATCACCTCTATTTCAACCGCACCCTGTTCAGCCACGGCAGCTTCACCGAGACGGCGAAGCAGCGCGAGGCGGGCTACGTGAGCCCGTCGTCGACCGACTATGTGCGGCCGGAGAACCAGCGCGCCGCCGCCCTGTTGCGCGAGGATTTCCGCAACCTCACGATCGAGGACGTGGCGCGGCAGGCCGAGCAGCAGCCCTGGGGCACGCCGCAGGAGGTGACCGAGCGCATCATCGCCCAGGCCGACCGGAGCGGCGCCAACATGGTGCAGATCGGCTTCAACCGTGGCGCCATGCCCCATGACATGTTCATCGAGCAGATCCGCCGCTTTGCCGCCGATGTGCTGCCGGCGCTGCAGGCCCACGAAGTGAAACGCGTTCCCGCGGCGGAAGAGATGGCGGTGTAGAGTTTGTTGTCATCGCGGGCGGAGCGAAGGATCTCGCGCTCGGAAAATCGCACCTGTACGCCAAGTGAGGTCCTTCGCTTCAGCGCGGGGGGGTACCCCGCGCGACTCAGGACGACAGAACGGGAGGAGGTCCGATGGAATTCGGCATGTTCCACGAGTTTCAGCGTCTGCCCGGCGTCAGCGAGGCCGAGGCCTTCGCGCAGTCGCTCGAGCAGGTCGATGCCGCCGAACGCATGGGCCTGGACGCCATGTGGCTGGCCGAGCTGCACTTCGCGCCGGAGCGCTCGGTGCTGGCCTCGCCGCTGATCCTGGCCGCCGCCATCGCGCAACGCACCAAGCGCATGAAGATCGGCACCGCCGTCCAGGTGCTGCCGCTCTGCCATCCGCTGCGGCTGGCCGAAGAGGTCGCCACCGTCGATCAGCTGAGCGGCGGCCGGCTGATCTTCGGCGTCGGCCGCTCCGGTTTCGCCCACACCTATAAGACCTACGGCGTCGATTATGCCGAGAGCCGCGAGCGTTTCAGCGAGACGCTGGAGATCGTGAAGCGCGCCTTCAGCGAGGAGCGCTTCTCGCACAAGGGCAAGTACTTCACCTACGACAATGTCCGGCTGTCGCCCAAGCCGGTGCAGGCGCCGTGGCCGGAGATCCGCGTCGCGGCGGCCAGCCCCGACACCTACGAAGAGATGGGCACCATGGGCCACGCGATCTTCGTCGCCGCCCGTACCGGCAACATCTCCGAGCTGGCGCCGCTGGTGAAGAGCTATCGCGCCGCCTGGGCAGCGGCGGGTCATCCCGGCCGCGGCGAGGTCTATCTCCGCGTGCCGGTCTATGTCGCGGAAACGGAGGAGGCGGCGCGCGAGGAGCCGCGCGAAAGCATCCTGCATCTGCTGCACACCATCGGCGCGCGCCTGGAGGCATCCGCCTCGGCCTCAGGCGCGCGTGAGATAGAGAACCGCGCCGCGCGCGGCCAGAAGATGCAGTCGATCGATTACGAGGAGGTGCTGCGCGAACGGATGATCGTCGGCACCACGGCCAGCGTGGTCGCTCGCCTACAGGAACTGCGCGAACAGCTCGGCCTTGACGGCATCCTGGCCGAGCTCAATCCCGGCAGCCTGATCCCGCACCACAAGGTGATGACGGCACTGCGGCTCCTCTGCGAAGAGGTCATGCCGCGCTTCAAATAGTCCGCTGTCTATTGGCTCGGCAGCAGGATCTCGAAGCGGGCGCCGCCCTCGGCGCGATTGGCGGCGGTTATGCGGCCGCCCATCTCTTCCAGAATGCGACGGCAGATGCGCAGCCCCAGGCCGGTGCCCTTGCCGCTCGGCTTGGTGGTGACGAACGATGTGAAGAGCCTGGGCAGGATATCGCTTGGAATGCCGTGCCCTGAATCCTCGACGGCGATTCGCACGAAGGTGCGGCCGTTCTCCTGCACCGTTCCGGTGGCGATCGAGATGATGCTGCCGCCGGCATCGCGGGCATTGTTGAGCAGGTTGACGAGCACCTGCGCCAGATGCCCGGCGTCGCCCAGGACGGTGGGCAACGGCGCGTCCAGTCGCTCCTGCAACGTCATGCCGGCCTCGCCCAGGCCATGGTCGGTGAGGTCGATGGCGCGGCGGACGGCCTCGTTGGGATCGAAAGGCTCGGGCGTGTCGGACGAGGTGCCGCGCACGAAGGCGCGCAGGTCGCCGATGATGCGGCTGGCCTGATCGACCTGCTGGGCGATGCGGTCGAGCTTGCCCTGCACGAATGCCGGATCCGGCTGTCCGCCCTGCTCCGACGCCAGGACGAACTCGTCGAGCGCCGAGGCGCAGGCGATGTTGATGACCTGCAGCGGCTGGCTGATCTCGTGCGCCATGGTGCTGGCCATCTCGCCCACGGTGGCGAAGCGTTCGGCGTTGTAGAGGGCCTGCTCGGCTTCCCGGCGCTCGGTGTCGTCGACACCCAGCAGCATGATGCTGCTCACCGTGCCCTCCGCGTCGGTGGCCGGCGTGGCTGTGATCGCAATCAGCCGTTCGCGGCCCGAAGGATCGCGCCGCCTGACGGCGAACCTGGACCGCTTGGTGCGTGCGGGGTCGAGCGGGCAGGGCAGGATTTCCTGCAGCGGCCGGCCGACGGCATCCGTGGTGGTTATGCCGGTGAGGGCGGTGAAGCCGCTGTTGACCATGGCCACGTCCAGCGCATGGTCGACCAGGACGATCAGCGCACCGTTGGACTCGACGATCGAGCGCAAGCGGTTCATTTCCGAGTCGAGGCGCCGCTCGAGCTGGAATCGCTCCTCGACATCGCGGATCACGCCGGTGCTGACCACTCGGCCCTCCCCGTCGACCCAGCGCCGCGCCCGTACTTCCACGTGACGCACCGCTCCGCCCGCCCCGACCATGGAAAAGCGGGTGAAGGTGCCCGTGTCCGACGGATCGTATTCGCGGGTGGTGGTGTTCCGCACCTCCTCCGCGGACTCCGGCGCGATGAGCTCGAGGAAGTGGGTACCGACGAACTTCTCGGGCGGAATGCCGAACATGTCGGCAACGGCTGCGTTGACGAACGTGAACTTCCCGGTCTCGACATCGAGCGTGTAGGCGACGTCAACCATTGAATCGACCAGCGACTGGTAGCGCGCGCGCATGCTCCTGCTCGGCACGCGCCTGTTCCAGCGCGAATTCGTGCCGCTTGAGGTCGGTGACGTCGACCCGCAGCCCGACCGTGAGGCCGCTCGCCGTGCCCTTTTCGGACCAGTCGAACCACCGCCCGTCCTCGGTCTGGCGCGTGCGTTCGGTGGTCTTGGAGCGGAAGCGCTCGATCCATTCCTGGACCGGTTGCGGCCCCAAGCCGGCTGCCTCGAGCGCACGGGCCGAGTCGTGCGCCAGCGCCGAGTAGGTCCGCCCGATCGCATCGTCTCGCCTGAGTGCCGGTGTCAGGGTCCTGGCCACCGAATTGCACATGATCAGCCGCTCGCCGGAGTCGTAGACGACGATACCGGCCGGCAGCGCCTCGACGACCTCGCTCAGCATGTCGCGCGAGGCGCCGGCCTGTTGGGCCGCGTCCGCGGCGCGGCGCCATTGCGCGTGGTAGTCCATGGAGGTGCGGCCGACCAGCAGGATGAGCACGAGTCCGGCGCAGACGAAGCCCGTGGTGCTGAGCGTCAGCACCAGCAGCGCCCAGGAATAGTCGTCGACCAGCTCCCCGATCAGGTCGTCGGCGGCGCGGGTCGTCGACAGGCTGAGTTCGGTGATCTCGTCCCTGAGCTGGAGCAGATGGCGCAGTGCCGCGACGTCGATGGGCCGGCGCTGGGTGTCGAAGTTGCGGATTTCCCGGCCTACCCGGTCGGTGAATTCCTGCTGCGCTACGCAAGTGGCCGCCAACGCCGTCTGCGGCGGCACATCGAAATCGCGGCAGAGCGTCCGGAGCGAGTCGGTGAAGTGACGCCACGGCGCATCGGCAATGGGTGCGGCGTTCGAGCTCTGACCGGCCGAAGAACTCGCGAGGATGCTGCGCATCAGCAGGCGGCTCGCATTGTCGAGCGTCAGCACGTCGCGCGCCTTGCGCCGTTGCGGGTCGATGTCGGAACGATGGAGCGAGAGTGCGATGACGGCGAATGCCACGGCGCAGCAGATCATGCCCACGATGCCGGCGAAGGTGGCCCACAGCACGCCGCGCGTTCCCAGCGCCAGGCGGGCCTGGCCCGGAAAGGATCGCAGCAGGTCGACGAAGTTCGGCACTCCCGGCTGTGCGAGCTCGTTCGATGCCATGATCAACTCCCGGCGTTGGCTGCCCCATATCCTGGCGCCGCCATTGTGTCCGCCAAAGGAGCCTTCGCCAATGCCCTCGCCAATGGTGCCCCCGCCAATGGGTATCCCGCCGGCGGCGGGGTCAGCGTCGGGTACCGCCCGTGCCGGTCGACAGCCAGCCCTTGGGCTGCGGGGCCTGCTCGCCTTTCGCACTGGCCTGGACCAGCTTCACCACCGCCTGGCGCAACGGCCCGAGCGGCACCGGCTTGTTCACGAACACGGTGATGCCGAGCGTGTGCAGCGTCTCCTCGGAGAGCCCGTCGATGCGCCCCGACATCATGATGATGGCGGCCGACGGCAGCAGAGCGCGAATCGCTTCCGCGAGCTGGACGCCGTTCATGTCCGGCAGATTGTAGTCGAGCAGCACCACCCGGGGCTCGAATTTGGTCGCGGCGGCAAGCGCAGTCGCCGCATCGAAGGCCGTTTCGACGGAAAGATTCGCGCGCCGGAGGAAGTCCGCCATTTCAAGACATTGGACGGTGCTGTCCTCGACGATAAGGACATCGCACTGGGTGGTCCTGGCGATGGTGGCCTCCTGCGCGAACAACAGTTCGACTGCAGTATAGCCTAATCGCCGCGACTTATCAGCATATCACGCCGACGTATATTTGCACTCTGCATCGCACCAAGACGTGTGATTGCCAAGTTGTGCGCAACACGCCTCACCTCCTGGCGTGGCGCAGCCGGTGTCGAGGGCGTGGCCTTCGGTTGCTCGATCGTCACATTGACGTTGCGATCGGAGACACACGCCGAATCGTTGTGATGGATGCCCGACATTCCCATCAGGAAATAGCCGGCGGCGAGGACGGCAACCACCAAGCTACCGACGACGAGGGCAAGGCCGGACATTGGACGTCAAGGAACCTGTCCTAGGCGTTCAGCGCGACGATAACAAACTGCACCCGTAGAGCAATAATACCCTGAAACATTTCTGGGTCGATGCTCTGGCGGGATGGTAGAGAGACTGCCTGTACACTCGCGTCGGGGGGGCTACCTGTGTGCCGCATCATCGTCGATAGGATTTTGGCAAATCCTGAAACTTTGTTTGTGGCCGGCCGTGTCGATCCGACCGGCGGAGGGCATTGCACCAGCGTCAAGGTCACCGTTTCCGACGAGAGCGGAGCGCATCCGGTTTCGACAACCGTCAGCGTGCTGAGCAATCGCACCTGGGACGTTACTCTCAATCTCGCCAATTATCCCGAACTGCGCGAGCGGCAAAATCCTTGCAGTGGGCTACCGCTTTCGATCGACGTGACCTGCGCCGACAATCGGGAATGCACCTGGGACAAGAAGCCAAGCGACGACATCGTTCCGCGTTGCTGCCCGACGCTGGCGTTCGTCGGCTCGAGCGAGCTGCCGTGCACCATCGTAGGCGACACGCTGATGCGTCAGGTCACGCTGACCTGGAAGGTGATCCGGGCCACGAAGCAGGCCGACATCAGCCTCGGCTACCTCGGCGCCATCGCAACGACGATCCGCCTGTTCAACCCTGCGACGGGCGAGAGCCAGGATTTCCACAAGACCTACGACGATCAAGACGACACGAAGATCGACAGTCACACCTTCGTCGTGCCCGGTGGCGCCAGCTATGACTGGACCCTCGACGTCGCGTCAATGGCGGACTGCGTCAAGGTCACGCCCTCGGGATCGATTCCGGTCAGCGCCTGCAATTGTGCTGAACAAGCCAGCATCAAGGGCAGGCTTCGCGTCTTTACACCCGACGGCACCGAGGTCACGGACAAGGTCGATGCCGGAACTTGCATCGACGCCGCCAGCGTCACCCTCAAACTGCCGGACGAGCTGTTCAATTTCGGCCTTCCCGCCAAATGGTCGGCGCCTGCCGTCACTGCGCCGGCCGACGCGACGACTGCCAACCAGGCGACGCTGGCCTTGCCCGCGGCGGCGGCCGGTGCGGAACCGACGGCCACGGAGGTCGTGGTCCGGGTCGGCTACAAACCCTGTGCGGGCGACCTCAAGGTCAGTGTCAAACGCTGCGCGCCGCCTCCCATTACACGTCCTCCCACCACAACCACCACCACGACACCAACGCCCGCGATCTGCGCCGGGGTCGATTGCGTCAGCACGCTCTTCGCCTGGAAGTCGCTGCTGCTGGTTTTCCTCGTGAGCGCATATCTCGGCATCAACTTCTGGTTCGAATACCAGCTGCGTTCGGAATTCAATCAAGCGATGGGCCACGTCGTCACCGCCGCGTCCCAGGCCGCGAGCAAGGCGGCTACCGCGGCGGCGCAGGCCGGCGGAACCACGGGCGCCGCGGCTTACGGGGTCGGCGCCATCGCAACCGAGATCGCCGCGCAGGTCGCCACCGCGGTGAGCGAAGTACTCGGCACGACCGCGAGCGCGATCGCCCAATACGCCGTAGTCGTCAGCTGGATCCAGAAGGGATTTTCGATCTTCGGCATTGTCATGATCGTCCTGGCCGGCGTCAGCTTTCTGTTTGGCCTATATTTCTTCGTCGTCTGGGCGACCTGCTGTTCTTGGCAACGACCCTGCCGCATTCTTGCCAACCTCTGCTGGACCATCGGGTGGGCGGTGCCGCTGGTTGCCGTCGCAGCCATTGGGGTCGCCGTGGTTCACATGTGTTTCGAAGTCGACAGGACGAGCAGCGTTCTCTCCCCCATGATCGTCTCGATGCTGCTCGGCCTGTTCTTGTGCTTTGAAGCCGCACTCACGCTCATTTCTGTGTTCTGCGGCTGGCTTGCCGTGATGATGGGTTGCAAGCTGCCGCCGCTCAACGCCTGGCCCTGGGAAGGAGGAGACCTCTGATGGGCAATAACCTGGCCGCCGGTGCGTTCAAGCTGGTCATGTTGGTCATCGCCGCCACCCTGGCCGCCCTCATCCTGTTGCTTCTGCTCGGCCCCTGGCTGCTGATGCTCGCGATCCTAGTCATCGCCGTGTTCGTCGCCTGGCGTCTCTTCCCCTCGCTCAATCTTCCCAAGATCAACCTGTTCAGATGGTTTCGCCTGCTGTGCGCCCTGATCCGCGAGCTGCCGCGCCTTTCTACGGCGCTGGAGGCGACATCGGGCGCGCTACGCGCGGCGGCGACTGGCCTCAGCACTGGGAAGCGGGCGCTTGATCGGGTCGAGGCCGACCTATCGAGCTCCGGCGCTCTGCTCAAAACCGTCAGGCTGCCGGTGCCGCCGCCCTCCTTCCAGACCAAGAGCCTGCGTGATGTCATTCACATCGACGACATACCCGGCCTCGACGTTGACGACGTGAGGTTCGTTACCGGCCTGACCTTCGCCGAAGCGAATGTGCTGAGCGCAGCGGGTGACCTGCTGATCCGCCAAGCTAACAGCATCCATGCCACGAGCGGCGTCATCGATCAGCAGGTCACGACGCTGAACGATGCCGCCCAGATTCTCCACGACATGGCTCAGGCATTGAAGGCTGCCGACAGCTAGGCACTGCGAGAGGTCGCGAACGAACCTACTGGCGGGGCGCCGCCGGTGTCGCGGGGGCCGCCGGAGCGGCGGGCGCGGCCTTGGGTTGCTCGATCGTCACGTTGATGTTGCGATCGGGCGCGCGGGCCGTGTCGTGGCGCGCGATGCCTGGCATTCCCAGCAGAAAATAGCCTGCGGCTAGGACGGCGACCACCAGGCCACCGACGACGAAGGCCAGGCCGGAGCCGCCTCCGCTGGCGGGGGTGGAGGTGACGTTGATGCTCGTGGGCTGCGGATCGTGATCGGCCATCGTCAAATCCTTTCGTGTCCTGGATGGACTCGACCTTCAACGCTGCCGCACAAGGATCGTTCCGCGCTGGGCGCCTCGTGGCGCAGCCCTCACTCCACCTTCGCGCCCGATGCCTGGATGATCGGCGCCAGTCTGGCCTCATTGTCGGCGCGGTACTTGGCGGCGTCGGCTGGGCCCAGCCACAGCGGCGTGCCGCCCTGGGCAAGGAAGGTCGCCTTCAGCTTCTCGCTCTCCAGCGCCTTCTTGGTCAGCGCCGCCGCCTTCTCGACGATGGCCGGCGGCAGGCCTGCTGGTCCGCAGAGGCCGCCCCACGAGGTGATCTCGAAGCCGGGCAGGAACTTCGTCATGGTCGGGATCTCGGGCAGCAGGGGATTAGGCTCGGTGGAGGTCACGGCGAGCGGCCGCACCTTGCCGGCGCGCACCTGGGCGATCACGCCGGGCAGATTGTCGTAGACCATGTCGATCTGGCCCGCGAGCAGGTCCTGCAGCGCCGGCGCGCCGCCGCGGTAGGGCACGTGCACCATGTTGAGCCCGGCCTTCTGCTTCAGCATCTCGCCGCAGAGATGCGGGCTGGTCCCCTGGCCTCCCGAGCCGAACGTGTATTTGCCGGGCGAGGCCCTCACGAACTCGATCAACTCGGGCACCGTCGTGGGCGGCAGGCCGAGCCTCACCACCAGCAGATTCGGTACCTGCCACAGCATGGAGACGGCGGTGAAGTCCTTGGCCGCGTCGAACGGCAACTTGGCGTAGAGCGTGGGCGCGATGGCGTGCGCGGCGATGGTGTAGAGGCCGAGCGTGTAGCCATCGGGCGGTGACTTGGCGAGCAGGTCGGCGCCGACGTTGCCGCCCATGCCACCCTTGTTCTCGACCACGAACTGCTGGCCGGTGAGCTCGGTGAGTTCCTGGCACACGACGCGGCTCAGCACGTCGGTCGCACCGCCCGGTGGGAAGTGATTGATGTAGCGCACCGACTTGTTCGGCCAGTCGGTTTGTGCGCGGGCGACACCCGACGCAATCATCGGTGCAAGAGAAAGAGCGAACGCCCTCCGACGCGAAAGCAGCCGACGCGAAAGCCTAAGCCTGGTCATAGCGAGCCTCCCAATCGTTTCTTTATTGGGAGCATCCTACGCAGTTTTGGCTGCTGTACGAAATGTGATTCCGCTAGGAGGGCCTAGATTAATTCACCGTCGGCCCGAGTGGCGGGGCTACTCGACCTTCGCGCCCGACGCCTTGATCACCGGCGCCAGACGCGCCTCGTTGTCGGCGCGATACTTGGCGGTGTCGGTGAGGCTGAGCCAGATCCGTTCGGCGCCCTGCTTGTCGAAGGCTTCCTTGAGCGCTTCGCTCTGCAGCGCCGTCTTCAGGAGGCCGGAGAACTTGTCGACCATCGCCGGCGGCAGCCCGGCCGGGCCGCAGATACCGCCCCACGAAGTGATCTCGAAGCCCGGCAGGAACTCGGCCATCGCCGGAATTTCCGGCGCGGAGGGATGGCGCTTGGCCGAGGTCACGGCAAAGCCCTTCACCTTGCCGCCCTTCATCAGGCCGAGCGGGCCGGGAATGTTGTCGAACATCATGTCGACCTGGCCCGCCAGGATGTCCTGATGAGCGGGCGCGCTGCCGCGATAGGGCACATGCAGGATGTTGACGCCGGCCATGCTCTTGAACAGCTCGCCGCTGATCTGCGGGCTGGTGCCCGGGCCGGAGGAGGCGAAGGAATACTTGCCCGGATTGGCTTTTAGGAGCGCGATCAGCTCGGGCACGGTGTTGGCCGGGAAGTCGATCCGGGTCATCAGCATGTTCGGCACTTCCCACAGGATCGAGATGCCGGTGAAGTCCTTGGCCGCGTCGAACGGCAGCTTGGCGTAGAGCGTGGGCGCGATGGCGTGCGCGGCGATGGTGTAAAGGCCGATCGTGTAGCCGTCCGGGGCGGACTTGGCGATGGCGTCGGCGCCGGTCACGCCGCCCGAGCCGCTCTTGTTCTCGATGATGAACTGCTGGTTGGTGAGCTTCTCGAGCTCGCGGCAGACGATGCGCGACAGCGTGTCGGTCGGGCCGCCGGCCGGAAACACGACGATGTATTTGACCGGCTTGTTGGGCCAGTCGCTCTGCGCCCGAGCGACTCCTGAGGCAATCATGGGGGCGGCGAGCGCACCGCCGGACAGAATGAGAGCACGCCGACGCGGTAGAATAGCCTTCGTCATCTTTTACGCTGCCTTCCCTGTGTTTTTCGTTGGTTCACATTCTATGCAAGGTGATCCGGCTTGCGCCATCGGATTGTCCGACGCCCTTAGGAGCGGAGAGGCGCAATCGGCGTGCTAGGGTACCGTCAGAGCGATCACCCAGTGTCCCGGAGCCCACCGTCATGACCACCAACCGCGCCCATGTCCTTCTCTGGACCGACTCCCCCACGGCCTATCTCGACGCCGTGAAGGCCGCGGGCCTGGCCGATCGCGTCGCCATCGACACCCTGCCGCGCAAGGACAAGCCCTCGGCCGATCAGCTCGCCCGCACCGAGGCGCTGATGGCGGGCGGCGTGCCGGCAGGCCTGCTGCCGTCGATGCCGAAGCTGCGCTGGGCCCAGGCGATGAGCGCCGGGGTCGAGGGTTGGATGGCGCTGCCCGACCTGCCGCAGGCGCTCACGCTCACCTGCGCCCGTGGCACGCACACCGAATCGATGCCGGAGAACATCATGGCGGCGCTGTTCTATGCCGCGAAGCCGGTCCGGATCGCGGTCGAGAACCAGAAGAGCGCCAAGTGGGTGCACACCGTGCCGCAGCCGCTCACCGGCAAGACGCTGGGCATCCTGGGCCTGGGCGTCATCGGCCAGGAAGTGGCGCGTCTCGCGTCGGCGTTCGGCATGCGCGTGATCGGCACCAAGCGCCGGCCGGGGACGGTGGCGAACGTGGCCGAGATCCTGCCGCCCGAACGCACCGACGAGGTGCTGGCGCAGTCGGACTATGTGCTGCTGTTGCTGCCGGCCACCAAGGAGACCGACAATTTCATCGACGCCGAGCGCCTGGCCAAGATGAAACCCACCGCCTGGCTGATCAATTTCGGCCGCGGCCACACGATCGTCGACACAGACCTGATCGCCGCTGCGAAGGACAAGAAGATCGCCGGCGCCGTGCTCGACGTGTTCCGCCAGGAGCCGCTGCCGTCGGAGCATCCGTTCTGGAAGGCCGAGGGCATCGTCGTGCTGCCGCACATCGGCGGCCCGCACCCGCAGCGCGACACGTTCGTGGCGCGGCTGTTCGTCGAGAATCTCGAGCGCTTCCTCGACGGCGCACCGTTGAAGGAAGTCGTGGATCGCGCCGCGGGGTACTGATGTCGGCATGAGCGAGCGGGACGCTCGCGGTCCGGCAGATCATGACTCTTCCGGACCGCGCGCATCTTGCGCGCTCATGGTGGGGGACTACTTCAACCCGTAGATCGAGAACTGGCGCTGGATGTTCGGGTTGAGCACGCGGGCGGCGGCCTGGTCGGCCTCGCCTTCCTTGGTTTGGCCCAGCCGGATGCGCGCGAGGCCGCGGCCCCACAGGGCGATCGGTCGGTTGGGATCGATGGCGAGGGCGGCGTTGTATTCGTTGATGGCGATCGCAGGGTCGCCGAGCTTCAGGTAGATGAAGCCGCGGACGTCGCGCACGTCGAGGTTGACGGGCAATAGCCTGAGCGCGGCGTCGCAGTCGGCCATCGCCTGCACCAGGTCGCGGCCGGCGATGGCACGCGTCAGGCAGCGATTGTTGTAGGCCGGGCCCAGCGACGGATCGAGCCGGATGGCGTCGTCGTAATCGGCGATCGCCTTGTCGTAGGCGCGTTGGCCGAAGTGCGCATAGCCGCGGTTGTAGTAGGCGATCGCGTTGTCGGGCTGGAGGGCGAGTGCTGCATCGAGATCGCCGATCGCGTTGGCCGCACGGCCCTGGCTGGCGTGAATGGCCGCGCGGTTCACCAGCGCGTCGACATAGCGCGGCTCGAGATTGAGGGCCCGGTCGTAGTCGGCGAGCGCCAGCTTGTCGTCGCCGCGCCGGCCCTGCGCCAGGCCGCGGTACAGGAAGGCCTGCGCGTTGTCGGGCGCATCGGCGACCGCGCGATTGAGGTCGGCGAGCGCACGGCCGGGCTGTCCGAGCTGGCTGTAGGCGTCGCCGCGCAGGATCAAGGCATCGACGTTGTCGGGCTGCAGGTCGAGCACCTTGTCGAAATCCCCGATCGCCCGGGTGAAGGCGCGCTTGCGGCTGGCCAGCAGAACGGCGCGGCCGAAGAACGCCAAGGGGCTTTTCGGGTCGCGGCGGATCGCCTCGCTGTAGTCGTCGAGCGCACGGTCGGTCTCGCCCATCGCGTCGCGCGTGGCGCCACGGCGATAGAGGTTCAGCGCGTCGGGATTCTGCGGGTCGATGGCGCTGTCGTAATGCTGCAGCGCTTCCGTGAAGTCGTCGGCCGCCATGACCTTGTCGCCCAGTGCCATCCGGGCCGCGCCTCGGTTGAGACGTGCAAAGGCGAGTTCGTCGGGCTTCAGGGTGCGGCTGATGATGGCCTTGGCACAGGCCGCGATCCGCCGCTCGGCGGCGTGGGCCCTGGCAAAGCCACCGTTGACGCAGATGTCGTACTGCACGCGCGGCGATTCTTCCGGCTTCGCGGCCATGTCGGTCGGCGGAGTCGGTGACCCCGGCGCCTGCGAACCCGGCGGCGGGAATTTGTAATAGGCATAACCATAGATCGCAGCGGCGGCCCCCAAGCCGACGACTGCGACGAGCGCAATCCTGGCAAACGACATAGACACTCCCAATCCCCGGCGGGAGGATCGCACATCACGCCGGGAGCGCCAACGCAGGCTCTCTCCCCCTCTGCCGCCCTCACGGCGGCGTCGTGTCGGCCTTGTCCCACCCCTTGTCGGGATTGAAGATGTTGATGGCAGCGGCCTTCGTCGCCGTGTCGGGTCCCAGGTCCTGCTCGTAGACGTCGCCGCTCTGGCTCACCATGAAGGTCATCACGCCGGTATCGCCATAGCGCACCGGCCAGGCGATCACGGCGAAACCGCCGAGCATGCGATTGTTGACGAGATAGTCGTAGGCGCCGCCAGGTGCCGCGGCGCCCTGCGCATAGAGCAGGCGGAAGTGATAGCCGTAGTAGCCTTCCGGTCCGCCGCCCTGGCCGCGTGCCTGCGCCGCCGCCAGGGCCGGCCCGATCGGGCTCTCCGGTTCGCCGGGGGCAGTTTCCCAATAGAGGCCGTCCTTCTTGCCGGGCGAGCTCAGGAGGCGCCGCGCGTAGACCTGCAGGCCGGTCTTCATGGGATCGAGGGCAGCATAGTCGCGCTGGGCATCGACGACCGCCAGCAGGCTCTGGATGACCGAGAGCTCGTTGCGGCCGATCCGCCGCGCCGTGACCTCCTTGCGGCCGGCCTCGATGTCGTAGCGCCACTCCGTGCCGTCCTTGACGATGGGCAGGGGCGACACCCAGCCGCTCGTGCCGACCTGGACCGTCGCCTTGTCGCCGTCGACGACGACCTTGTGGCTGGCATCCCAGGCGGCGAGGAATTTCTCGCGCAGGCGATCCTCGTCGTCGGGATTGCCGACCACGGAATCGAACCAGTTGGGCCCGAGGATGGCGGAGATCGCCTTGCTGTCGTCGCGCCGGATGGCGTCGGTGAGCTTGTCGGCCGCCGCTTCGGGCGTGGCGAACCCCTGCAGTTTCGGTGCCTGGGCTCCGGCGCCGCCGGCGAAGCCGGCCACGAGGGCGAATGCGAGAACGAGGAAGCCCCGCTTGAGAAGTTGCGCGTTCATCGATTTCCTCCCCGGTGAGCGCCGCCACCACCACCACCGCCCGCGGGCCTGCCGCCGCCACCGCCACCGCCGGCCGGTCTGCCTCCGCCGCCACCGCCGCCGCCGCCAGCCGGTCTGCCGCCACCTCCGCCGCCGGTATGCCCGGCCGCCCTGTTTTGCTGGGCATGGCCGCGGTTGGCCTCGCGGTTGACCCTCTGTCCGTTGTCGACGCCGCGGATCGCGCCGCCGCCCCGATTGGTGCCACCACGATTCTGGAGATTTGGATGCTGCCCTCCCCCGGCATGATTGGCGCCCGCGCGATTGGCGACGTTGGGATGCTGTGCCGGACCCTGGCCGCGATTGGGCGGGTTGGGCCGCGCGTTCGCCTGTCCGCCTCCCGGCCTGTTCTCGAGCTGGCCGCGGAAGTCCTTGCGTTGATCCGCGCCGGGCCGGTTCTGGCCGAAGCGGTCGCGGGAGACCTGGTCGCGATAGGCCACGCCCTTTCGATGGCCGGCGTCGTGTTGCCAGCGGCCGTTGTTGATGTTGGCGACGTTGAAGTTGCGGTCGATGTTGACCGCGCGATTGACGTTCACGTTGACGTAGCTGTTGCCGCCGCCGCGCCCCCAGTTCCAGCCGCCGAAGATGGCGCCGGCGGCGGCGATTCCTGCGCCAAACAGCAGGCCACGGATCAACGCATTGCCATAGCCGTAGCCCGGCGGCGGCGGATAGTAGGTCGGCGGATAGGCCGGCGCGGCCCAGATGCCGTAGATCGTGTTGGGATCGTAGGCCGGCACGTAGATCACGTCGGGATTGGTCGGCGCGATCACGACCGTGCGGTCGGCGCCGGCGCCTTCCGTAGTCACCGTCTGCTCCTTGCCGGTCTTGAGGTTGCCGGCCGCATCGGCCTTGGCGCGCAGGCGCTGGATGGAGTCGGCGACGTCCTGCTGCTGGGCGACCATCGCGTCGCCGATCTTCCGCATCCAGTCGAGATGATCGCTGAGCTGCACCAGCACCTGCGGGAATGCCGTCAGCGACTTCACACTGACATCCCAGCTCTTGTCCTTGACCGCCGCGACGGCGGCGTCGCCCTTGAGGGTGGGATTGGCCTTCGACCAGCGCGCCGCGTCGACCACTTCCAGCGGATAGCTCGCCGCCATAAGGGTCTGCGCCAGAAGGCCGTCGGGATAGAGCGCGATCGGCGCCAGCATCTGGTCGAGCTCTTCGGGCTTGAACGGCTTGGCGGCATCCGGGCTCGGGGCTGGAGCTTGCGCCTGGGCGCCTCGCCAGCCGCTCAGCACCAGCGCCGCGCCGAGTGCTGCCATCAGGTGGCGACGTTGCATGCCGGTCATCGAACGAGGCTCCTTCGCATGTCTGCCCGTCGCAAGGATGGCGACCGTGCCGGCCGGGAAAGGATGGCCGCGGCGAGTTTACCGAATGCCGGCCCGGCGATCACCCGTCGTTCTCAGGCCGAGCTTGAGCTCGGCCCCTGAGCGGCAGGACATTGCGGAGCAATGTCCGGAAGCGTCGAAGGCTCTCACGATCTGCTCAGTTCTCCTCCCCCGTCTGCGGGCAGGGCAATCGCATATGGCGTTCCCCTCGTCGTCCTGAGCGAAGCCGCCCGAAGGGCGGCGCAGTCGAAGGACCTATTTTGCTGTGGTCCATCGACTGGAAAAGAGGTCCTTCGACTACGCTTCGCTCCGCTCAGGACGACGGAAGGGCTCACATGCGATAGCCCTGCGTCTGCGGCGATCAGCACTGCGCGACGCGGTTACGGTAGCCGTCGTAGTATGTGCTTCCGCACAGAACCCTCTGTTGAACGACGTCGTCACGATTCCCGTTCTGGCCGCGGTTCGTCACGGTCACCGTCGTATAGCGCCGGTTGTCATTCTGGTTATTCGGCCAGCCTTGCTGGTTGGGCGGCCAGCCTTGCGCCTGCTGAGGACCGTCGCCGTTGTAGTAGCCTCGCGGTGCGCCGTAATCCTGGCCCACCGCCCCGGTGATGCCGATGCCCACAACGAGCAGCGTCGTCAGAGAGAGCCTCAACATATCAATGCCTCCCATGAAGTTCTTGACGCCAACTTACTCGAAAATTTGCCCTCGAAGAACGGTCTGGGGATCGAATAGGTTCCAGGGCCGAGCTAGGCTGGTCGCGGCATGCCGTTTTTGCCGCCCTTCACGGCTGCATCGCGCTATATAGTCGGTGTCCGTTGTGCGAGGAGTGAAGTCCAGTGGCATCGCCGTCGTCTATCGCCGTCATGAGCGGTCTCGCCCTTGAGGTGGCCGTCAATCGCTGGCTGAAACCGGCCTTCGAGGCCGCATCGCCCTATCGCCTGGAGATCGACTGGCGTCCGACCACCGCCATCATGAAGTCGATCGCCGAAGGCCAGCGTGCCGACGTCGTCATCGCCATCGACGGCTCCATGGACAAGCTCTGCGCCGACCGCATCGTGCGTCCCGAGACCCGCGTTTGTCTCGCCGACTCGATCCTGGGCGTCGGCGTCCGCGAGGGCACGCCGAATCCCGATGTCTCGACGGTCGAGGCGTTCAAGCGGGCTCTGGTCGGCGCGAGGGTGGCCTACTCCCGGGCGGGTGCGAGCGGCATCTACTTCACCGGGCTGATCGAGCGGCTGGGTATTGCCGCGGAGGTCAACGCGCGCGCCGTCGCGATCCCGATGGGCTTCACCGGCGAGAAGGTCGCGAGCGGCGAGGCCGACATTGCGATCCAGCAGGTGAGCGAGTTGATGTCGGTCCCCGGCGTCGCCGTCGCCGGTCCGTTTCCGTCGGAGGTCCAGACCGTCTCCACCTTCGATGCCGCCATCTTTGCCGATGCCGCGAACCCCGACGGTGCCGCCGCGCTGATGGCGCTGCTCGCCTCGCCCGCCGCGGCGAAGGCCTATGGCGACGGTGGTCTGGTATCCCGCCTGCCGCATTCCTGAAACCACTCTCCTTTCGAAAGACCTGATGCATGTCGAAGAAGCGCCGCGTCGTCCTCCTGCATGGCACGCCCGTCGCCGTGGAACCCATCCAGCGCGCGTTCGCCACGCGTTGGCCCGAGGCCGAGATCGTCGACCTGCTCGACGCCTCGCTGTCGGTCGATCGCGCCAAGGACCATGACCTGACGCCGCGCATGTTCGAGCGCTTCGTCGAGCTCGGCGGCTACGCGCATCGCATCGGGGCCGAGGCGATCCTCGTCACCTGCTCGGCGTTCGGGCCGGCGATCGAGCGCATGGCAAAGGAACTGCCGGTGCCCGTGCTGAAGCCCAACGAAGCGATGTTCCGGGAGGCGATCGGCCGGGGACGGCGGATCGGGATGCTCGCGACCTTCGCGCCGTCGGTGCTGACCATGGCGGAGGAGTTCGAGCAGTTCGTCGGTGAGGCGGGCGCCAAGGCAACGCTCGAGACGATCGTCGTCGAGGGGGCCATGGACGCGTTGCGCAAGGGCGACGCCGACCGGCACAACGCGCTGATCGCCGCGCGGGCGCCCGAGCTCGCGCACTGCGACGCCATCATGCTCGCGCACTTCTCGACGTCGCGTGCGCTGGCGGCCGTCAACGCCGCGGTCGGGACACCGGTGCTCACCGCGCCCGATGCTGCGGTCGACCGCATCAGGGCCGCCATCGCGGGCTGAGCCTGGGCGCCCCGCCAGCCGCTCAGCACCAATGACTAGGGTCAAAACCCATAAGGCGGAGCCCGTGCCGCGTCTGCTTCAGCCTCGTCGCAGACGGGCTGAAATTCCAACTAGATGAGGATAGCTCTGCGAAATAGTGTATGGCCGCACTAGGGTTCTTCCAAGCACATCGGGGAGCGAGTGAATGGCATTGGAAGCAACGACAGCGGCTCTTATCGGCGCTGGCATAGGCGCAGTCTCCGGGCTCACGGGTGCTCTGGTCAGTGCTTTATTGGGAGGTTGGCGACAAGAGAGGGTCGAGGCCAACAAGCGCAAGTGGGCACTTGAGGATGCCCGCTCAAAAAGGTTGGAGGAGATAGTCAGTCAGCTGACGGTGAAGTTGGCTACGGCCCATCATTCGATGACTTGGATTGCATGGATCGCGCTTGAGGCGCCAAATCGGCTTACTCAGGAGCGGGCGGACGCATACGACAAGGAAATAAATATCATTCTCCCTGAAGTCACGGGACTTTCCTCAAGCCTCGCCTCCCTCCACACGGAGGCGTATCTGAAAGCCAAGCCGGTAATCGAATTAGTCATCCATATGGATGTTGAAATAGGGCGGGCATGCTTGAGTATTGGTCATAAGCAGGAAGAGGCAGTTCAGGCCTTGGTCACTCTCTATCCGAAATTTGTGGAAAGGGAGCAGAATCTGCCGAAGCTGATGTCCGAAATTGCTAGGCTGGCATCCTCACAGAGAGTCGCGGCGCAACCATAGCCGAACGCACCTTATTAGGTTTTGACCCTAGTTCCCTAACTCTTGCCGACGAGCGAATCTTGGCGGCCCTTCTTCGTTAGCGTCCTTCGGATCATCTCTGGACAGGCAGAAGGCCTCCCAGGCCGTCCTAAACTCCTTAGCGAACTGCCGAATTGGTCTGAGCTTGTCCTCCGTAGTGGCGAGCGGTGACGGCCACACCTGCAAAGCCGACCGTCCTTTGCCCGGACCAAGCTCTGAAACAACAACCAGAACGGTATTGTTCGGGTACCTCACACTTCCATCCGCCCTCCGCTTCTCAAATAGCTCTTTTGCCCTGAACGCTATGTGATTGAAGTCAAGTGCTGGCGCGGCTTCGTTCACATACACAAGTACGCCGAGTGCATTGGGGATCGCGAAGACTTCCCTAGTGTCTCTTGTCTGCTTATCCGCTGTAGCGAAATGGCCATCGATGCCTTTCACGAGCTTCTCGAACAGCTGCCGCCGAAGCGCCTTCTCATCTGGCAGCTGCTTGAGAATTTGGGCTCTTCCGGGAATCGAGTGGGTGATTTTGGGGGATCATAGGGCGGGCAGCATGCAGGTGAGGACCTTGAGACGGAGATATTCTTCGTCACGCAATCCGTAGGCTCGTCGCTGCAGGACGCGGATCTTGTTGTTGAGTCCCTCGAC
>CAMDOT010000084.1 GCA_945903635.1 Rhizobium sp. Q54 | reverse complement strand
GCATCGCACAAATTTATGTTGCAACGCACAATAGCCATCCCATATACGGCTCATCGTCAACCCAACTACAGGATTTCGCGATGACCACCACCGACACCGTAATCGAGCACGCCACCGAGACCACCAAGGCCGCCGGCGAGCGCGTGCGTGAGTTCGCCCAGATCGGCGTCCGCAAGGCGACCGAGGGCTTCGAGCAGATCAGCAAGGCCGCGCAGACCGCGTCGGAAGAGCTGAACGGCCAGTTCAACCAGGCCCGCGAGGGCGCCACCAAGGCCAGCCTCAAGCTGCTCGAGGTCGCCAAGGAAGACACCGACGCCGGCTTCGCCGCGCTGAACGCGCTGTTTGCCGCCAAGTCGCCGATCGAGGCGTTCGACGTCTCGGCCAAGTATTGGCGCGGCCGCCTCGAAACCCGCATCGCGCAGGCTCAGGACCTCGGCGCGTTCGTGCGCAAGACCACGGACGACGCCGTTCGCCCGGTCCAGGAGCGCATCGAGAAGTTCACCAAGATCGCGGCCTAACCAGCCGTCGTTTGCTAAGAAGGCCCCTCCGCAAGGAGGGGCCTTTTTTGCGCTCCGTTCAGCCCTTCCGGCTGGCCGGCGGTTTCCGCTAAGATGCCGGTCGAACTTTGGGGAAAGCCGATGGCCGCGAGAAAGTTGTTTGCCGCGATGATGGCGGGGTTGGCGCTCGCCGGCTGCGATCCGCTGCCAAAACCCCTCTACACGGAATATACGCCGCCGGCCGCCTTCCGCACCGAGGCGGACGGCGTGCGCGTCGACAACGAGGGCTATCAGCTCGACAGCCAGGGCTATCGCGTCAACAAGCGGGGCGAGCGGATCGGCATGGTCGACGTCCAGGCCAAGACGGCGGGCGACAAGTCCAACGCGGTCGCGGGCTACTGGATCAGCAACATCGGCGAGAAAGCCCCCGGGAGCGTGGCGACGCCGAGCGGCGGCGCCGCATCCGGCAGTGGTCCTGGCAGCATCATGAACACCAACCTGCCGACGCCGGCCACCATGCCGCAGCAGGCGCCGATCACGCCGACGCCGGGCAATGTGGCACCGCCGCCAGGCTATCGCTGAGCGCGGCCGCTACTCGATCTTGACGCCTGAGGCCTTGATGATGGGCGCCCATTTGGCGAGTTCGTCCTTGATGAACTTCTCGGTTCGCTGAGGCGTCGTATCGACCGTGGGCACGGCGGCGATCTTTTCCAGCGCCTCGATGAAAGCCTTGTCGGTCATGAGCTTGCGTGTCGCGGCATCGATCGCCTCGACAGCCGCCGGTGGCGTGCCGGCCGGTCCCAGGATCAGGTTGAAAGTATAGGCCTCGAAGCCCGGGACGCCCGCCTCGATGATCGTGGGAATGTCCGGCGCGGCCGGCGTCCGCGCGTTGTGCGCAAAACCCAGGATGCGGACGCGACCGGAGCGATGCAGCTGCAACGACGTGCTGATGGTCTCGAACATCCACACGACGTTGCCGGCCATCATGTCCTGCAGCGCCGGCATCGAGCCGCGGTACGGCACGTGCTCGACGTCCATGCCGCCCACCGAGGCCTTGAGGTATTCGCCGGCAAGATGGGTGATGCCGCCGGCACCCGACGAACCGTAGGAATATTTGCCGGGATTCTTCTTCATCAGCTCGACCATGCCCATCAAGGTGTCAGGCATCGAAGGATGGGCGACCAATATCAGCGGATTGACGCAGATCGACGAGACCGGCGTGAAATCCTTGAGCGGATCGTACGGCGGCTTGGTGAAGGCCGTCGGGTTGATCGCATGTGTCGATGACGTGGCGAACAGGAACGTGTAGCCGTCGGGCTTGGCGTTCTTGACCTCGACGGCGCCGATCGAGCCGGCAGCGCCCGCCTTGTTCTCGACCACGACGTTCTGACCAAGCATTGCCGTCAGCTTCTCCGCTGTCTGGCGGCCGATGATGTCGGTCGGGCCGGCCGGCGGGAAAGGGATCACCAGGCGGATCGGCCGGTCCGGGTATTTCGCCTGCGCTCGCGCAATGGATGGGGCCCCTAGGGATGGCGTCAAGAGCGTGCCCGCGCCCACGGCCAGAAGTTTGCGTCGGTTCATTTGTTTCCTCCGTTTATTGCCATGGACACTAGCGGAGCCGGCTTGACCCGCCAACGACCTCTCGCCACAAGTCGGGCCGCATGGTCGCCCCAATCGTCCGTTTCGCGCCGAGCCCCACCGGGCTGCTGCATGTCGGCAACATCCGCGCGGCGCTCTTCAACTGGCTGTTTGCCAAACGGCACGGCGGCACGTTCATCCTGCGCCTGGACGACACCGACCGGACCCGCAGCAAACCGGAGTTCGAGGCGGCCATCGAGCGCGACCTCGAATGGCTTGGCCTCACTTGGGAACGCAAGGAGAAGCAGTCCGATCGCCTCGTGCACTACGATTCAGCGCGCGACCGGCTGATCGCCTCGGGCCGTCTCTATCCCTGTTACGAGACTCCGCAGGAGCTGGAGTTCAGGCGCAAGCGCCTGCTCGCCCAGGGCCGACCGCCGGTCTATGACCGCGCGGCTCTCAAGTTGACGGACGCCGAGCGCGCGCGCCTGGAAGGCGAGGGCCGCCGGCCGCACTGGCGCTTCAAGCTCACGCCGGAAGAAGTGCGCTGGGACGATCTGGTGCGGGGCGCGCAGCACATCGACGAGGCGAGCCAGAGCGATCCCGTGCTGGTGCGCGCCGACGGCACCTATCTCTACAGCTTCACTTCGGTGGTCGACGACATCGCCTTCGCCATCACGCACGTGATCCGCGGCGAGGATCACGTCACCAACTCGGGCGCGCAGATCCAGATGTTCCAGGCGCTCGATGCCGCCGTGCCAACCTTCGCGCATCTGCCATTGCTGGTCGATGCGACCGGTGGCGGCTTGAGCAAGCGCACCGGGTCGGCGGCGGTGGCCGACCTGCGCGAGCGTGGCATCGAGGCGCTGGCCGTTTGCGCGCTTCTGGCGCGGCTCGGCACCGCCGATCCGGTCGAGCCGGTGGCCTCGCTCGACGCGCTGGTCGCCACGATCGATTTCGCGCGGGTCGGTCGCGCCGCCGCGCGCTTCTCGGAGGAGGAACTCGCGCAGTTGAACGCGCGGACCCTTCACATATTGCCCTACGAGGCGGTGCGCGCGCGCCTTGCCGGCGATCCAGGCGAAGCTTTCTGGCTGGCGGTGCGCGGCAATCTCGCGACCCTCGACGATGCCGTGGGCTGGGCCGACGTCGTGCGCGGGCCGATCGAGCCCATGATCGAGGATGCGGCGTTTCTGGCCGAGGCTGCGGCGAAGCTGCCGCTAGAACCGTGGGACGAGACGACGTGGAAGGCTTTTACATCGACGCTTACCTCGACCTTGGGCCGCAAGGGCCGCGCGCTGTTCCATCCGCTTCGCCTAGCACTTACCGCCCGCGAGACCGGGCCCGAGATGGCGCGGCTGCTGCCGCTGATCGGTCGGGCGAAGGCCGAGGCGCGGCTGCGAGGCCAGCCGGCCTGAGGACGCCCTGGAAAACGCTTCTCTGTGGTCCTGTTTGCACAGAAAGAACGCATCGGATAAACTCCGGGAATGTCGTTCTTTATATTCCCCGGCGCATATACCGCGCGATGTAAGTGAGGCCCGCGCCCGTCGAGGCGCGTCAGGCTTTCGCACAATCTTGATCGGGGAGTAGGGACCATGTCCCTCGTCATCTACAACACGCTGTCGCGCGAAAAAGAGCCGTTCGCACCGCTCGATGCAGGGCACGTCCGCCTCTATGTCTGCGGCCCGACCGTCTATGACTATGTGCACATCGGCAATGCGCGGCCCGTCGTGGTGTTCGACACGCTCTACCGGCTGCTGAAGCGCACCTATCCGCGCGTCACCTACGTGCGCAACATCACCGACATCGACGACCGCATCATCGTGCGTGCCGCCGACAACGGCGAGAGCATCGAAGCGCTGACCAACCGCACCGCCGACGCCTATCAAAGCGACATGCGCCGGCTGGGTGCGCTCGCGCCCGGCGTCGAGCCGCGCGCCACGCAATACGTTGGCGAGATGATCGCCATGATCCAGCGCCTGGTCGACAACGGCCATGCCTACGCAGCCGACGGTCATGTGATGTTCAGCGTACCCAGCATGGACGACTACGGCCGCCTGTCGGGGCGCTCGCGCGACGAGTTGATCGCCGGCGCGCGGGTCGAGGTGGCGCCCTACAAGAAGGACCCCGCCGACTTCGTGCTGTGGAAGCCTTCGACCGACGCGCAGCCGGGCTGGGCGAGCCCGTGGAGTCGCGGCCGGCCGGGGTGGCACATCGAATGCTCGGCGATGAGCGCAAAACATCTGGGCGAGACCTTCGACATACATGCCGGCGGCCTCGATCTCATCTTCCCGCACCACGAGAACGAGATCGCGCAGAGCCGCAGTGCCTTCGGCCGTCCCTTCATGGCGACCTACTGGATGCACAACGGCTTCCTCAACATCTCCGGCGAGAAGATGAGCAAGTCGCTGGGCAATTTCTTCACCGTGCACGAACTGCTCGACCAGTATCCCGGCGAGGCGATCCGCCTGCTGCTGCTGTCCGCCCAATACCGCCAGCCGCTCGACTTCACGCACGAGGGCCTGACGCAAGCCAAGGCGACGCTCGACCGCTGGTATGGTGCCTTGCGTGGCAAGGACACCAAGGCCGGCGCGTCGGTGCCGAAGCCAGTGGAAGATGCGCTGTGCGACGACCTCAACACGCCGCAGGCGATCACTGCCATCCACCAGCTCGCAGATCCCGCCGAACTGCGCGCCGGCGCCAATGCGCTCGGGCTCCTCCAGCAGGATGCCGAGGCCTGGTTCCGCTGGACGCCGGCCGATTCATCGGGACCGAGCGAAGCCGACATCGACGCCGCGATTGCCGCTCGTCAGGCGGCGCGCAAGGCCAAGGACTTCAAGGAGTCCGACCGCATCCGCGACGATCTCAAGGCCAGGGGCGTGATCCTCGAGGACGGACCGAAGGGAACGACCTGGAAGCGCGGCTAGGGAAGCGCGGCTAAGTCGCGTTCGGCATCTTCCGTTCCGGCCCGAGCTCGTAGCACTTCACCGTGACGCTCTTGGGCCTGAGATCGCGCAGGCCTTTGAGGAACACCGCCATGTGCGGCGTGGCGAAATGGTCTCTTAGCGCCTGCTCGTCCTTCCACCATTCGCGCACCCGCATCAGGTCGGGTTCGAGCAGGTCGAAGGCGTAGTCGTAGCCGGCGCAGCCGGGCTCTGCGCGAGAGGCCAGGATCATCGGCCGGGCGACGGCCCGCACCTGTTCGGTCTGGGCGGAGTCAAAGCGGGCTTCGGTGAGGACGATCAACATTTTCATCATCTCCGTGGGTGAGGGTTGACTCTAGCAGGGTTTGTATTTAACAATATTGTTAAATATGGATCAACTTTCCCAAACCTTCTCGGCCCTGGCCGACCCCACCCGCCGCGCCATCCTGGCGCGCCTCGCCACGGGCGCGGCCACGGTGGGCGATCTCGCCGAACCGTTCGACATGTCGCTGCCGGCGGTGTCGCGGCATCTGAAAGTGCTGACCGAGGCCGGCCTGATCGAGCGCCACACCGAAGCGCAGTGGCGACGCTGCGAGCTGCGCGGCGAGGGCTTTCGCGCCGCCGCGGACTGGATCGAGCTCTACCGGAAATTCTGGGAGGGTCAGCTCGACAGGCTGGACGACTTCCTCAAGCGCACCGCACCCGAACCTGTGAAAGGAAAGAGCCGTGCCCGACGCAAGCCTTGATACCAATACGCTGCGCATTACGCGCATCTTCGACGCCACGCGTGAGCGTGTGTTCGACGCCTGGGTGAAGCAAGACCATTTCGTGCAGTGGATGTGCCCGCCCGGTGTGGAGATAACGGTGTGCGAGATCGACGTGCGGCCGGGCGGCGCCTGGCGTGTCGATGGCCGGCACAGTGGCGATCGCGTGTTCTCCTCGTCGGGCAAGTACCTCGAGGTCGAGCGGCCCGAGCGACTTGTCTTCACCTGGGCGCACCACGCCGATGGCGATTTTGCCAAGCCGCGCGGCCACGAGACGACGGTGCGCATCGAGTTGCGCGCGCTGGGAGACAGGACCGAGCTGACCCTTATTCATGGGCCGTTTGCCGATACACCGAGCATGGGCAACCACAATGCCGGCTGGACCGGCTCGTTCGACAAGCTCGAGGTTTTTCTCGGGAGGGCAGCATGACCCATCGCATCGTTTCGCATGAGGAGTGGCTCGAGGCACGCAAGGCCTTCCTCCAGAAGGAGAAGGCTTTCACCAAAGCCCGCGAAGACCTCGCACGCGAACGGCGCGAACTGCCGTGGGCGCGCGTCGACAAGGCCTATTCCTTCGAGGGACCCGAGGGCCGGCTGACCTTGGCCGACCTGTTCGGTGGTCTCGGCCAGCTCATCGTCTATCATTTCATGCTGGGTCCGGATTGGAAGGAAGGCTGCCCGAGCTGTTCCTTCTGGGCCGACAACTACAACGGCGTCGATGTCCATCTCGCCCATCGCGATACCGCGTTGGTTGCGATCTCGCGTGCGCCTCTGGACAGCATCGAGGCCTACAGGAAGCGCATGGGCTGGAGCTTTCGCTGGGTGTCGTCGGCCGGCAGCGACTTCAACTTCGATTTCGGCGTCTCGTTCCCGCCGGGGCCGCGCGATTTGCCCAACTACAACTTCGGCACCACCAAGTTCGGTGGCGAGGAAGCCCCAGGTTTCAGCGCGTTCCGCCGCGGCGATGACAGCGCGATCTACCGCACCTACTCGACCTACGGTCGCGGCATCGATGCGCTCAACGGTACCTACCAGATGCTCGATCTGACATCGAAGGGCCGCGACGAAAGCGGCTTGCCCTACCCGATGGCCTGGGTGCGCCGCCACGACCAGTACTGACTTGACCGGCGGCCGATCGGCACCACATCGTTTGGCGATGATTGCTCCTTATCCTGCCGACGATCGCATCACGACGCTGCGGATGGTCCGGCTTTTCAAAGCGTCGCGCGAGCGGCTGTTCGAGGCCTGGACGGACTCCCGGCAGATGGCCGCCTGGTTCGGGCCACCGGACGTTTCGGTGAAGTCCTGCGAACTCGACGTGCGCGTGGGCGGTGCCTGGCGGTTGTCGGGCGGCAGGGCCGGTCAGCCAGTGCTGGCGGTGTCGGGACAATATCTCGAAGTCACGCCGCCCGAGCGGCTGGTCTTTACCTGGGCCTGGCACGAGGGCGGCGACTTCACGGCGCCGCGCGAGCACGAGACCGAGGTCAGGCTGGTCTTCAAATCGGTCGGGGACCGTACCGAAATGACCCTGACCCACGGTCCGTTCCGCGACCGCACCGGCGTCGACAATCACGATCGCGGCTGGACGGGATCTTTCAGCAAGCTGGATACGTTGCTGGCTTCAGAAGGAGGTTCGACATGAAGGCGACCTGGCACGGCAAGACCGTCGCGGAAAGCGACAGCACGCTCGAAGTCTGCGGCTACCGCTATTTCCCGCGCGACTCGGTGCGCATGGATCTGCTCGAGATCGCGCCCAAGACGGCCAGCGATCTCGAATGCCCGCATGGCGTTCAGTTCTACGATGTCGTCGAAGGCGACGTGCGAAGCGCCCGGGCAGCGTGGTCCTACGAGGCGCCGCAGCCCAGGATGAAGCCCGTCGACCACTGGATGGGCTTCTGGGAAGACGTCGAGATCAAGTAGAGCCGGGGGGCGTACCCCAGCAATCGAATCTATCTACTTGGTGATCGAAGTGATCATGAGTGGCGTCGTCATGCCGATCACGACGTCACCGACCTTGATCTTTTTCAGCATGTCCTGCTTGGCGATCGAATTTGCCGAGTAGGTGCGGACGGCGCCGCCGTCGCCGCTGATCACCGCGACGGTGTTCTTGGCGAGATCGACGCCGACAACGGTCAGGGTGAAGCGGCCGGTCGTCACGTCGTTGGCATCGGGCTTGGCGCTCATCTGGTCGCGGCGTGCCTCCTGCGAGCCCGGGCCCTTCTGGCGCAGGTTCAGCATGGTCACGACTTCGGTATAGGTGACGGTGGCGAGCGAGCCATCATCGATGGCATCCAGATTTCGCACGCTGTCCGCGACCGGCAGCACGACTGTGCGGCCGTTCGAGAGCGTGAACGCCACCGTGCGTGTGTCCGTGTCGACCGTCTCGACCGTGACCCGCTCCGTAGCCGTGTTGTTGAAGGAAACGCCCTCGCGCGGCACGGCCTGGACCTGGGCCGACGCCTGCAGCACAGGGAGGCCAATGCCTACCGCCAGTATCGCCGCGAAGGTCGAAATGCCTGCAGCCACCTTGATCGAACGGATAATCATCGGCGTGTACCTCTTAAAACCCCAACGCGCCGGACAATAGCGATCCGAACCGGGCGCGCAACCATCAAGCCGCGCCGACTTTAGCTGAAATGGCGGAGAATGGCGCGGGCGACGGTTTCGGGCTGGTCAAGGTAGGCCAGATGACCGGCGCCCGCGATGATTTCGACCCGGGTCGCTTCATTGATCCCCCCACTGATTCCAGTGGCGAATTTCTGCGCATAGCTGGGCGGCAGCAGGGCATCCCCGTCGCCCCACAGGATCAAGGTCGGGCTGGCGATCAGGCCCAGGCGCTTCTGCAGTCCGGTGTTGCCCAGCGGCCAGAAGGCGCGCGCCGCGGCCTCCGAGGCGCGAGTCATCTCGATCGGCCATTCGACGGAGTTTGCACCCTCCGGCGGCGCCACCAGTTCATTCCACTTTTCACCGTCGGCGCACATCACGCCGGGCAGCACCTCTTTGCGCTGCGCCCAGGGATCGCCCGCGGGTTCGTTGTCGTCGAACAGACCGAAGGGGGCGATCAGCGCGAGGCGGCGCACGTGGCCCGGAAAGATGGCCGCCATTTCGGCGGCGAACGCACCACCTACAGAGGCGCCGACGAGATCGGCGCCGGCGAGACCCGCCTTGTCGATCAACTGGCGCACCGCCAGCACCCAGTCGAGATGCGTGTCGAGTTCTGTGTGACCCGTGGCGCCGGGATAGCCCGGCAGCGACGGTGCAATCACCGTGTGCGTCTCGGCGAGCCTGTCGAGGAACGGCAGCCAGCGCGGCAGGCCGCCGAGGCCGGCGAGGAAGCCCAGCTTCGGTCCCTGACCCTTGGTCCACACGCGGCAAGGATGGCCGTTGACGTCGACCGTCGTCGTTATGGGTGCGGACACGGGACTACTCCGCGGCAACGGTCTGCGGCCGGAATGCCGGGATCGCCGCACGCTGCGACTTCGCCATCGGCTTGGGCCACCATTTGTGTTCCCAGTCGGCGAACAAGTCCTTCACCTTGGGCATGACCTTTTCGGCGAAGAGCCGCGTGTTGTACTTGGTCGTGTCCTTGCTCATGTTGCCGTACTGCAGGAGCAGCATCAGGTTGCCGACATTCAGGCTCGTGCCGACATGGCGGATCTGTTCGACCACCTCGTCGGGCGAGCCGATCAGCACGTAGCCGCCATCGACGATGTCCTTCATGTTGGTGGCCTTCAGCGCCGCCTTGGTGGCCGGATTGGCGACGTTGGCGGCCTTCTGCATCATGCCCTGGATGCCCGAGCGCTGCGTCGCCTCGGTAACGTAGCCCGGCGGCGTCGCGAACTTGGGATCGATGTGCAGGCAGCGGCCGTAAAAGTATTCGGCCGGCTCGCTGTAGAGGTCGAGCGCCTGCTGGCGGCTTTCGGCGACGCCGACGAACTGCAGGAAGCCGGCGCGGTACGGATTGCGATCCTTGCCGAGCTTCTCCATCTCGTTCCAGAAGCCCTGCATCGTGGCGAGCCCGGCCTTGTAGCCGTAGTAGGAGAGGTAGCAGTAGACGTAGTCCATCTCCGCGCACCACCGCCACGTCTCGATCGAACCGCCGCCCGGAATCCAGATCGGCGGGTGCGGGTCGTTCTGGATCGGCCGCGGCCAGATGTTGACGTAGCGCTGCTGGTTATAGCGGCCGTTGAAGGCGAACGTGTCCTTCTCGGTCCACGCCTTCTTCACGAGATCATGCGCCTCGAGATAGCGCTCGCGCAGCAGGCTCGGGTTCTGGCCGTAGGCATAGCAGGGGTCCATCGGCGAGCCGACCGGGAAGCCCGCGATCCGCCGGCCGCCCGAGATGCAGTCGATCATGGCGAATTCTTCGGCGACGCGCGTCGGCGGATTGTAGAGCGCCAGCGAGTTGCCCATGACGCAAAGCGCGGTGTCGGTCGTGCGCCGCGCCAGCGAACTGGCGATCAGGTTGGGCGAGGGCATGAGGCCGTAGCCGTTCGAATGGTGCTCGTTCACGCAGACGGCGTCGTAACCGAGCTCGGCCGCATATTCGAGCTCGTCCATGAAGTCGTTGTACATGTGATGCGCGCGCTTGGGATCGAACAGCGACGAATGGATGTCGACCCAGACGCTCGGGTGCTTCTTGTTGAAGTCCTCGGGAAGCTCCGTGTACGGCATCAAGTGAAACCACATGAGCTTCATGGCGCGTTCTCCCTAAACCCGGACCATTTTTGGTAAACGACCGTTTACCTAGGCAGCCTGCCTCGACTCAAAAGCCCATGCAATGTGGGATTTCCGCAGGTCGCACGTAATTTTGTTGTTTTTCCCCTGCGTCATTCGTTCCGATTCGTATTTTGTGCATTGCGCTCTCGCAAATGCAGCAATAGTTTCGCTGCATCGCAGGAGGCTTTGCCCATGACCGTTGTCGCTTTCGCGGCCCGTCCGCATCCGACGGCCAATCAGCCGAAGAAGGATCTCTACGAGGTCGGCGAGATTCCGCCCCTCGGACATGTGCCCAAGAACATGTACGCCTGGGTGATCCGGCGCGAGCGTCACGGCCCGCCCGAGCAATCCATGCAGCTAGAAGTCGTGCCGACGCACAGCATCGGCGAGGACGAAGTGCTGGTCCTCGTGATGGCCGCTGGCGTCAACTACAACGGCGTGTGGGCGGGCCTCGGCCTGCCGATCTCGCCCTTCGACGTCCACAAGCAGCCGTTCCACATCGCGGGCTCCGACGCCGCCGGCATCGTCTGGGCGGTCGGCGCCAAGGTGAAGCGCTGGAAGGTCGGCGACGAGGTCGTGGTCCACTGTAACCAGGACGATGGCGACGACGAGGAGTGCAACGGCGGCGATCCGATGTTCTCCACCAGCCAGCGCATCTGGGGCTACGAGACGCCGGACGGCTCCTTCGCGCAATTCTGCAAGGTCCAGGCGCGCCAGCTCATGAAGCGCGCCCAGCATCTCACCTGGGAGGAGAGCGCCTCCTACACGCTGACGCTCGCGACCGCCTACCGCATGCTGTTCGGCCATCGCCCGCACATCCTGCGCCCGGGCCACAACGTGCTGGTGTGGGGCGCCGCGGGCGGCCTCGGCTCGATGGCGATCCAGCTGATCGCGACGGCCGGCGCCAATGCGATCGGCGTCATCTCCGATACGTCGAAGACCGACTTCGTGATGTCGCTCGGCGCCAAGGGCGTCATCAACCGCAACGACTTCGACTGCTGGGGCCAGTTGCCCGACGTCGACGACCAGAAGGGCTATGCCGAGTACATCAAGAAGGTGCGCAAGTTCGGCGCCGCCATCTGGGAGATCACCGGCAAGGGCAACGACGTCGACTTCGTGTTCGAGCATCCCGGCGAGCAGACCTTCCCGGTGTCGTGCAACATCGTGAAGCGCGGCGGCATGGTGGTCTTCTGCGCCGGCACCACCGGCTACAACCTCACCATGGACGCGCGCTTCGTGTGGATGCGCCAGAAGCGCATCCAGGGCAGCCACTTCGCCAACCTCTTGCAGGCGAGCCAGGCCAACCAGCTCGTGATCGAACGCCGCATCGACCCGTGCATGAGCGAGGTCTTCGAGTGGGCCGACATTCCCAAGGCCCACACCAAGATGTGGAAGAACCAGCACAAGCCCGGAAACATGGCGGTGCTCGTCTCCGCCAAGCGCCCCGGCCTGCGCACCCTGGAAGACGCGCTGGACGATTAATTTCCGTCGTCCCGAGCGGAGACGCCCGAAGGGCGTCGCAGTCGAGGGACCTTTTCTCAACGGCAAAGGCTTTAACGTTGAGACAAAGGTCCCTCCGCTTCGCGCCTTCGGCGCTTCGGTCGGGACGACGGACAAATTGAATGCGAGCCGCTGAATGCAACTGATCCTCCCTGACCTCCTCGCCGTTTGCGCCGACGCCGAGCGCGCCGCCGATCGCTACGAGACCGAAGCGCGCGAGGCGGTGCGCAGGCTGATCGCGCCGGCGGGCAAGGTCGATCCGAAGCTGCTGGAGCGCGAGCAGTTCGCGGCCCACGGCTTCGCCTGGATCGCGACCTATGTCGCGGCGATCCGCCAGATGCGGCGTTGGGCAGAGGCAAACGCCGGCGGCGAACTCGAACAGCTCATCCTTCAGGTGGCGCTCGGCGAATATCTCGCCCAGCTCAAGGGTGGCATCGCCATCAGCCAGGTCGAGATCGTGCGCCCGGCTGACCTTGGCGCCGATCCGGCGGCACTCGACACGCCCGCCGTCTCCAAGCTCGTTGCGGCCAACACCTCGGCAGCGCGCCTGCGCATTGCCGAGCTGATCACCGACGGCCTCGACTCCGGCAACTTCGGCGCGCTCGGTCTCGGCGACGAGGCGATGGAAGAGGTGCGCCGCCAGTTCCGCCGCTTTGTCGACACCGAAGTGGGCCCGCACGCGCACGGCTGGCATCTGCGCGACGAGCTGATCCCGCTGCCGGTGGTGCAGCAGATGGCCGATCTCGGCGTCTTCGGCCTCACCGTGCCGGAAGAGTGGGGTGGGCTCGGCATGGGCAAGCTCGCCATGTGCGTCGTCACCGAAGAATTGTCACGCGGCTACATTGGCGTGGGGTCGCTCGGCACGCGCTCGGAGATCGCGGCCGAACTGATCCGCGCCGGCGGCACCGAGGACCAGAAGAGGCGCTACCTCAGCCGCATCGCCTCGGGCGAGATCCTGCCCACGGCGGTGTTCACCGAACCCAACACCGGCTCCGACCTCGCGAGCCTGCGCACGCGCGCCGTGCTCGAGGGCGACAGCTACAAGATCAACGGCAACAAGACCTGGATCACCCACGCCGCCCGCGCCGACATCATGACGCTGCTGGCGCGCAGCGATGCCTCGAAGCCCGGCTACCAGGGCCTGTCGATGTTTCTGGCCGAGAAGCCGCGCGGCGACGAGAGCGAGCCGTTCCCGGCCAAGGGCATGACCGGCGGCGAGATCAAGGTTCTGGGCTATCGCGGCATGAAGGAATACGAGATCGGCTTCGACGGCTTCGAGGTGCCGGCCGAGAACCTTCTCGGCGGCAAGGAAGGCCAGGGTTTCAAGCAGCTCATGGCCACCTTCGAGAGCGCGCGCATCCAGACCGCGGCGCGCGCCGTCGGTGTGGCGCAGAACGCCATGGAACTCGGCCTGCGCTACGCCAAGGACCGCATCCAGTTCGCCAAGCCGCTCTATGCCTTCCCGCGCGTCGCCGGAAAGATCGCCTGGATGGCGGTCGAGACCATGATCGCCCGCCAGCTCACCTACTTCGCCGCGCGCGAAAAGGACCAGGACCGCCGCTGCGACATCGAAGCCGGCATGGCGAAGCTGCTGGCCGCGCGCGTGGCCTGGAGCAACGCCGATAACGCGCTGCAGATCCACGGCGGCAACGGCTACGCGATGGAATATCCCATCAGCCGCGTGCTGTGCGACGCCCGCATCCTCAACATCTTCGAGGGCGCTGCCGAGATCCAGGCGCAGGTCGTGTGCCGCGGACTGCTCGAGGGCCGCAACTAGCTTTCGGGAGAGGTCATGAAGTCGTTCGTTGCCGCCGGCGCTCTTGCCGCTGTTCTCGGACTCGCTCCAGCCTTCGGCCAGCAGATGCTCCAGAGCGTTTGCCAGCAGAATTTCGTCGTCGAGGGCACCCCCCGCGTGACGGCGGTGAACTTCCGCACTTGGCGGGATTTCCCGAACTTGCCGCAGCCCGTGGCACTGAAGAACCTGCGCGCCGCGATGCTGGCGGAAGGCTTCAGTAATATCGGCGTCGATGCCGAGGCCGGCGCGCTGACGGCGGTGCAGGAGACGAGCGGCTCAGGGCGGCCTCAGACGCTGCGCATCTCGGCACGAAAGACCGGGAACGGCACCAGGGTCGATGCCGTCTTCATGATCCAGGCCGGACAGGTGGCGGACTCAAACGTGGTGCGCGGGGCCATGTGCCGTGTCGTGGATGCCGCCAACCTCTGAAGGCAGAGTCGGCAACGCATCGCATAGACGGGTATTGCACGAGGGAAATGGCCCACTAGATTGGCTGGAGCTTGTGCCGTTCCTGCGAAGGCGCGAGGCCCTCATCGCGCGCAAAGGTAGGCCCAATGAATGTCCTGATTGCCGGAGGCGGCATCGGCGGCCTCACCCTCGGCCTGATGCTGCACCAGCGAGGCGTTGCCTGCACCATCCTCGAAGCAGCGCCGGAAGTTCGCGAGTTGGGCGTCGGCATCAACCTGTTGCCGACCGCCGTGCGCGAACTCGCGGCGCTCGATCTGCTACAGGTGCTCGACAAGGTCGGCATCCGCACGCGTGAGCTGCGCTATGCCAACAGCTTCGGCCAGATCATCTGGGCCGAGCCGCGCGGCATGCATGCCGGCCACGACGTGCCGCAAATCTCCATCCACCGCGGCCGCCTGCACGGCCTGCTGTGGCGCGCTGCCGTCGAACGCCTGGGCCCGGCACTGCGCACCGCCTGCCACGTCACCGGCTTCACCCAGGATGCCGGTGGCGTCACGGCGCAGCTCGAGAATGGCACGACGGTGCGGGGCGACGTCCTGGTCGGTGTCGACGGCATCCACTCGGCGCTGCGCGCCATCATGCATCCCAACGATGGCGGCGTGCGCTGGCAGGGCATCGAGATGTGGCGGGGCGCGGTCGAGTGGCCGGTCCTGTGGGACGGCGAGACCATGTGCATTGCAGGCGACACCCGTTCCAAGATGGTGCTCTACCCGATCGGTCCCGGCGCCACGCCGGACACGCGGCTGCTCAACTGGGCCGTCTACACAACTCTCGCCGACGCCGGCCCCTCGCCGCCGGGACGGCAGGACTGGCGTCGTCAGGCCAGCCTCGATCGCATCATGCCGCACGTTGCGCAGTTCCGCCTGCCGTTCCTCGATCCCAGGGCGCTGATCAGCGTCTCGCCGGAGGCCAGCGAATATCCCATGTGCGACCGCGACCCGCTGCCGTGGTGGACTAAGGGCCGCGTGACGCTTCTGGGCGATGCCGCGCACCCGATGTATCCGGTGGGTTCCAACGGCGCTTCGCAGGCGATGCTCGACGCGCGTTGCCTCGCCGACCTGTTGGCCCGCGAAGCGCCCGAAGCCGCTCTCGCCGCCTACGACGCCGATCGCCGGCCCAAGACCGCCACCATCATCGAGCTCAACCGCAAGGGCGGCCCCGAACGCGTGATCGACTTTGCCGCCGAGCGCGCGCCCAACGGATTTTCCGACATCAGTGCCGTCGCCACGCACGAAGAGCTCGCCAATATCGTGAGCGGCTACGCCCAGGTTGCGGGCTTTGCGGTGCAGGGCGCGACCAAGTCGAACGCCTGAGGCCATCGTTCATGGTGTTCAAGCAGGCCGACGCCTATTCGCGCTTGTCCGCCACCTTGATGCCCATGACCTTCTTGGCCGGGAATTTCTTGAAGGTGCCGAGGTGGCCGCGCATGCCGAGCTGGAAGGCTTCGACGTAGGCGAGCTTGCGCGTCAGGTAATTGTGCTGCTCCTTCGGGTCGAGATAGAGATTGTAGAGCCGGGGATAGGCGAAGCGTTCCAGCACGCCGGTGAAGCCGCCCGTGCCGTAGGCGTCCGTCGCGTCGTCGCTGGTGGCCGAGAGCACCATCTTGTATTCGCCGCAGCGCAGCGCCGAGAAGGTCGTGGTCAGCCAGTAGTAGTGATACTTGCGGTTGGAGAGGCCCTCGGGCGCCAGCAGGAACGACGTCTGGTCGATGCCGTCGATGTAGCGGTCCTGCGGCAGCAGGTGAGACGCGCCGGCGAGGCCGAGCGCTGTCGGCAGGATGTCGTTGAAGTCGAACAGCCCGTCGCTCTGTCGGCCCGCCTCGATCGTGCCGGGCCAGTACATCAGGCCGGGCACGCGCACGCCGCCTTCCCAGGTCGAGCCCTTGGCGCAGCGGAACGGCGTGAAGGCGGCGTCCGGCCAGGTCTCCATGTGCGGGCCGTTGTCGGACGAGATGAAGATCAGCGTGTCTTCGAGCTGGCCCGACTCTCTCAGTGCCTCGACCAGGCGGCCCATGATCTCGTCGAGTTCGAGCAGCGTGTCCTTGTAGGGATGCTTGGCCGGCGACTTGCCGAGGAATTTCTCGTGCGGATAGTTGTCGAAATGGGCGCCGCGCGTGCAGTGGTAGAGCAGCCACGGCTTGTCGGCCTTGGCCTGCTTCTTGATGAAGTCGGTGGAGTACTGGCACCACTTCTCGTCGAGCTGCGAGAGCACCGGGATCGTCACTTCCTCGACGTTGGTGAGCTTCTCGCCTTTCTTTGCGTGCACGAAGCAGCGGTTGAACGGCATGTTCTTGATCCACTCCGTGCGCGCGTCGGAGTAGACGATCTCGGGGAAGAAATGCGGATCGCGCCATTCGGTGTACATGTCGGACACCGAGAGGAAGCCGTAGAAATCGTCGTAGCCGACGTTCTGCGGCTGCGAATCGACGTTCTCGCCGATGTGCCACTTGCCGACCGCCTGCGTGGTGTAGCCGGCCTGGCCCAGCAGCATCGGCAGCGTGATCTCACCCTGCAGGCCGCCCGGCTCGCCGTACATCGGCGGCCGATGCAGGCCGTGGCGATTGGGCACGCGGCCGGTATGCAGCGTGGCGCGCGAGGGCGAGCACGAGGGCTCCGAGTAGCACGAGGTGAGCTGCAGCCCGCCGCGCGCAATCTTGTCGAAGTTGGGCGTTGGCGCGCCGACGGCCACGCCGCCGCCGTAGCAGCCGAAGTCGCCCCAACCGACGTCGTCCATCAGGTAGATCAGGATGTTGGGCTTCTTCTTCCGCGCCGCCAGTTTGCGCGCCGCGGCCTCGATGTCGGCCGCGTGGACGAAGGCCGGCTCCAGGTGATCGGCCTTGCGGACGGTCTGCGATGCGATGGGATCGAATGTCGGCATGTTTCCCTCTTGGTTCCTTGGTCGACGTTATGTCGTGTCGCCCGCGATGGCACGTGCCAGGGCGGTGAGGAGCGGGCCGAAGCGCGCGCCGGCCTCGGCGTCGCTCATGGCCGAGCGCGTGAAGCGCATCGACACGCAGCCCAGGATCCGGTCGTCGCCGAGGATCGGAACGGCGATACCTTGTAGCCGGCCGGGCCGCGATGTGACGGCGAAGGCATGGCCCTCGCGGCGGATGTCGGCGAGGGCGGCAGCGAGACGCTGATCGTTGCGCACGCCGAGGTCGCGCAAGGTCGTGCGTCGCTCCTCGTCGGAGCAGAAGGCAAGCCAGACACGGCCGACGGCGCCGGACAGGATGGGGCTGTGGCGCCGCAGCGCGAGCGGCTCGAAGGCCATCGGGCTCTCCGCCGCCGTCGAATAGCGGATGATCAGCGCCCGGTGGCTCATCGCGGCGAGGTAGAGCGGCCAGCCGTATTTGCGGGTGAAGCGTTGCATGTGCGGCGCCGCGGCATCGACGAAATGATCGATGAAGCGGATGCCCTGGGCGAGGCCCAGCACGCGGTCGGTCAGCCGATAGCCGATATGTCGGGACACCTGCGTCGCATAGCCCAGCTCGGTCAGGGTCTTGAGCAGGCGGGCGACGGTCGGGCGTGGCAGCCCGGTTTCTTCCGCCAGCGTCGCGATCGTGCCGTGCGGCCGCCGGCTCAAGGCTTCCAGGATCGCGAAGCTGCGGCGGATGGGCTCGATTGCGGTCATGCCGGACGCTATTCCGTAATACGGATTCTGTCGACTTAGGTCCGGCGGCCCGGCGCAAAAAAGCCTATTCTCTTCGCAAGACGAAAAAACGAGGAAACATGTTCGGCAGGCGACAGTTCGGAGTGGCGTTCGGCGCGGCGGTCTTCGCGGCGCCGGCGATCGTGCGGGCGCAGAAATTTCCCGCCGGTCGCGTGACGATGGTGGTGCCGTTTCCCGCCGGGGCGGCCACCGACATCAGCGCGCGCGTCTATGCCGAGCGGCTGTCGGCGCTGTGGGGCCAGCCCGTCGTGATCGACAACAAGGGCGGCGGCAACGGCATTCCGGCGGCGGAGTCGGTCGCGCGTGCCAAGCCCGACGGTCTCACCATCTTCGCCACCTCGGCCATGACCCAGGCGGTCAATCCCGCGATCTACGACAAGCTGCCCTACGATCCGATCGAGAGCTTCGAGCCGATCACGCGCATGGGCGTCTCGCCCTTCGTGCTGCTGGTCGACAAGAACAGCCCGATTAAGACGGCGGCCGAACTCACGGCCAAACTCAAGGCCGATCCGGCGAAGAACAACTTCGGTGCCGGCGCGTTGCCCGCGCGCGTGGCATCGGAACTCTACAAGATGGCCGCCGGCGTCGAGGCGGTCTACGTCGGCTACAAGAGCAACCCGCAGGCTATTCCCGATCTGCAGAGCGGTCTGCTCTCCTTCATGATGATCGACACCGTCAACGCCAAGATCGCCATCGATCGCGGTGCGCTGAAGGGTCTGCTGGTGACCGACACCGAGCGCTATGCACCGCTGCCCGACGTGCCGACCGCGGCCGAGGCGGGCCTGCCCGATGTGCTGCTCACGACCTGGACCGGTTACTACGTGCCCAAGGGTACGCCGGTCGAGATTGTGCAGAAGATCAACGCCGATATCCGCGCGGTGGCCGCCATGCCGGAGGTATTGGCGCGGCTCGATGCCATGGGGGTCACCCCCAAGCTCATGAGCCCGGACGAATTTGCCGCCTTTACGCGCTCGGAGAAGGAACGCTGGGGCAAGATCATCCATCGTGCCAATATAAAAGTGGAGTAGGAGAGAGCCATGCAAGGATCCCTGAGCGCCAATGCGGGGCCCCGCTATCGCCACAACGCCGACGACAGTGCGCCCTACGAGACCATCACCATCGACAAGCTGACGCCGATCATCGGCGCGGAAATCGGCGGTATCGACCTCAGCAAGCCACTCAGCAATCGCCAGCAGGATGAGATCCACCGCGCGCTGGCGGAAAATCTGGTCATCTTCTTTCGCGACCAGCATATCAGCCAGGACCAGCACATGGCGTTCGGCCGCCTGTTCGGCGACCTGCATACGCATCCCGCCGCACCGTCCGAGCCGGGCAAGCCCGAGCTGATGATCATCCACGCGGACAAGGATTCGCCGCGCGCCAACGGCGAGGGCTGGCACACCGACGTGAGCTGCGACCTCGAACCGCCGATGGGCAGCATCCTCTACATCAAGAAGTGCCCGCCCAAGGGCGGTGACACGCTGTTCGCCAGCACCTATGCCGCCTACGAGTCGCTGTCGGACCGCATGAAGAAGTATCTCGAGGGCATGACAGCCATCCATGACGGCGAGTCGGTCTACCGCGGCCTCTACAAGAATTTCGGCGTGGCCGAGAAGGAGCGCTATCCGCGCGCCGAGCACCCGGTGGTGCGCACGCACCCGGTGACCGGCAAGAAGGGGATCTACGTCAACCGCGGCTTCACCCGCGCGCTGGTCGGCGTGCCGCGCGACGAAAGCGACGCCATCCTGCGCTATCTCTACGAGCACATGGAGAACCCGCTGTTCCAGTGCCGCTTCCGCTGGCGCGAGAATTCGATCGCCTTCTGGGACAATCGCTGCGCCCAGCATCGCGCCATGTGGGACTACTGGCCGCACACCCGCAGCGGCAACCGCGTCACGGTCGCGGGCGACAAGCCGTTCTGATACAAGCACGGCGTGCTTGTCATCTTCGATTGCGACGGCGTGCTGGTCGACAGCGAGCCGCTTTCCAACACGTGCTTTGCCCGCGCGCTGGCGCGTGAGGGCCTCGACTGGAGTGTCGAGGAGACGATGCGCCGGCTGATGGGCCGCTCGATGAGGTCCTGCGTCGAGATCGTCGAGGGTATCCTGGGCCGCAAGCTGCCGGACGACTTTGTCGATCTCCTCCAGGCCGAGACGATGCAGATCTTTCGTGATGCGCCGCTGAAGCCGGTAGCGGGTGTCGCCGAGGCGATCGATGCGCTGGAGGCAGCCGGATACGCCATGTGCGTGGCAAGCTCTGGCAGTATTGACAAGATGCGGGTGACGCTGGGTATCACCGGTCTGTGGCAACGTTTCGAGGGTCGCATCTTCAGCGCCTCGGAAGTGCCGCGTGGAAAGCCGTTTCCCGACCTCTTCCTGCATGCGGCGCTTCGCATGAACGGACAGCCCTTCGAGTGCACGGTGGTCGAGGATTCGCTGCCCGGCATCCAGGCCGCGCGATCCGCGGGCATGCGGGCACTCGCCTATGTCGGCGCGCCTTATGCCGACCGATCCAACCTAGTCACCGCCGGCGGCGAATGGTTCGACGATATGAAGAAGCTGCCGGCGCTGGTGGCGCTATGACCGGCTCCTGGTCCATGGGTTCGGGCCGGCCAGAGCGGGTCATCGTGGTCGGTGCCGGTATGGCGGGGCTTGTGGCGGCGCGGCTGCTGCACGATTCGGGGTTTGCCGTCACCGTGCTCGAGGCGCGCGGCCGTCTCGGTGGCCGTGTCTGGACGGACGATCGCCTGGGCGCACCGCTCGATCTTGGCGGTTCGTGGGTGCACGGCGTGGAAGGCAATCCGCTGACGCTGTGGTGCGGGAAACTCGGCATCGAGCTGGTCGAAAACCAGGGCGAGCGCCTGTTGATCGACAAGCGCGCGACGGCGCCGACGCGCGAGGGCCAGCGCCGCCGCGCCGTGAAGGGGCGCATGGCCTTCAAAGCCGCAATCGAATGGGCGACCTGGAAGAGCAAGGCGATGGCCCTCGTGAAAGGCCCGCGCTCGATCTCGGTGAAGCAGGCGGTCGAACCGTTGCTGAGCGCCCGATGGCTGCCCGAAGTCGACCGGCTGGTGGTGGCGACCTTCATCGAGATGAGCGAGGGCGTGCAGAGCGCGCCCTGGGACAAGGTGGCGGCGGAGGAATGGTTCCCGACGGAGGGGCTCGACCGCAACGCGCAACCCAAGGGCGGTTTCCACCCGCTGATTGCCGATGCTGCGCAGGGCCTCGACATCCGCCACGGCGTTTCGGTCACGCGCATCGCCTGGACCGACTCCGGCGTGACCGTGGTCCTGCAAGGCGGCGGGCGGATCAAAGCGGACCGGGTGCTGATCGCGGTGCCCGTGGGGCTGTTGCGCGCCGGTCTGCCGAAACTCGATCCGGCGCCACCGCAGGAGCAACGGACCGCACTCGAGCGTCTGGGCTATGGCGGCGGCATTCTCGGCAAACTCTACCTGCGCTTTCCACGGCGCTTCTGGCCTGAGCAGCCGAAATGGTTCGGCCGATTGCCCGATTCCCCTGACCGGCGCGGCACCTTCAATACCTGGGTGAGCCACGAGCAGGAGACCGGCCTGCCCATCCTGCTGAGCTTCAGCAATGGCCGGACGGCGATCCACCTCGACCGCGCCGCGTCCGACAAAGAGGTGACGGCCGTGGCGATGAAGTCGCTGCGGGTCATGTTCGGCGACAACATTCCAGAGCCTGAAGCGATGGTCTTTCCGCGCTGGCTGAGCGATCCCTGGTCGCGCGGCGGCTATTCCTATCCCGGTGTCGGCAGCCATCCCCGCGATGGCACGCGCTACGCGCGACCGCTGGGCGGCCGTGTCTTCTTTGCCGGCGAGGCGACTGAACCGGTGGAATACGGCACGGTGCATGCAGCCCTGTGGTCGGGCGAACAGACCGCCGAAGCGATTTTCCGGGCAGCGACCGGGACCGCACCGACGCGCGGCGCGCGCCCCTGGGCTGCGGCGCGCACCGGGGCAGGCCGTCACAATGCGTGATACAAGGCCGGTCACAATCTTTGTCATCTCGGGCGGGGCATCCCCGCCCTGGAGCGAAGCGAAGGATCCTTCGCTTCGCTCAGGATGACAACATCGGGTGCATCCATGAACGTCGCCAACATCCTGTTCGTCCTGGTCATCGTGTCCATGCTGGCCACGCTCGGGACGCTGTTCGCCGGCCTCATCAGCATGAGTCGCAATGTCGAGGGGACTACCGAGGGCGGCCGGCGCAGCAACCGGTTCATGTGGTGGCGCGTGCGCCTTCAGTTCCTGACGATCGTCCTCATTCTTCTGTGGTACCTGGCAAGCCGGAGCTGAAACCGATGGCGGTCAATCTCAACCGTATCTACACGCGCGGCGGCGACGCCGGGCAAACGTCGCTCGGCCGCGGCGAGCGCGTCGACAAGCACGATATCCGCGTAGAAGCTTACGGCACCGTCGACGAAACCAACTCCGTCATCGGTCTTGCCCGCAGTTCCATCGACCGCACCGTCCTCGGCGATCCTCGCCTGGGCGAGGCCAACGCCATGCTGGGCCGCATTCAGAACGACCTGTTCGATCTCGGCGCCGACCTCTGCACACCCGAAGGCAAGACCAAGCGCGGCGAAGGCGCATTGCGCATCGTGCCGAGCCAGGTCGAGCGCCTCGAAAAGGAGATCGACGTCATGAACGCCGAGCTCGCGCCGCTCAACTCCTTCATCCTGCCGGGCGGCAGCGAGGTCGCCGCGTGGCTGCATCTTGGACGCACGGTCTCGCGCCGGGCGGAGCGCTGCATGACGAGACTGGCCGCCGAACAGGAGATCAACCCGGAGGCGATCAAGTACATCAATCGGCTCTCCGATCACCTGTTCGTGCTGGCCCGCCGGCTCAACGATAACGGCGCGACGGATGTGCTGTGGGTTCCCGGAGGCAGCCGCTAAAGGACCCAAGCTGTTGAAAGATCAAGGAAAAAGCTTCCACTGTGCGGTTTTGTGCAGCGCGACATAGTCTTGACATGATCGGCTGAGGCCCCGTACACGAAAACCCCTTCGCCGGGCGGGAGACCCGGCCGCAACTCACCTATAGGCGCAACGCGATGAAAGTGCTGGTCGCGGTCAAGCGGGTCATCGACTACAACGTCAAGATCCGCGTAAAGGCCGACAACACGGGTGTCGAGACGGCAAACGTCAAGATGTCCATGAACCCCTTCGATGAGATCGCCGTGGAAGAGGCGCTCCGCATGAAGGAGAAGGGCCTCGCGACCGAGGTCATCGTATTTTCCGCAGGGCCCGCGCAGTGCCAGGAGACGATCCGCACCGCGCTTGCCATGGGCGCCGACCGCGGCATCCTCGTCCAGACCGACGCCGAACTGCAGCCGCTGGCCGTCGCCAAGCTGATGAAGGCGGTGGTCGACAAGGAGCAGCCCGGCCTGGTGATCGTCGGCAAGCAGGCGATCGACGACGACTCCAACCAGACCGGCCAGATGCTGGCCGCCCTCCTCGGCTGGTCGCAGGGCACTTTCGCCAACAAGCTGCACGTCGCCGACGGCTCGGCCGAAGTGAAGCGCGAGGTCGACGGCGGCCTCGAGAACATCAAGATCAAGCTGCCGGCGGTGATCACCACCGACCTGCGCCTCAACGAGCCGCGCTACGCCTCGCTGCCGAACATCATGAAGGCCAAGAAGAAGCCGATCGAGGTTCTGGCGCCTGATGTGCTGGGCGTCGACGTGGCGCCGCGCATCAAGACGCTGAAGGTCGAGGAGCCGCCCAAGCGCAAGGCCGGCATCAAGGTCAAGACGGTCGCCGAACTGGTCGACAAGCTGCGCAACGAAGCGGGAGTGATCTGATCATGGCCATCCTCGTTGTCGCCGCGCATGACGGCAAGACCGTCCGCGCCAATGTTTCCAACGCCGTTGCCGCCGCGACCCAGATGGGTTCGGACGTGCATGTGCTGGTGGCCGGCAGCAATGCCGGCGAAGCCGCCAAGTCGGCCGCCGCCATCCAGGGCGTGGCCAAGGTGCTCCAGGCCGAAGACGCGGCCTACGCCAACTGGTTGGCTGAGGACATCGCGCCGTTGATCGTCAAGCTGGCGCCGAACTACAGCCACATCGTGATGGCAGCCGATTCCGTCGGCAAGAACATCGCCCCGCGTGTCGCAGCACTGCTCGACGTGGCGCAGATCTCCGAAGCCATCCAGGTCGTCTCGCCCGATACGTTCGTGCGGCCGATCTATGCCGGCAACGCCATGGCGACCGTGCAGTCGAGCGACAAGATCAAGGTCGTGACGATCCGGCCGACCAACTTCAA
>CAMDOT010000083.1 GCA_945903635.1 Rhizobium sp. Q54 | reverse complement strand
TGTCGCCGCCGGCGGGTGGCCGGGTGCTGGAGATCGGTTGCGGCACGGCCCGCAATCTCGTGGCGGCGGCGGGAGCCTATCCGCACGCCGAGTTCTACGGTGTCGACATCTCGACGGAAATGCTGGCTTCAGCCCGTGCCAAGTTGGCGCGCGAAGGCCTGTCGCCCCGCATCCGCCTCGCCCAGGCCGACGCGACCCGGTTCGATCCCGCCCTGCTGTTCGGCGTGCCGGGGTTCTCGCGCGTGTTCCTGTCATACAGCCTGTCGATGATTCCGGAGTGGCGGGCGGCGCTTGCGCAGGCACTGGCCTGGCTGCCGCCCGGCGGCGAGCTGCACATCGTCGACTTCGGCGGGCAGGAGGAACTGCCGCGCTGGTTCCGCCACGGCCTGCGGACCTGGCTGGCGCAGTTCCATGTCGATCCGCGCGACGGGCTGGAAGCCGAGCTTGTCGCTCGCGCACGCCACGCGGGCGCGCTCCGGACCTTCGAGCGGCCTCATCGCGGTTATGCTCAATACGCGGTGTTTCGACGGGCTTGACAGGATCGTTTCCGTTCAGTAGGAAGTAGACGATCGAAACGACTTTCCGGAACGCCACGACATGCCTGCTGACTGCTTCTCCTCCCGCCGATCGACAGCCATGTCGCGAGCGAGTGGGACTTTTTACATGTCCCATTTTGCGGGACATGTGACACACGACAGCATCGCCGGAAAACCATGGCCGGCCAACCGGATAGGCGAAGGCGCCTGCAGCCCGGACTCTTGCCTTAGCGTCCGGGGAAATGTCCCATGTCCCGCCGTCCCATGTCCCGCCCTGTCGCGGGCTGCATGGCCCCTCTGCCGGTAGGACATTGGCAAGCGCGTCGGGGCGGTGCTACGCCCCAAACAACGATTTTCCGTGTCGGGAGTACCCAAGATGACCGAAGCCTACATCTGCGACGCCATCCGCACCCCCGTCGGCCGCTACAACGGCGGCCTTGGCGCCATGCGGGTCGACGATCTTGCCGCCCATCCCATCAAGGCGCTGATGCAGCGCAACGCCAATGTCGACTGGGGCGCGATCGACGACGTGATCTACGGCTGCGTGAATCAGGCCGGCGAGGACAACCGCAACGTGGCCCGCATGGCGGGGCTTCTGGCCGGCCTGCCGGTCGAGGTCGCAGGCGCCACCGTCAACCGCCTCTGCGGCTCCGGTCTTGAAGCCGCCGGCCATGCGGCGCGCGCGGTAAAACTCGGCGAGGCCGACATGATGATCGCGGGCGGCGTGGAAGGCATGACCCGTTCGCCCTACGTCATGGGCAAGCCCGAGAGCGCCTTCGACCGTTCCATGAAGCTCGAGGACACGGTGCTGGGCTGGCGCTTCGTCAATCCGCGCATGAAGGCGGCCTATGGCGTCGACCCGATGGGCCAGACCGCCGAGAACGTCGCCGGCGAGCACCAGATCAGCCGTACCGACCAGGATGCCTTCGCCTACCGCAGCCAGCGCCGCTGCAAGGCGGCCCAGGACCGCGGCTTCTTCGAGCGCGAAATCGTCAAGGTCTGCGTCAAGAAGGGCAAGACCGAGGTCATTGTCGAGAAGGACGAGCATCCGCGCGGCGACACCACGATGGAGACGCTGTCGAAGCTCACCGCGGCGTTCCGCGAGGGCGGTTCGGTGACGGCCGGCAATTCGTCGGGCCTGAACGACGGCGCCTGCGCCATGATCATCGCCTCGGAGGCGGCGGCGCGGGCCAATGGCCTGACGCCGCGGGCGCGCATCCTGGGCACCGTGTCGGCGGGCGTCCCGCCGCGCGTCATGGGCATCGGCCCGGTGCCGGCGACCCAGAAGCTGCTGGCCAAGCTCGGCATGACCATCAAGGATTTCGACACGATCGAGCTCAACGAGGCCTTTGCCGCCCAGGCGCTGGCCGTGCTGCGCCAGTTGGGCCTGTCGGACGACGCGGAGAACGTGAACCCCAACGGCGGCGCCATCGCGCTCGGCCATCCACTCGGCGCCTCGGGCGGCCGGCTCATGATCACGGCGCTGAACCAGCTCGAGGCCACCGGCGGCAAGCGCGCGCTCGCCACCATGTGCATCGGCGTCGGCCAGGGCATCGCGCTGGCGCTGGAGCGCGTCTAGGTCTCTGCATCGGGATCTTTTCTGAGGCGTGCGGCGCCCGCGCTTCGGTCGCTTCGCTTCCTGCAGCGCTACACGCCGCCAACGCTGCGCCAGGGCGCAGCGTTCAAGCCGTCGCGTTCAGGTTGATGCCGCCCTGGCGCATTTCGGAGAGCATGCGCCGGCGGCTGCCGTCGAGGTCGATGGCGGCGGTGGCCTCGACCACGACGGCGATGTCGAAGCCGGCCTGGCGGCCGTCGATCGCGGTCCAGGCCACGCAGTAGTCGAGCGCCAGGCCGCAGATGGTGAGCTTGGTGAAGCCGCGGGCCTTCAGATAGCCGTCGAGGCCGGTGCGGGTCATGCGGTCGTTCTCGCGGAACGCCGAGTAGGAATCGATGCCGGTATGGACGCCCTTGCGGATCACGACATGCGCCTTGATGGCCTCGAGCTCGGGATGAAACTCCGCCCCCGGCGTGCCCTGGACGCAATGGTCCGGCCACAGGGTCTGCTGGCCGTAGGGGAACTTCGTGGTGCTGAAGGGCTCCGCGTCGGCCCAGCTGCTGGCGAAGGAGGCATGGCCCGGCGGGTGCCAGTCCTGCGTCAGGATCACGTGGTCGTGGCGGGCGATCAGCCGGTTGACCAGCGGCAGGATGCCGTTGGCGCCGGGAACGGCCAGCGCGCCGCCCTCGCAGAAATCGTTCTGCATGTCGACCACGATCAACGCCTCGTTCGGCATCCGTTACACTCCGTTACTGCTTCGGAAATCAAAGGGTTGGGATGTCGCCCAGGTCTTGTTCGCGCGTGAATGCGGCGACCCAGTGGCCGAGTGAGCCACTCTCGATGGCGCCGCGCAAGCCACGCATGATATCCTGATAGTAGTGCAGGTTGTGCCATGTGAGCAGCATCGAAGCGAGGATCTCCTCGGCGCGGATCAGGTGATGCAAATAGGCCCGGCTGTGGTGGGCGCAGGCGGGACAGGCGCAGTGCTCGTCGATCGGCCGCGGGTCGTCGCGGTGGCGGGCGTTGCGCAGGTTGAGCTCGCCGCGCCGGGTGAAAGCCTGCGCCGTGCGGCCGGCGCGCGTCGGCATCACGCAGTCGAACATGTCGATGCCGCGCAACACGGCGCCCACGATGTCGGCAGGGCGGCCGACGCCCATCAGGTAGCGCGGCCGGTCGGCCGGCAGCATCGGCAGCGTGGTGTCGAGGGTGGCGAACATCGTCTCCTGGCCTTCGCCCACCGCCAGTCCGCCCACCGCATAGCCGTCGAAGCCGATGTCGGTGAGCGTCGCCACGCTCTCGGCGCGCAGCGCGGGAAAGACGCTGCCCTGGACGATGCCGAACAGGCCATAGCCCGGCCGTTCGACGAAGGCGCGCTTGCCACGTTCGGCCCATTTCATCGAGAGCCGCATGGAAGAGGCGGCGGCCGGCTCCTCGACCGGCCAGGTCGTGCATTCGTCGAACGACATGGTGATGTCGGCGTCGAGCAGCCGCTGGATCTCGATCGAGCGCTCCGGTGTGAGCCGGTGCTGCGAGCCGTCGACCGGCGAGCGGAAGGTGACGCCGTCGGCGTCGAGCTTGCGCAGGTCTTTCAGTGACATCACCTGGAAGCCGCCGGAATCGGTCAGGATCGGTCCCGGCCAGTTCATGAACTTGTGCAGCCCGCCCAGGGCCGCCACGCGCTCGGCGCCCGGCCGCAGCATCAGGTGGAAGGTGTTGCCGAGCACGATCTCGGCGCCGGTCTCGGCAACGGATTGCGGCAGCATGGCCTTCACCGTGCCGGCGGTGCCGACCGGCATGAAGGCCGGCGTCTCGACGGTGCCGTGCGCCGTCGTGATGCGACCGCGCCGCGCCGGCCCGTCGGTGCCGAGAAGCTCGAAGGAAAGACTCATCGGCGCAACAGACAACAATCGCCGTAGGAATAGAAGCGGTATCGCGTGGCGACTGCATGCGCATAGGCGGCCTTCATGCGCTCCAGCCCGGCGAAGGCCGAGATCAGCATGAACAGCGTCGAGCGCGGCAGGTGGAAGTTGGTGAGCAGCAGGTCGACGGCGCGGAAGCGAAAGCCCGGCGTGATGAAGATGTCGGTCTCGCCAGTCCATGGCTTCACCGTACCGCCGTGGAGGCGCGCCACCGCTTCGAGCAGCCTGAGCGACGTCGTGCCGATCGAGACGATCCGCCCGCCCGCGGCCCGGGTCGCCGCGACGGCGCGCGCGGTCGCCTCCGGCACCTCGCCCCACTCGGCATGCATCGTGTGGGCGTCGGTATCCTCGACGCGCACCGGTTGGAAGGTTCCGGCGCCGACATGCAGCGTGACGCTCGACGTGGCGATGCCGGCGTCAGCCAAGGCAGCCATGAGGGCCGGTGTGAAGTGAAGTCCGGCGGTGGGGGCGGCGACAGAACCGTCATGCTTGGCGAACAGGGTCTGATAGTCGGAACGGTCCCGTGCATCGGCGGTGCCGCCGCGGATGTAAGGAGGCAGAGGTACCGCGCCACCTTGCTCGAGGGCTGTGAGAAACGCGTGACCAGTCGTGTCGAAGGCCAGCACGACCGAGCCGTCCTCGTTCTTGGCAGCAACCGTGGCGCTGAGACCGCCCGCGAACGCGAGGCCGTCGCCCGGCTTCAGCCGCTTGGTCGGCTGCGCGAAGGAAAGCCAGTGGCCCTGGCCGAGATCGCGGATCAGCAGCGCCTCGACCCTGCCGCCGGCCGGTCGCGTGCCGATCAGGCGGGCCGGGATCACCCTGGTGTCGTTGAAGACCAGGAGGTCGCCCTGGCGCAGCAGGCCGGGCAGGTCGCGCACGCCGCGGTCGTGGAGGCCATCAGGCGCAACATCGAGCAGCCGCGCCGCATCCCTCGGAGAGACCGGCCGCTGGGCGATCAGATCGGGGGGCAATTCGAAGTCGAAGAGGTCGACGCGCATTTGGGCTCAGGCCACTATCAAGCGATGGAAGTCCGCTTTAGATGCCGGCTTGCGACGGCGAGCGACGCTGGCGACATCGCGTCGGTGTTCTCGCCATCCTTCCGGCTGCTGACCTTCCTGCCGATGCTCCACACGGCGGAGCAGGATCGCTGGTTCATCGAAAACGTCATCCTGAAAGAGTGCGAAGTGGTGGTCGCCGAGCGTGACGCCGAGCTTGACGGGGGCATTGTCGCGTTTCTGGCGCGCGATGGGGAGGATATTCGCATGCTCTACACCCATCCGGACGTCGTCGGATCGGGGGCCGGAAGCCTGTTGCTGGAGGCCGCGAAGGCATCCGGTGTCGCTGCGCTCGAACTGTGGTGCTTCCAGGCCAACATCCGCGCGCGCAAGTTCTATGAGGAACGGGGCTTTCGCGCGGTGCGCTTCACCGATGGCGCGGATAACGAAGAGAAGATGCCCGACGTCCGCTATCGCTGGCAGCGGATGCCTGCCGCAACGGAGTAGGTATTCAGCCTACGCCGCGCCGGTGTCCATGACCTGGGCATCGGAATCGTCGGCCGGCGGCTGGGGATGGGTATCGACCAGGGCCACGAAGCGGTGCACGCCGTCGACCTCGATGCGCTTCACGCGAGCGCGGGTTTCCAGGCAATGGAGATGGGCCAGGGTCTCGCCGAAGGCGAAGACGATCTGGTTGTTGTCGAGATGGCGCGGGAACAGCACCGGCACCATGTCCCAGCCGGTGGCGCCCTCGGCGCCGCGGAGCGCGATGGCGTGGGTGATCTCGTTAAGCCGCGCATCGTGATGGGCCACGAGCTGGTCGAGCCTTGTGTGCAGGCCGATGAAGGGAAAGCCGTGGCTCGGCAACACGAGCGCATCGGCCGGCAGACGGCGGAAGCGCGAGAAGCCGTCGAGGAACCACGTCAGCGCATCGGCCAGCGGCTCGTTTGGCCAGACGCCGACGTTGGTGCTGATCTTGGGCAGCACCTGGTCGCCCGCGATCATGACGTTGAGTTCGGGGCACCACAGCGAGGCATGCTCGGGAGCATGGCCGCGGCCCACGATCACGTCCCAGCGATGGCCGCCGATGGTGATGGGATGGGCATGGATCAAGCGCTGGAAGGCCGTCGGCAGCGGCGCCACGCCCTTGGCATAGCCGCCCTTGTGGCGATGGAAGTTGGCGATGCGGTCCGCCGGCACGCCGTTGCGTGCCACGTGGGCGGCGCGCGTCTCCTCGCTCTCGACGAAGTCATTGCGCGCGGCCTGCGCGCTCATGTATTCGCCCAGCGTCATCCAGAGCGGCGCGTTCCACTTCTCGCACAGCCAGCCCGCCAGGCCGATGTGGTCGGGATGGAGATGGGTGCCGATCACGCGCGTCACCGGCTTGCCCGAAAGCTTCTCGGCGAAGATCTTCTCCCACAAGTCGCGCGTGTCCTGCGTATTGATGCCGGTGTCGACGATGGTCCAGCCGTCCTTCTCCTCGACCAGCCACAGATTGATGTGGTTGAGCTGGAAGGGCAGCGGCATGCGCAGCCAGTAGATGCCGGGGGCGACGTTCTTGATGTCGCCGGGCTCCGGCACGTCGCCGCAGGGGAAGCGCAGTTGGGCGAGAAGGCGTTGGGACTCGGTGATGGCGTCGGGCATGGGCCGACCCTAGCCTTGGTCGTGGGACGGTGTCACGGCTTCCGGCCGACTGCCCGCCATGCGATATCGCGCCGGCAAAATCCCTCCGGCCAGTCGATCAGGTCGACGGCGCGATAGGCGCGCGCGCGGGCCTCTTCCACGGTGGGCGCCATCGCGGTGATATTCAGCACCCGACCGCCATTGGCCAGGATGCGCGTGCCGTCGAATTTGGTGCCGGCATGGAAAATCTCGACGCCCTCGACCTTGCCGGCTTCGGCGAGGCCGCGGATCTCGCTGCCGTTCTTGTAGGCATCGGGATAGCCCTGGGTCGCCAGGATGACGGTCAGTGCCGCCTGGTCGGACCAGCGCAAGTCGAGATGGTTCAGCCCGCCGTCGGCGCAGGCGATCAACGCCGGCACGATGTCGGACTTGAGCCGCATCATCAGCACCTGGCATTCGGGATCGCCGAAGCGGCAGTTGTATTCGACGAGGCGCGGGCCGTTGCCGTCGATCATCAGCCCGGCATAGAGCACACCCTTGAAGGGCACGCCTTCCGCCTTCATGCCGCGCACGGTGGGCAGGATGATCTCGCGCATGGCGCGCTCGAACATGGCCTGATCGAGGATGGGTACCGGCGAGTAGGCGCCCATGCCGCCGGTGTTTGGGCCCTTGTCGCCGTCGAAGGCGCGCTTGTGGTCCTGCGCGGCGACCAGCGGCAGCACGTGTTCGCCGTCGCAGAGCGCGAACAGGCTCGCCTCTTCGCCTTCCATGAATTCCTCGATTACCACCGAGGCGCCGGCCGCGCCAAAGCGGTTGCCCGCCAGCATATCGCGCACGGCTTCGATTGCCTGGTCGACCGCCTCGGCCAAGATCACGCCCTTGCCGGCGGCAAGGCCATCGGCCTTGACCACGATCGGCGCGCCCTGCGTGTTGATGTAGGCAATGGCCTTGTCGAGGTCGGTGAAGCGCTCGTAGGCGGCGGTCGGAATGTTGTGGCGCCGACAGAGCTCCTTGGTGAAGCTCTTGGAGCCTTCAAGCTGGGCCGCCGCCTTGGACGGTCCGAACACCTTTAGGCCCGCCGCCGCAAAGCCGTCGGCCATGCCGGCCACCAGCGGCGCGTCGGGACCGATCACGACAAAATCGATTTTCAGGCGCTGGGCCAGCGCCACCTGACCCGCGATATCCTCGGTCCCGACGGCGATGCATTCGGCGACCTGGGCGATGCCGGCATTGCCGGGCGCGCAGTAGAGCTTGGTGCAAAGCGGCGAGGCCGAGATGGCCCAGCACAGCGCATGTTCGCGGCCGCCGCCGCCCACCACCAGGATTCGCATGGCGAGGCTTTGACCACAGTTTGCGCCGTGGGCACAAGCGGCTAGGCTGCCGTCACCCATGGAGAACCTCGATGCCCCCGTAGCTCCCGGCAATGTCCCGGAATTCTCGGTTTCCGAGCTCTCATTCGCGCTGAAGCGCGAGATCGAGACGGCCTTCCCGCGCGTGCGGGTGCGCGGCGAGATCAGCCAGCCCTCGTTCCCGCGCTCCGGCCACTGCTATTTCCGCCTCAAGGACGAGAATGCCGTGATCGACGGCGTCGCCTGGAAGGGCACGATTCCGCGGCTCGGGATCAAGATCGAGGAGGGGCTGGAAGTCATCGCCACCGGCAAGCTCACGACCTATGCCGGCTCCTCGCGCTACCAGATCATCGTCGAGCGCCTCGAGCTGGCGGGCGAGGGCGCGCTGCTGAAGTTGCTGGAGGACCGGCGCAAGAAGCTGCAGGCCGAGGGCCTGTTCGATCCCGAGCGCAAGCGGGCGCTGCCGTTCTTGCCCGAGGTCGTGGGCGTGGTGACCTCGCCCTCCGGCGCGGTGATCCGCGACATCCTGCACCGCCTGGCCGACCGCTTCCCGCGCCATGTGCTGGTGTGGCCGGTCGCGGTTCAGGGCGAGAAGGCCGCGGCCGAAGTGGTGGCGGCCATCGCCGGCTTCAACAGACTTGAAGTGGGCGGAAAGGTGCCGCGCCCCGACGTGCTGATCGTGGCGCGCGGCGGCGGCAGCCTCGAAGACCTCTGGGCCTTCAACGAGGAGATCGTGGTCCGCGCCGCCGCGGCCTCCGACATCCCGCTGATCTCGGCGGTGGGCCACGAGACCGACACCACCCTGATCGACTTCGCCTCCGACCGCCGGGCGCCGACGCCGAGCGCTGCGGCCGAGATGGCGGTGCCGGTGCGTGCCGACCTCCTGACCGAGACGCTGGACTACGCCAAGCGCCTGGCCGGCGGCATGACCCGCCTGTTGCGCGAATCGACGATGGAGCTGGCAGGCCTCGCCCGTGGCCTGGGCGATCCGCGCCGCCTGATCGAGGAACGCCAGCAGCGGCTCGACGTCAGCGGCGAGCGTCTGGCGCTGGCCACGCGTCAGTTGGTCGAGCGCCACGCCAATGCGCTGGCGGCGGCGCGACTTGCGAGCCCGCTGCGGGTGATCGAGGCTAAGCAGCAACTTCTCATCGGCGAAGCGCGCGCCCTCGATGGCGCGATGAAGCGCTTCAAGAGCGACGCGCTGCAAAAGTACGACCGGGCGTTCGACCGTCTCGAACAGTTCGGCGATCGCCTGAAACGTCACAGTACCGACCTGCTCGTGCATAGTCAGCGCCAGGTCGACCAGGCGGCCAAACTGCTCGAAAGCTACTCCTTCCATTCCGTGCTCACCCGGGGCTTCGCTCTGGTGCGAGATCAGGACAGTCAGCCGGTGCTGGCTGCTGCCGGCACGAGCACCGGCCAGACGATCAGCATCGAATTCGCCGACGGCCGCATCGGCGCCCGGGTGACGGAGGGAGCAGGCGGTGCACCCAAGCCTGTCACACCGCCGGCGCCACCGCGTCGGCGCGAAGGCGGCAGCGGCAATCAAGGATCGCTGCTGTAGCTCACCAGCGCTGACGACAATTCGGAGGAACGACCAATGGATATGGCGCCGCTGTCGGCCGAGACGATGAAGAACTTCCTGTATGCGAGTACGGCCACCGTCTCGATGCAGATGCTGAAGCGCGGGTTTCGCAATTGCGCGATCAGCGGTGTGAAGCCGCTCAATCCCAACGCGGCGCGGCTGGTCGGGCCGGCCTACACGCTGCGCTACATCCCGAGCCGCGAGGATCTCGACAAGCCGCCGTCGCCCAGCGATCCGCCCAATGCCCAGCGCACGGCGATCGAGGAGTCGCCAGCCGGCTGCGTGCTGGTGATCGCCACCGAGAGCAACACGCGCTCCGGCACCCTGGGCGACATCCTGGCGCTCAGGCTGAAGGCCCGTGGCATCGCAGGCGTGCTGACCGACGGCGCCATGCGGGACACGCCGGTGATCGGCAAGTTCGACTTCCCGGTCTACTGCGCGGCAGCCGCTGCACCACCGAGCATGGCCAATCTGCGTCCCGTAGAAGTCCAGACGCCGGTCGGCATCCGTGGCGTGCCTGTGTATCCCGGCGACGTGATCGTGGCCGACGAGGACGGCGCCATCGTGGTGCCGCGGCCCATCGCTGACGAGGTGGCGCGCGATTCCTTCGAGCAGGAGCGGCTGGAGAAGTTCGTCGCCATCCGTGTCGGGCAGGGCCACCCGATCGCCGGCACCTATCCGCCCAATGACAAGACCAAAAAGCTCTACCAGGCCTGGATAACGGCCGGCGAGCCGCCAGGCGGCTGAGGAGGAGCGGTACTGCGGGATTGACCCGGCACGGGAGGTCTGTAGGGATTTGGGCAACCAGAAGCCCAACCGAGCGAAACCGAGGAAACGTCCATGAGCCAGAAGGCAGCCGTAGCTCCCATCCGCCCCGATCTCGACGCCGAACTCAACAATCTCGCCATGTCGGCGGCGTCGCAGCCGCTGTTCGACGCGGTGAAGGCGCACATCGCGGAGAATGTGGCGCCGATCGTCGATGAGTTCTTTCGCCTGGGCGAAGGCCGCAAGGAGCGCTGGAGCTGGGCGCCGGGGCAGCTCGAACTGCTGGAGAAGGCCAAGGACAAGGCCAAGAAGTCCGGCCTGTGGAATTTCTTCCTGCCCCACTCCGAGATCGGCCGCGGGCTCACCAACCTCGACTACGCCTACATCGCGGCCGAGCTCGGCAAGTATCCGCTCGCCTCTGAGTCGCTCAACTGCTCCGCGCCCGACACCGGCAACATGGAAGTGCTGGAGCGCGTCGGCACGCCCGCGCAGAAGGAGAAGTGGCTGAAGCCGCTGCTCAACGGCGAGATCCGCTCGGCCTATGCCATGACCGAACCCGGTGTCGCCTCGTCCGACGCCAAGAATATCGCTACCCGCGCCGAACTGGTCGGCAACGAGTGGGTGATCAACGGCGAGAAGTACTACATCTCGGGCGCCGGCGACCCGCGCTGCAAGATCATGATCGTCATGGTCAAGACCAGCCCCGACGCCTCGCCGCAGTTCCAGCAGTCGCAGATCCTGGTGCCGATGGGCACGCCCGGCCTCGAGATCGTGGGCCCGATGACCGTGTTCGGCCACGACCACGCGCCGCGCGGCCACATGCACCTGAAGTTCAACAACTGCCGTGTGCCGGCCGAGAACATCCTGCTGGGCGAAGGCCGCGGCTTCGAGATCAGCCAGGTGCGCCTCGGCCCCGGCCGCATCCATCACTGCATGCGCTCGATCGGTTCCGCCGAGAAGGCGCTCGACCTGATGGTCAAGCGCGGCGCCACCCGCACCGCCTTCGGCAAGCCGATCATCCAGCTCGGCAAGAACCTCGAGCTGGTGTCGCGCGCCCGCATCGAGATCGAGGCGATGCGGCTCATGGTGTTGAAGGCCGCCAAGGCGATGGACGTGCTCGGCAACCGCGACGCCCGCGTGTGGGTCAGCATGGTCAAGGCGATGGTGCCGGAGAAGGTCTGCACCATCATCGACCAGGCGATGCAGATCCATGGCGCCACCGGCGTCTCGCAGTGGTCGCCTTTGTCGGAGATGTACGTCAACCAGCGGCATCTCCGCTTCGCCGACGGCCCCGACGAGGTGCATCACATGGTGGTGGGGCGCGCCGAGATGAGCCGGCACTAGAGCGTGTCCTTGCTGGAAGCGCGCCACTCCAGAGGGCGTGAATATATTCGACACTCCATACTCGATCTGGACCTTGAGCGCGCAGGATGCGCGCGGTCCGGAAGATTCATGATCTGCTGGACCGCGAGCGTCCCGCTCGCTCATACCGACATCGAATAAATTCACACCCTCTCCAGTGGCGCTCTTCTCCTGCTCTTCCGGCCCGCTCATGATCATGAAGCGGGCCGGAGGCCCGCGGTCCCTATGAGTATGAGCGCCACTTCAGGGCGGGGAATTACCCCGCCCGCAGTGGCGCGCGCCCAGCTATGAAAGCACCCCCCTGATGTCGCCTGCTCTTCGGCGGCAGGGTCTGGCGATCGTCGCCACCCTGGCCATCGCCTACGTCGCGAGCCACTTCTTCAGGGCAGCCAACGTCACGATCGGGCTCGACCTGATGCGCGATCTGCACATCGGGCCGGAAGCGCTGGGCGCCTTGACCGGCGCCTTCTTCTTCGGCTTCTCGGCCATGCAGATTCCCTGCGGCTTCTTCTTCGACCGCTTCGGCCCGCGCCGCACGGTTTCCGGGATGCTGCTGCTGGCGGTGGCCGGTGCGGCGCTCTTCACCCTGGCGCCCAGCTGGCCGCTGCTGCTGACGGGGCGGGCGCTGATGGGCGCGGGGTTCGGCGTCATGCTGATCGGGACCATGGTGGTGATCTCGCGCTGGTTTCCGCCCGACCGCTTCTCGACGCTGGCCGGGATGGTGCTGTCGATCGGCCTGGTCGGCAACCTGCTCGCGACCACGCCGCTGGCCTGGGGCACCGAGCAGATCGGCTGGCGCAGCGTGTTCGCCATGGTGGTCGCCTTCTCAGCGGTCGCGGCGCTGGCGGTCTGGCTGATCGTGCGCGATGCGCCGCCCGGCCATCCGTTCCTGGAGCGCAAAGCCGAATCGCCGGCCGAGATGCTGCGCGGCCTTGGCGAGGTGCTGCGCAATCCGGCGCTGCCCTTCATCCTGACGCTCAATTTCTGCAACTACGCCTGCACTTTTACCGTGCAAGGGTTGTGGGGCGGGCCCTTCCTGCGCGAGGTGCACGGCCTCAGCCGGATCGAATCCGGCAACGTACTGCTGGTGGCTGTGATCGCCTACCAGTGCGGCATGCTGGTGTTCGGCCCGATGGATCGCCTGCTCGATACACGCAAGTGGATTGCCATCGCCGGAACATCGATGATCGCTGCGATCCTGGGCACGCTCGCCCTCTGGGAGCATCCGCCGCTCTGGCTGGCCATCGGCGCGATCATCGGCATCGGCTTTCTCAGCGCCTCCAGCACCATGGTCATGACGCATGGAAGGGGCATCTTCCCCGATCGCCTGCTCGGCCGCGGGATGGCCACCATGAACACCAGCGTGATGCTGGGCGTCGCCTGCATGCAGACGCTGTCGGGAATCATTCTGGGGGCGTTCACGCCCCTGGCCGACGGCGCACGGTCAGAGACGGCCTATCGCACCTTGTTCGGGTTCATGTGCGGGGTGCTGCTGGTGGCGCTCTCCGTCTATAGCCGCGCGGCCGACATCAAGCCGAGCGACGAGGTGCGCGCAAGGCAGGCGGCGCGAGGTTGAGAGGCCGGCTCCGCGTCTACTCCACTTCGGCCCGGTCGCCGTAGGGCTTGGTGATCAGTTCGAGCAGGTGGCCGTTGGGATCCTCGAAATAGACGCCACGGCCGCCCCAGTAGTGGTTGATCTCGCCGGGGCCGCTCTTGTCGGGGCGGGCGTAGTAGGCGATGCCCTGTGCCTTCACCTTGCCGAATCCGGCATCGAACTCCGCATCGTCGACCAGGAAGGCGTAGTGCTGCGTGCGCACATCCTTGGAGTCGACGAAGTCGAGCGTCACGCCGTTGCTCGTGCGCACCGGCACGAAATGACCCCATTCCGGCTCGGGCCGCACGCCCAGGATGTCGGCCAGGAATTGTGCCGAGGCGTGCTTGTCCTTGGCCGGAACGATGATGTGGTTGAGGGCTGGCATGAGCAATCTCCTGCGGGCTTTGCCTAAATCTAGGGTCGCCAGCCGGGCATGCAAGGCACCCGTCGCTCAATTGTAACGCGGGCGCGTTACAAAGACAGACGGTGTGGTCGACCCAAGGAAGACAAAGACTCTGCCCCCTCCACGAATAAGGAAAGCACCCACATGAGTGGCTTTTTGGACGCGCTGAAAGTGCAGCGCTGGGACGATCATCGCTATTACCATCACAGCCTCGTCAACCAGTCGCTCCACTTCGTCAGTGCGACGAGCTTCCTCGTGGCCTACGTGCTGGCCTTCTCCGATCCGGCGATGGCGGCCCTGATCGGCTGGCTGGTCGCCATGACCACCCGCCAGATCGGCCACCTGTTCTTCGAGCCGAGGGGCTACGACCAGGTCAACCAGGCCACCGACGACTACAAGGAAGAGATCAAGGTCGGCTACAACATCAAGCGCAAGCTCGTACTGCTCGCGATCTGGGCTGCCTCGCCGCTCCTGCTGGTCGTCGATCCGACCCTGCTCGGCATGTTCGCCCCCCACGCCGATACGGCCGAGTTCGTCCGTCATGTCGGTGAGCTCTGGCTGGTTGTCGGCCTTACCGGCATCGCCTTCCGTGCCGTCCAGCTCTTCGTCCTGCAGGATGTCCAGACCGGCCTGGTGTGGGTGACCAAGATCGCCACCGACCCGTTCCACGACATCAAGCTCTATCACCGCGCGCCGCTTCAGTTGATGGCCGGCAAGCGGCGGGGTGACGAAATCTCGGAATCGATCTCGGAGACGATCTCCGAGGTCATCGACGAGGAAGCCGCCGAGCCGATCCCCGTCGAAGTCTCAAAGCCGGGCGTCTAGGGGACGGCCGACAACGCCGTCTGGCTTCCGGCTGCCGGCCTTCCAGGAGGCGGTGTAGTGGGCAAGCATCTCGCGCAGGATCCGCCGCTTGATCGCCCGGTCGGTGCCCAAGGCGCCGACTTCCCACCAGCCGCCACGCTGCATCGCTTCGGCCGCCGAGACGAAGCGTTCGGCCACGGCCTCGAAGTCGGCCTCGGTGTAGTTGAGGCTGAAGATCAGCCGGCCGGTACCGATCCAGCTCAAGGCCAGGCCCTCGGCCCTGAGGTAGTATTGGAACATCCAGTTGTAGCGCGACGAGCGCGTGTAGCAGACCGTCCAGATCGACGACATATGGGTCACCTGAACAGGCAGTCCGCGTTCGGCGAGCCGGCGGTTGAGCGAGGCGGTGCGGCGGTCCCAGATGGCGTCGAGGTCGCGGTAGAGCGCCTGCATTTCCGACGTGTCGAGATGGCGGAGGAATTCGTTCATTGCCGCCATCACGTAGGGATGGGAGTTGAACGTGCCGCGCGCAAAGCAGACGTCGGCCGGCCGATCGTCGCGGAAGCGTTTCATGTAGCGGTGGTGTCCGCAGACGACGCCGATGGGAAGCCCGCCACCCACCGTCTTGCCGTAGGTCACGAGGTCGGCCTCGATGCCGAAATATTCCTGGGCGCCGCCCAGGGCGAGGCGGAAGCCGACGAAGATCTCGTCGAAGATCAGCACGATGCCGCGCTCGCTGCAGACCGTGCGCAGCTCCTTCAGCCACTGGGCATAGGCCGCGCGGCTGACGCCAGCATCCGGCCGGCTGTGGACCAGGGTCGAATCGGCCGGCGCGCCGTGGTTGGGATAGAGCGCCTGCGACGGGTTGACGAGCACGCAGGCGATGTCGCTGCGGGTGCGCAGCACCTTGAGAGTGGCCTCCGACATGTCCGCGAGCGTGTAGGTATCGTGTGCTGGAACCGGATTGCCGACGCCGGGCTGCACGTCGCCCCACCAGCCGTGATAAGCGCCGCACAGGCGCACAAGCTGCGGGCGCCGCGTGTGGTAGCGGGCAAGCCGCACGGCCTGCATCACCGCTTCGGTGCCCGACATGTGGAACGAGACCTCGTCCTTGCCGGAGATGCGTGCGAGGCGCGCGACATTGTCGGCGACCAGCGACGGATAGGAGCCCAGCACCGGCCCAAGTCCGCCGACACGCGCGGCGCCACGCTCGAGGCATCCCTTGTAGAAGTCGTAGCCGAGAAGGTTCACGCCGTAGGAGCCTGCGAGGTCGTAGCTGGCGTTGCCGTCAAGATCGGTGACCTTGACGCCTTCCGAGGAGGCCAGGAACGAGCCCATCGGGAAGCTGGCCCTGGCCAGCCGGCTGAACTGGAACGGCACGCGGTAGCTCTCGGTAAACTGCAGGTCGGAGATGTGCCGGGCCGCTTCCTTCGTCTGTTCCAGCGTCCGCTGGTATCGCGTCCGGAAGAGGCGCGAGAGTCGCTCGAACTCGGCGCGCCGCCGGCCGGCGATATCCGGCGCGGCATCGTCGGCGCGAAAGAAATGCGCGTCATCGAAGCTGTAGCTCGGCACCAGTGCTGCGATGCGACGTGACAGGCGCGAATGTCCGCCCAGCGACCGGTGCTTGGCGCGCGACAGGGCGAGCCGGGCTTTGAGCTTCAGGATCAACACGCCGAGCACCAGCGCGGCGAGGACGAGGCCGGCCGCCGAGGAAACGCTCCACTCGATTCCCATCGATTCTCCCTAGCTCCCTTGAAAGCAATGAAAATTCGTTCCGAACTCGCGAAAGTGTTGCAGCACGAGGACATCAACTTCCTGCTGACGAACCGCATTCCCCGGCGGTTCGCGACCCGGTTCCTCGGCTGGTTCAGCCAGATCGAGAACCCACTCGTGGCGCGGGCGTCGATCGCCGTCTGGCGCGTGTTTGCCGATCTCGATCTTGGCGATGCGAAGCAGCAGAGCTTCAAGAGCCTTCATGCCTGCTTCACCCGCGAGCTGAAACCCGGCGCGCGCCGCGTCGATACGGATCCCAGCATGCTGACGAGCCCTTGCGACGGCATCGTCGGCGCCTGCGGGACCATCGACGGCACCAACCTGCTGCAGGCCAAGGGGTTTCCCTATGCGCTGCGGGACCTGTTGTATGACCCTGTATTGGTCGATACCTACCGCGATGGCGTCTACGTCACGCTCCGCCTCACCTCGAGCATGTATCATCGCTTCCATGCACCTCATGACGGCACGATCGAGCACGTGACCTACATCTCGGGTGATACCTGGAACGTCAATCCGATCGCGCTCCGGCGCGTAGAAGAGCTGTTCTGCAAGAACGAGCGCGCGGTGATCCGCACGCGGCTGGGCGGGTCCGGTCATCTCGTCACCTTGGTGCCGGTCGCGGCGATCCTCGTCGCCAGCATTCGCCTGCATTTCCTCGACGTCACGATGAACATGAACTACCGCGGAGCCGCGGAGATCGATTGCAACGCGCCGGTTCGCAAGGGCGAGGAGCTGGGCTGGTTCGAACATGGATCGACGATCATCGTGTTCGCGCCCCGGGGCTTCCGGCTCTGTGACGATATCCGGGAAGGCACCGTCCTTCAGATGGGTCGCGCGCTCATGCATGTGCCGTGACGTCCCTCAGGACGCGGCCGCGTCCGGCACGACACGGCGCTTGAGCGGCTGCCAGATGCCGCGCGGGATCGGCTGCAGGGCGGCGAGAAACTGTGCTGCGCATCTTTCCCAGGTGAAATTCTCGGCGTGACGCCGACAGGCAGCGGGATCGCCGGTGACGGCGGCGAGGCAAGCCGCGCGCAGGTCTTCGTCGATGGCGCCGACGCCGGGCACCGTCACGATGTCGACCGGGCCAGGCACGGGATAGCCCGCCACCGGCAGGCCCGAGGCCAGCGCCTCGACCATGACGAGGCCGAAGGTGTCGGTGCGGCTGGGGAACACGAAGCAGTCGGCCTGGGCGTAGCGCCTCGACAATTCCTCGGTGCCGACGGAACCGAAGAATTGAATGCCCTTGTCCTGCTGCTTGAGGTAGTGGCGCTTGAGTTCGGCGAGCTGCGGGCCGCCGCCCATCACCCATTTGGTACCGGGCAGATCCAGATCGAGGAAGGCCCTGATGTTCTTCTCGATGGCGACGCGGCCGGCATAGAGCCAGATCGGCCGCTCGCCTGGATGCCTGTCTTCGACGCGCGGCATGAAGGCGGTGATGTCGACGCCGCGCGACCACGGCACGAGATTCCTGAAGCCGCGCGCGGCCAGTTCGTCGCGGATCGTCTGCGCCACCACCAGCACGCCGGAGGATGGTGCGTGGAAGCGCCGGACGAAGGCGTAGCTCCACGAGATCGGAAGGCGGATGCGGGCATGCACGTATTCGGGAAAGCGCGTGTGATAGGCCGTGGTGAAGGGGATGCCACGCTTGCGGCAGAAGGCGCGGGCGGCCCAGCCCAGCGGGCCCTCGGTCACCAGATGGATCGCATCGGGCGCGAAGGCTTTAAGCATGTGAGCCAGGCGCGCCGAGGGGAACAGCGAGAGACGGATTTCGGGGTAGGTCGGGCAGGGCAGCGTGTGGAAGCGGTCGGGGCCGAAGACCTCGACGTCGTGGCCCTGGGCGCCCAGGAGCTGAGCCACGGTCTCGATGGTGCGGACCACGCCATTGATCTGCGGGCGCCAGGCATCGGAGATGATGGCGATGCGCAACTGGGCCTACTCCGCCGCCAGCTGCACCGGCTCGAGCCGCGCCGGCAGCCGGGAGGATTCGCGCGCATGTTCCTCGGCCCAGCGTACGATGCGCAGCCGGCCGTCGAAATCCTCGACCAGCGCCGTGCAGCTTTCGACCCAGTCGCCGTCATTGCAGTAGAGGATGCCGTCGATGTCGCGGATCTCCGCGTGATGGATATGGCCGCAGACCACGCCGTCGACGCCGCGCCGCCGGGCCTCGCCGGCCACGGCATGTTCGAAGTCGTTAATGAACTGGACGGCGTTCTTGACCTTGTGCTTCAGGAACGCCGACAGCGACCAGTAGGGCAGGCCGAGCCTGCGGCGGCCCCAGTTGAACCAGGCGTTGAGGCGCAGCGCCGCCGAATAGGCCCAGTCTCCTGTGATGGCGAGCCAGCGCGCGTAGCGCACGATGCCGTCGAACTGGTCGCCGTGGATGATCAGCAGCTTGCGGCCTTCCGGTGTCTCGTAGATCACCTCATCCTCGACCCGCACGTCGCCGAAGGTGAGCTGGCAGTATTGCCGCGCCGCCTCGTCGTGATTGCCGGGAATGTAGACGACGTTGGTGCCCTTGCGCGCCTTGCGCATGATCTTCTGGACCACGTCGTTGTGGCTCTGCGGCCAGTACCACCAGCGCTTCAGGCGCCAGCCGTCGACGATGTCGCCGACGAGAAACAGGTGCTCGCTCTCGTTCTTCCTCAGGAAGTCGAGCAACAGCTCGGCTTGGCATCCGCGTGTTCCGAGATGGATGTCGGACAGGAAGATGGCGCGATGGCGGGCAGGTTGGTGGTGCTCGATCACGGTCATGTGGATAAGGCTGGACCGCCACTAAATCTGTCGGGCGCGATTGCGCGACACGCAGCGGATTGTGTATGGAGGCCATTGCGTGGCCGTGAATCGGTTGTGACATTTAAATGACATTCTCCTCGGATCGAGCCGTCCTGCTCATTCTCAATCCAACCGCCGGCCGTCGCCGTCGCGGGCTGGTCGACGGCGTCGTTCAGCGCGTACGAGACCTCGGCTGGACCGTCGACGTCGTGGAGACGGCCGCGGCCGGCGATGCGCGGCGGATCGCCGAGACCTGCGATGCCGCCCGCTATGCCGTGATCGCCGTGGCTGGCGGCGACGGCACCATCAACGAGGTCGTGAACGGGCTCGTCCATCGCGGCGGGGCGGCGCCAAGTCCCGCATTGGGAATCGTGCCGCTCGGCACCGCCAATGTGCTGGCGTACGAACTCGGCCTGGGCTTTTCAGCCGCCGCGGTGGCGCAGACGCTGACGGCCGGACGCGAGATCCTGCTGCAGCCTGGCGAAGCCAGCGGCGAGGGGCGGACGCGGCAGTTCTCGCTGATGGCGGGCGCCGGTTTCGACGCCAAGGTCGTGGCCGGAGTCAGCGCGCCCCTCAAGCGGCGTCTCGGACGCGCGGCCTATGTCTGGCGCTCGCTGGTCGAGGCCCGCCGCTACCGTCCGGTGCGCTATGCCGTCGAGATCGACGGCGCGCGGCACGAGGCGGCATCGGTGATCGTGACCCACGGCCGGCACTATGCCGGTCCCTACGTCGTGGCCCCCGACGCGGCACTGGGCAAGCCGCTGCTGCATGTCTGCCTGTTCGAACGCTGGGGCCGCTCGCAGACCCTGCGCTTCGGCCTCGCCCTGCTGCTGGGCCGGCTGCCGCGCACGGCGGGCTACCGCGTGATCGCAGGCCACGACATCCGGGTGTCGGTATTGAGCGACGCCGGCGAGGTGCGTCGCCAGCCGGTGCAGATCGACGGTGACGACGCGCTCACTCTGCCGGTGTCGATCGCGCTTGCCGCCGGTGCTGTGCGGCTGCTGCGGCCGGCCTAGCGGGACTGCAGCCGCTTCACCGTCTCGGCTGAGGGATGGCCGTCGGCCGGCAGGCTGCTCTGCTGCTGGAACAGGCGCAGCGCCGAGCGGGTCTTGGGGCCCAGAAGTCCGTCGGAATCGTCCTTGTAGAGGCCGAGCTTGGCCAGCCGGTTCTGGATGTCGATCACGGTGTTGCGAGACAAGGGCTCGTCATCGGACGGCGGGGCCTGCATGACGCCGGGGCCGCCCGCGATCTGGCGCGCCAGGATGCCGACCGACAGCGCATAGAGCGTCGAGCGGTTCCAGGTCATGACCGCCTTGAAGTTCGGATAGAGAATGAAGGCGGGGCCCCGGAAGCCGGCCGGCAGGATGATCGACGAGGGCTCGTCGCTGGCGGGGAGTGCGCCACCGCCCGCCTTCTTCACGCCCAGCGCCGTCCAGGCGCGGACCGGCTTCTCGACCGTGGAGTCGGCCTGGTCGAGCGCGAAGCCCGAAGGCAGCATCACCTCTTCGCTCGACGGCAGTCCCGGCTTGAAGCCGATGCCGCGCAAGAAGTTCGCCGCCGAGGCGAAGGCGTCCGGCAGGCTGTTCCAGATGTCGATCTTGCCGTTGCCGTCGCGGTCGACCGCCCACTTGGTGAAGGTCGAGGGCATGAACTGCATGTTGCCCATGGCGCCGGCCCACGAGCCGCGCATCTGGTCGCTGGTCATGTGGTACATGCTGAGGATGTGCAGCGCCTGGACGGTCTCGTTCGAAAAGAAGGCCGTGCGCTTGGTCATGCAGGCGAGTGTCGCCACCGAGCGCACGACGCGGAAGTCGCCCATGAAGCCGCCATAGTTGGTCTCGATGCCCCAGAAGGCCATGATGTATTGCGGCGGCACGCCATATTCGGCCTGCAGCGCATCGAGGAGCGTGCGGTGCTGCGCCATGCGCTGCTGGCCCTTGACGATGCGGTCGGGGCTCACGGTTCCACCGACGTACTTGGCGTAGGTCAGCGAGAATTCCGGCTGTCGCCCGTCGAGGTCGATCACCTTCTGGTCGGGCGTCAGGCCCTGGAAGGCCTTGTCGGCGACGGCGGCGGGCACCTTCTGGCGCACCGCCTCGGCCTTGATGGTTTGCAGGCAGTCACGGAAATCGCCACCACTGTTGGCGAAGGCCGGACCGGCCAGGAACGCCGTCGTTGCGGCGAGGATCGTTACTTTGGAGAAGGGAGTCATGCCCCGGAGATTATCACGAGCCGGCGACGGTCAACCCCTCAATTCTCACCGTCGGCGCGTTGGTGGCCCCCTTGAACTGCAGGTCGCTGGCCGGCGTCATTTTCAGGAACATGTCCTTGAGATTGCCGGCCACCGTGATGCCGCTCACCGGCCAGGCGAGTTTGCCCTTCTCGATCCAGAAGCCCGAGGCGCCGCGGCTGTAGTCGCCGGTGACGCCGTTGATGCCGAAGCCGATCAGGTCGGTGATGAAAAGGCCGCTCTTGATGTCGCCGATCAGTTCGTCGACCGAAAGCTCGCCCTTCTCGAGATAGAAGTTCGAGGTGCTGGGCGACGGCGGGCCGGAGACGCCGCGCGAGGCATGGCCGGTCGGCTTGAGGTTGAGCTGGCGGGCGGCGGCGAGGTCGAGCAGCCAGGTGGTGAGCACGCCATCGTCGATCACGGCGAGACGCTTGGTCGCCAGGCCCTCGGCATCGAACGGCCGGCTCCCCAGGCCGCGCTTTCGCAAGGGATTGTCGAGGATGCGGATGCCGTCGGCGAAGATCTTGGCGCCCATCTTGTCTTTCAGGAACGACGTGCCGCGCGCCACGGCGCGGCCGTTGATGGCACTCGACAGATGGCCGATCAGCCCGCCCGCGACGCGGCGGTCGTAGACCACGGGCACGCGCGCGCTTTGTGCCTTGCGCGGATTGAGGCGGCGGACGGCGAACTTGCCGGCGTTTCGGCCGACCCTCGCCGGCGACATCAGGTCGTCGAAGTGGACCGCACTGGTCCATTCGTAGTCGCGCTCCATGCCGGTGCCTTCGCCGCCCACCACCGAGCAGGAAAGTGACCAGCCGCCGCGGCTATAGCCGCCGGAAAAGCCGTTGCTGGCGGCCAGCATGACGGAGGAACGGCCCCAGCCGGCTTCGGCGCCCTCGGAATTGGTGACGCCCTTGACCGCCCGGGCGGCGTCTTCCGCCTCGGCGACGAGGCCGAGCAGCTTCCGGGCGGAGGGGCGGCCCCTGTCGTCGAGATCGAGATCGGGCCATGCGCGCGCCAGCAGCTCCTCCGGCGCGATGCCGCAGACGGGGTCCTCCGGCACGGCACGCGCCATGTCGACGGCACGCTGGGCCAGCGTCTTGAGCGCCGAGGGAGCAAAATCGGTCGAGGAAACGAACGCCTGGCGCTTGCCCACGAACACGCGCAGGCCGAGATCGCGGCCCTCGCTGCTCTCGAGTTTCTCGCGACGGCCCAGCCGCTGGGCGACCGAGATCGATTCGCCGTGGACATAGAGCGTGTCGGCCGAATCGGCGCCAGCGGCCTTCGCCCATTTCAGCAGATCGGCGAGGAGATTGGCGTCGGGGAGGTTCTTGGGGGAAGCGGTCTTCTTTGCTTTGGCCATGACGGCCGTTCTACGCGCTAACGGGCCGTGTCGTCGAGATAGTACGAAATTGACACATCATTTAATCCTTTCAAGGACTTAGGAGAAATTTCGTCAGTCTAGACTGTGGACAAAAAAGGGACAAAGCACTGAAGACATTGAGTGTACTGTTTGCTGAAAAGACAATTCCGAGGACAAGACTATATGAAGTTGATCGACGCGCACACTTTTCGGGAGGGACGGGTCAAAGTCTTCAAGCGCGTTGGAGCTTTGAAGGGGACGTGGCACTACCGCCTGAAGATCCGCAGCAGGTCGGGATTTGTAATCCGCAGCACCAAGACCCCCGACCTGTATGAAGCTATCGACATTGCCCAGACAGCCTTCGACGCGATTAGCTATCAGGTGAAGCAAGGTCGAGACGTGGGAATCGACCTCATATTCCGCAAGCTCTGGATCAACTTCTGTAGCGCCCACCAAGTTGCACAAAGTTCCGTCCATCGTCGCAAGTTGTATGAAGGAAATGCAAATCGCTACTTCCTCCCCTTCTTCGGTGCCAAGCGCGTCGGAGAGATCACAGACGCCACAATCGATGAATACTGGACTTGGAGACTTGCTTATTGGTCAAAGCAGAAAAAAGCTCCTCCCAGTGCGAGACTGAACCCTGCTCACAAGACGCTCCAGATGGAAGCGCAAATGTTGAAGCAGGTTTTCGTTTGGGCAGTCCGCAAAGGATACATTGAGCGCGAGCCAATCATCACCGTACCGACCAAGCCGCCCGCAGTTTCAACGAGACGTCCCGACTTCAACCGGGACGAATGGACGAAGTTGCGAAAGCTATTAAAAAAATGGTGCGAGGAGAAGCAAGACGCCACACGCGGTCCCCATGCGACAGCAGCCAGCCATCGCATGTTGTTTCATGAATACGTGCTGTTCATGTGCAATAGCGGACTGCGACCGAACGAAGCGCGCCAACTCCGCTGGGGGGACATTGTCCCCATAAAGAAAGATGCCAAGGGCAACCCTGTGATCCAAATCAATGTGCCGATTGGTAAGACGGGAGCACGTCACTGCGTACCCACGATCTCCGCTGCTCGATATCTGGATAGGATTAAGAAAAGTCGTTCCCAGTATCTGGGACCATCAGACTTCGTTTTTTGCTACGAGAATGGGAAGCCAATCAGCGTCGCTACCATGTCTACGAAGTTCTCGCGTTTCCTTGCCGATACCGAGCTTGAAAGAGACCGCGACAATCGCCGTCGCTCGCTCTATTCGCTACGGCATTCATACGCAACGTTCAGATTGCTGCAGGGTGTCAACGTGCTCGATCTCGCGCAAAACATGGGGACCAGCGTCCAGATGATCGAGCAGCACTACAGTCACGTTAAGCCGATACAACTCGCCGATATTCACGCCAAGAAAGTAGAGATCCGCGCCGCTAACCCCCTTTGGGAAGATGACGACTATCCAGACAAATCGTGTACTGCACCCGGATATCTGGACACAAGGTAGGGGTTAAGCGGCCTGCCTGAACGCGCCCTGATCCCAAGCGGTCCTGGCGTCGTTTGGACTTCGGTAGTCGTTCTTTGCGATCAGCCACTGGGCATTGTAGCGGTCGACGAAGAC
>CAMDOT010000082.1 GCA_945903635.1 Rhizobium sp. Q54 | reverse complement strand
GAGGCCCGCGGTCCCAGCTATGAGATCTTCGCCAACACCGGCAGGATATAGTCGCGGAACTTCGCCGGGTTCTCGCTCATCGGGAAATGGCCGAGTTCCTTCATGACCTGGACCTCGGCCCCCGGGATCTGCGCCGCCGTGCGCAGCGTATCCTCAGCGGTGCACGAAAAATCGTATTCGCCGGTCAGCAGGTAGAGCGGGCAGACCCTGGTGTCGATGCTCTTCACCTTTTCGCGGAGGTCGCCGTCGACGCGGTAGAAGTAGAGGTCGCCCTTGAAGACGCCGGGGCCGCCCTGCATGTACATCCACAAGGTCTCATGCCGGCTCACATCAGGGCTTTGCGGCGCGATCAGGCCGGAGATCAGCGCGGCGCAGACCTCGCCGCCATGCACGTCGGGCCGGTGCAGCCAGGCCGTGTCGTACCAGGGCTGCTGGAAATCGGCGGCTTCCAGCGCGATGAGGGCCCGGAATTCCGCGGCATGTTCGATGGCGAGGTTGAGCACGATACGGCCGCCGATCGAGCATCCCATGACGACCGGCCGGTCGAGTTCCATGGCCTGGCAGAACGCCCGGACGGCCGCCGTATAGGACGCCGTCGTGAGCCTGTATTCGGTCCGCTCCCACCCGTCGGGCGGCGTCGACTTGCCGTGCCACGGCATGTCGAAGGCCAGCACCCGATAGCGCCCTGTGACGGCAGGATCGGCCAGCAGATGGCGGAACTGGCGGCTGTCGGCGCCGGCGGTGTGGAGGCAGACCAGGGGAATGCCTTCACCGGCTTCCTCGAAATAGACGCGATGTGCCACGCCCTCGATGTCGAGGCGGACATAGCGGCCGATCATCGGATCGAGAGCGGGTGCCATCAGGGCGTCTCCAGCTTTTTGCCGATGCGCGGTTCTGTTCCGGTCGTCAGTCTCGTCAAATTGGCGCGATGCCTGACGATGACATAGAGGGCGCCGACGACGGCAAAGCCAACAATCGTGGGCGGCGATCCGCAGAAGTAGGCGACGAACGGCGCCGCGGCGGCAGCGCTAATCGATGCCAGGGAGACAATCCTCCGCACGGCCAGGACGCCAAGCCACGCGGCAAAGACGATGCCTGCCGCCAGAGGATTGAGAGCCAGGAAAGTGCCCAGTCCAGTCGCGGCGCTCTTGCCGCCTTTGAAACCCAGAAAGACCGAGCGACTGTGGCCGAGGACAGGCATGAGGGCCACCGCGACCGGTATCGTGTAGGGAGGCAGGCCGAGGCTCGACCATAGCGATGGTTCCAGCACCATCGCCCACCAGACCGGGAGATATCCCTTGGCGATGTCGACGATGAAGACAATGAGCGCTTCCATCTTTCCGACGCTGCGAAGGACATTGGTCGCTCCGGTCGAGCCACTGCCGACGGTACGAATATCGATGCCCTTGGTCAGGCCCATCCAGTAGCCGGTGGGAAGCGAACCGGCCAGATAGGCCAGAAGAAGCAGCGCGGCAGCCCAGAGAATCGTCACCGCGCGTCCCTCGGCAGGGCGAGCAGGTCCTTGAAGTACTGGAGGTTCTGCAGCAGGGGCCGCAGGTCGCCCTGCATCGATGCGACGCCGCGCTTGGTGAGTGCGAAGATGTCGTGCCAGCCAGGTTCGGGAATCGGCTGCCAGTGACGCTGCCAGGCCTCTTCCGTGCCGCTGATCGAGAACGCCACCGAGCGCAGCAGGCGCGCCCCGCGGGCGAGATCGGCGAGCGCGCCTTCGCGCAGGGTCAGATAAAACGGCTCCGTGCCGATATCGATGCGGCAGTCTGCGTTGAGCCAGGCGCCGCGGCGGCGCAGGTCGGCATCGGCGGCGAGCAGGTCGGGCAGTCGGGCGAAGCGTTCGGCAGGGCTCATTCCTGCAGAATGTACTCGATCTCCGATCCGTCGAAAGCCTTGAAAGCCGCCTTCACCCACCGGCCGCGATCGTCGAACCACTGGTCCATGGTGATGTCGCCGCTGTAGCGATAGTGCGTGGCCTGGATCGTCTGCGATGCCGTCTTGATGGTCTCGCGGCCGAGGTCGGTGATCTTGACCTTCGACGGCGTGCCGTACTGGGTGTTAAGCAGGGTCGACTGCTTGACCTGGTTCAGGTTCCAGTGGGTCGACGGCAGCATGTTGGCCGGCAAGGCCTCGACGACAGTACCGTTGCGCTGCAGGCCTTGGTCGTTCATCGCGGCGCCGGCGGCCGGCTCTGCGGCCTTCCTTTCGACCGCAAGCTGGTTGCCGTTCTGGCGCGCCTTCATGGTGAATTGCTTGCCGTTGTCGTCGGTCTTGGTGTCGATCGATTGCAGGGTCGAACCGTTCCAGATCTCGTTGCCGCGGTGACTGTAGCGATAGACCGTCATCCCCAGCGCCTTGACCGCGAAGTCGATCGACGTCGACACGGCCCGCTGCTCACCACTGTTCTGAAAGGCCAGCGTATGGGTGCCGATCGGCTGGCCGTTGCGATAGACCGTGAAGGAATGGGTGTTTCCATAGGGAAAGTCATTCGCGCCGGCGACAGCCGAGACCGCGCTCGTTGCCATGAGAATTGAAGCAAGAACAAGCCGGCGCATCTTCCAACTCCTTGCTCCAGTATACGTCGGATCGGGTCCTTGGATCACGCTCGACATCAGCGCTCAGATGACGCGGTCGGCCCGTAGCTGCTGGATAACGGCTGGTTCATAGCCAAGTTCCCGCAGAATCTGGTCGGTGTGCTCGCCAAGCTTCGGCGCCCGGCGGCGGATGGTGAGCGGTGTACGGGACAGTTTCACCGGTTCCTGGAGCACCGGCACCGGCTTATCCACCCCCGGAAAGTCCATCGGATGGAAGAATTTGGCGTCCTGCACGTGCCTGTCGTCCAGCGCCTGCTGCGGCGTGTAGACGGGGCCGGCCGGAATGCGGTTGGCCTCCAGGGCGGCCAGCGCCTCGGCGGTCGTCCGCGTATCGCACCACGTCTGCATGATCGCCGAAAGCGCCTCGCCATTATCGCCGCGCGCCAGGTCGTCCTTGAAGCGGGCATCCCGGGCCAGGGCCTCGTCGCCCATCAATTTGCACCAGCGCACGAACAGCGGCTGGCCGATCGTCATGGCGTAGATCCAGCCGTCCTTGCACTTGAAGGTATCCGACGGGCCGGCGGTGAAGCCGCGGTTGAGCGTGGCGATGCGGTTGAGGCTGAGCATCGCCTGCTCGATCAGATGTCCGTTGGTGATGTTGATGGCCGTGCGCAGCAGCGCCGTCTCGACCTTCTGGCCCTTGCCGCTCTTGGCCCGGTCGATCAGGGCCGCCAATACACCCACGGTGTTGAGCAGGGCGGTGCCGAAATCGACGAACGGCGCGTTCATGCGGGTCGGCACCTTGCCGTCGCCCGACAGGAACATCGCGCCCGACATCGCCTGGCCGATCGTGTCGAATCCGACGCGGGTGGCGTAGGGCCCTTCGGAGCCGAAGGTCGAGGTCGTGGCCAGGATGATCCGCGGGTTGATGGCGGCGATGGTGTCGTAGTCGATGCCCATCTTCTGCAGGTCTTCGTAGGGCAGGTTGGCGATCACCACGTCGGAAACCGCCACCAGCTTCTTCACGATCTCGCGGCCGGCCGGCTTCATGGGATTGAGGGTGAGGCCGAGCTTGTTGCGGCCCATCTGGAGGAACATGGCGCCTTCGCCGCCCTCGACCACCGGGGTCACCCAGCGGTCCTCGCTGCCCTCGAGCTTCTCGATCCGGATGACCTCGGCGCCGAGGTCGCCCAGCATCGTGCCGCAGAACGGACCGGCGATGTATCGCCCGAAATCGAGTACGCGTATTCCATCCAGGACGCCTGCCATCTATTCGTTCCTCACCATATGCGTCCGGCCGCGCGGACGCGGCACAAGGAATAGCGCGGTCGTGACGGTGGGGACAAGAATGGCAGGCGCCGGCTGATCCGCGCCCGCATTGCCAAGCGACATCGGGTTGTCCTCCAGCGTTGCCGGAGACCCGTGAAATGCCGGTCGACCCGCAGCCGCCGTCAGTCGAAAACCGGCGGCAGGCCCACCTTTTCCAACGCCGACTTGCGCGCCGCCATCCACGCCTTGGTGAAGGAATCCTTGTCGGTCGGCGGGCTGGCTTTGCTGAAATCGGTCCAAGCCTTTCCGAGCGTGTCCTGGCGCTTGACGAGCATGTCGTTGTGCTTTTGCGCCTCCGCCGTCCAGACGCCGGCTTCCTTGAGCGCCTTCACCGCACCGTCGTGATAAGGCAAGACCCAGGTCAGGAGCTGCCGCTTGACGTCCAGGCCGTCGGCGCCCGGGGCGCTGTCCTTGTAGTCGGCATAGTCGACGATCATCGCCTTGGTGATGGAGTAGATCAGATCCGGCTTCTCGGCCGCGTATGCCATGAAGATCGGATAGGGATAATTGGGCAGCTCGAGCGCATTGGTGTTGCTCAGTCCGCCGGCACCGCAGGTCGCCTTGTGGGGCACGAAATAGGGCCCGATCCTGTGCATGCGTTCCCAGCCCGACTTGTCGGAAGCAGGCGTCTGCGGCATCACTACGCCACGCGGCGACGTCTCGAGTTCCCTGACCTGGCCGGTAATGGTCGAGGCGACCGCAGCGTCGACCTCGTTGTTCATCATGCCCTTCCACATGGCGCCGAAGCTCGAAAATTCGACGAGCTTGACGTCGTTCTTCGTAAGGTTGGCGAAGGCGAGAATGGCAAAGGCGTTCTGGTTGAGCGCCGGCGAGCCGACGACGATGCCAATGCGCTTGCCCTTGAGGTCCTTGACCTCCTTCACGCCCGTGTCCTTGGCCACGTTGAGAGTGATGGCATTGCATGACGATGCCGACATCATCACCCGAAGGGGCTGCGGCCCCCATTCCTTGATGGCGAATTCGAACACGCCCTCGGCGGCAAAGTAGGCGCCGATCCCCATGGCGGAGGCTTGCGCACGGCCGTTCTTCAGGGGCGCCAGGCGGGCGACGTCGTTGCCCGCCGGTAGCACGCGCAGGTCGCTCTTGTACTTCTCCTTGAACACTTTTCCGACAGCAACTGCGATGTTGAAGCCTGATGTGCCGGTATCGTAAGCGGTTATGGTGAGCGTCTCGGGCAGCTTGATGCCCTGGGCCCAGGCCGGGCCACCGCAAACGGCAGCGGCGGCCAGCAGTGCCGACGTGATCGTCGTTCTACGAAGCATGATCGTTCCTCCCTTTGGTTCGCGCTTTCGCCGTCTTGCGAGATCGAAAGCGGACACAAATCGACAATTGCCGTCGATCCCTCGACGGCAGCGCTGCGGTCACATGCGGGGGAACGCGCTCCAGCGCGTGCCCATGACGTTCGCTCCCTGGTCTCGGCGACGGTAGACCCGCCGCTTGCTTTGTCGGCGATCATGGCCGCCGCTGGCCGGTGAGTCCAGCCGGATCGCCGGCAGCTCTGGTTACGCCGCGCGGAAGCGGCGCATGAGCAATAGTGCGGCAATGACGGTGGGAACAAGAATGGCAAGTGCCAGAAGCTCCATCGTCGTATTGCTGATCGGCATGAGGCCGCCGCCCGGCGTCGCCATCACCAGGCCGCCAAGAATCAGAAGCACGCGCAGCGGCCATTCGAAATGTCCGGCGCTGCGCAGGTCGCCCACTCCCGCCTGATAGCCCTGGATGCCGCCGCAGATGAACACGGTCCCGATCAGCGTCGTGGCGGTCAGATAGATCGCTTCGAAGTAGGGGATGGCTTCGCCCGGCGCTGCCGGCTGAAGCACCAGCGCCGGATTCATGACGAAGAAGAACGGGATGAAATAGATGATGCTGCCGACCCACATCGACTCCCAACCCGTCTTCATGGCCGGTGCCCCGGCGATACCCGCCGCGGCGAAAGAGGCGATGGCGACGGGCGGGGTGATCGACGACAGCATGCCCCAGTAGAAGATGAACATATGTACGGCCATCTTGTTGAGGCCGAGCTTCTCCAACGCCGGACCGACCAGGATGGCGAGGAAGATGTAGCAGGCCGTCGTTGTAAGCCCGAGGCCGAGGACCAGGCTGGTGATGGCGCACATGACGAGCAGCAGCAGCGCGTTGCCGCCGGCCAGCGCGAGCAGGTCGTTGGCAAGCGAGGAGATCACGCCGGTCAGCGAAAAGGCGCCGATCAGGAGGCCGCAGCCCGCCAGAATACCGACCAGTTCGACGAAGGTGCGGCCGTTGGCTTCGAGAAACTTGATGTACCTCGCAAGACCCCAGCGCTTGTCGCCGCCGAGCTCGTTCAGCACGACAAGGAGCAGCATCCCGCCGAGCGCCGGAAGCAGGACCGCGTTCATCCAGGCATCGAACAAGCCGGGATCGCCCGCCGGCAGTTCAATGGCCTTGGCATAAGCTTCGCCGCGGATGGTCATGACCACCGTAGCGGCGACGGCGATGAGAAGCGCGATGGTGTTGATCGACTTCCACTTGCCCGGCTGCTCCCACTGGTTCAGCACCAGCAGCAGCGCCGTTGCATAGAAGGGCGCGTGGCTCTCGCGCTTGAAGTAGAGCAGCATGACGACCAGAACGATCACGACGAAAGCGAAGTACCAGCCTTCCTTGAAGGTCTGCCCCAGGCTGGGCAATTCGCGCCGTTCAAGGCCCTTGAGCCCTTTGCGCGCCGCATAGGCGTCGACCTGCATGAACAGGCCGGCGTAGTAGAGGATCGCCGGAATGATGGCCGCGACCGCGACCTCGGCATAGGTCGTGCCCATGAACTGGGCCATGACGAAGGCGGTGGCGCCCATCACCGGCGGGGCGAGCACCGCGCCGGTCGAGGCGCAGGCCTCGATGGCGGCGGCGTAAGAAGCGGTGAAGCCGGTCCGCTTCATGGTCGGGATCGTCATCGTGCCGGCGGTCAGCACGTTGCTGACGATGCTGCCCGACATCATGCCGAGCAGGCCTGATGCGAAGATGCCGACCTTTGCGGCACCGCCCCGGAAGGTGCCGCAAAGCGCGAAGGCGAGATTGATGAAGAACTTGCCGGCGCCCGTCATCATCAGGGCGGTGCCGAACACCAGGAAGCCGATCACGACATCGGCGAAGGCCTGGATGGGAATGCCGAGCAGGCTTTCGGTCGAAAGCACGTGGTAGGCGGTCGTCTGGTCGAGCGTCGACTGGTGGCCCCTGAGCGGGCCGAGCCAGTCCGCGCCGGCGAACAGCGGATAGACAGTGAAGGGCAGAACGCAGAGCATCAGGCTCCAGCCGCCGGTACGACGCAGCGCCTCCATCAGCACGGCCCACATCACGTAGCCTGCCCAGATGATCGACTGCGGCGGATCGCCGAATTCCCAACCGAGCTCGGCTGCCTTGCGGATGTTGAGCATGAGGTACAGCGAAGCGGCGGCAGTGCTGACGAAAAGCACGACGTCATACCAGGGAAGTCGCGTCATCGATGCTTTCGGGCTCCCCGGGAAGATCAGGAAGGTGAAAGGCAACATGCAGGAGATCAGGAGGTAGAAGTACTCGGTGTTGAGCTGGGTGAAGCCAATGAAAAAGCGCAGCGCGAACTGCTGGTTGATGCAGAGGAAGATCGTGACGGCGGTCAGGACGACGAGCGCCCAGCGCCACGCCCCTGACAGCGTGCGCAGGCGCATGGTTTCGGCCTCGGCTGGGCCAACCTGGTGCGGGTCGTCAAAGACGATCGGCGTGGCTCGGTCTGTCATGGGATGCGCGCGGCAATCGACTATTGAAAGATCGCGTCGATTCCAGCACGCAATACGACACTCGCCTGGACAAGGCGCAGCTTCATGAGATCCTCCCTTTGAGCGCCTTGTATCCGGCGCCTGTTGCTTGGCATGTTGCCAAGTTGGGAGGGTGGGTTCAATCGAAGAACGTGTTGGGCTTCACGAAGAAGGCGAGCATCAGGCAGCCCTCGTCGGTCCAGGCATCGTGGCGGCTGCCGGGCCGGCGCCAGACGTAGTTGCCCGCCGTGCAGACGCCGGCGTGGTCGGCGAACGATCCTTCGAGCACGAAGGTCTGCTCGATGGCGACATGCTCGTGCATTGGAAGACGCGCTCCCGGCGCCCACCGCATCAGCGCGGTCGACATGCCAGTGGCCTTGTTCTCCATCAGGATCTTCCATTCGACGCCGGGGAAGCGCGTCGGCTGCCAGGGCACGTCGGCGACATCGATGTAGGTCGAGTCGGGAACCGCCATTTCGACGGTGAGGGTTTCGGCGTTCATGCGGCGGCCCTCTGTGCGGCACGCTGCTTGGCGGCCTTGAGCGTGCCGCCGCGCATGAGGTGGCCGGGCAGGGGGCGGCCGACGATCTCCTCGGCGAGCTTGGCGACCTCGATCAGGCGATCGATGTCGAGCCCGGTCTCGACGCCCATTTCCTCGCACATGAAGGCGAAATCTTCGGTGCAGATGTTGCCGGCCGCACCGTCGGTCGCGGCGAACGGGCAGCCGCCCAGTCCCGCGATCGAGGCATCGAACTTGGTGACGCCCATGCGCAGGCCGGCGTAGGCGGCCGCAGAGCCGGTGCCGCGCGTATCGTGGAGGTGCAGTCCGATCTCGAGGTCGGGCCACCGGGAGCGGACGGCGCCGATCAGCCGCTCGACCGAGGCCGGGGTGGCCCAGCCCATGGCGTCGGTGAGCTTGATGCCCTTGAGCTTGAAGCCGGCCAGCTCGGCCTCGTCGAGGGCGAGCTGCACGCGCTGCAGGATCAGGTCGGTCGAGAGCTCGCCTTCATAGTTGCAGCCGAAGGCGCCCAGGATGACGCCCCATTCGACCGGCATGCCGCGGTCCTTGAAGGTCTTGAGCGACATGCGCTGCTCGATCATCGCGTCGGGCACCGACTTGCCGATGTTCTTGCGCGAGAAAGTGTCGGAGGCGGTAACACGCACGCCACCGTCGACGTGAAGCGGCCCGCGCAGCGCGCGCTCGAGGCCCTGCTGGTTGAGCCACAGCGCGCTGTATTGGATGCCGGGCTTGCGCCGGATCTCGGCCGCCACTTCTGCGGCGTCGGCCATGGTCGGCACGCGCTTGGGGTTGACGTAGGAGACGCAGGCGATGCGCTTCAACCCGGTGTCCGCCAGCGCCTCGATCAGACGCACCTTGTCGGCCACCGGGATCATCTTCTTCTCCGACTGGAACCCCTCGCGAGGACCTTCCTCGTCGATCTGTACGCGCTTGGGCAAGTCGGACATGGTGGAACTCCTTCGGGCGTCAGCCTTCTTCCTGGAAGGCCTCCTTGCGTGCTTTCTTGATACTGGGCAGGGCCATCAGCACCAGGAGTGCCGCGGTGGCGATCAGGAGACCGAGGCTGATGGGCCGCTCGAGGAACACCATCGGATCGCCACGCGACAGCAGCATTGCGCGACGGAAGTATTCCTCCATCTGCGGCCCGAGCACAAGACCGAGCAGGAACGGCGCACCCTCGCATCCCAGACGGACGAAGACGTAGCCCAGCACGCCGAACGCCGCGACCTGCATGACGTGGAAGGTGCTGTTCTGCAGGCTGTAGGCGCCGATGCAGCAGAACAGCAGGATGGCTGGTGCCAGGAAGCGGTATGGCACTGTCAGCAGCTTCACCCACATGCCGATCATCGGCAGGTTGATGATGACCAGCATGGCGTTGCCGACCCACATCGAGGCGATCATGCCCCAGAACAGTTCGGGTTTCTTGGTCATGACCTCGGGGCCGGGCTGGATGCCCTGGATGATCATGGCCCCGACCATCAAGGCCATCACCGCGTTGGACGGAATGCCGAGGGTCAACATGGGGATGAACGAGGTCTGGGCCGCGGCATTGTTGGCCGCTTCGGGCGAGGCCACGCCTTCAACCGCGCCCTTGCCGAACTCCTCGGGGTGCTTGGAGATCTTCTTCTCCAGCGTATAGGCCGAGAAGGCGCCCAGCGTCGGGCCGCCGCCGGGCAGCACGCCCAGCGTCGCGCCGAGCGCGGTGCCGCGCAGGATGGCCGGAATCGAGCGCCGGATTTCCTCGCGCGTCGGCCACAGCGAGCCCACCTTGATGGTTCCCGATCGCGTCAAGTGTCGTTCGAGGTTGACCACGATCTCGGCGATGCCGAACAGGCCCATGGCGATGGGTGCGAAGTCGATGCCGTCGCTGAGCTCCGGAATGTCGAAGGTGAAGCGCTGCGCACCGGTATTGACGTCGGTGCCGATCAGTCCGAACAGCAGGCCGAGGAAGACCATGGCGATGGCCTTGGCGACCGAGCCGCTGGCGAGCACCACGGCGGCGACGAGACCCAGCGCCATCAGGGCGCAATAGTCGGCCGGGCCGAATTTCTGCGCCATGCGGGTAAGCGGTTCGGCGAACAGGACGATGATGATGGTGCCGACGGTGCCGGCGAAGAACGAACCGACCGCCGAGATCGACAGCGCTGCACCAGCGCGTCCCTTGCGCGCCATCTGGTAGCCGTCGAGACAGGTCACCACCGACGCCGACTCGCCTGGCAGATTCACAAGGATCGACGTCGTCGAGCCGCCATACGAGGCGCCGTAGTAGATGCCGGCCAGCATGATCAGTGACGCGGTCGGCGGCAGATGGAAGGTGACTGGCAGCAGCATGGCGATGGTCGCCACGGGACCGATGCCGGGCAGGACGCCGATCAGCGTGCCGAGCATACAGCCCAGCAGGCAGTAGGTGATGTTCTGGAAGCTGATGGCGACGCTGAAACCCAGCGCGAGGTTGTTGAGAAGATCCATCTCACCAGACTCCGCGCACGATGGAGATGTTCATTCCGAGGCCCATCTTGAAGACGAGCGTACACAGGATCGCCAAGGCGACCATGTTGCCGATCTCTTCCGTCAGCTTGAATTCCTCGCCGCCCAGCGACGAAATCAGGATCAGGACGACCAGCGCGGGAAGAAGTCCGGCGCGCTCGAACAGAAGGGCGAAGCAGATGATGCCAATGGTCACCATGGTGATTGGCTTCCACTTCGGCTTTTCGACCGGCTCGCTTCCGCTCACCAGGGCAACGACGCAGATCAGCCCACCCAATCCCAACAGGATGTAGGACAGCATCCGCGGCACATAGCCTGGACCCATGCGCACGGCGGTGCCTTGCGCCAGCTTTTGGCCGAAATAGATGGCTATCAGTCCAAAGGCAATGAACATCAGCCCGGACAGAAAGTCCTTGCTTAGGAATCGGTTCAACGACGCCTCCCAGAACGCGTAGTTTTCAATGTAGCATTGGGCCCGAACCCCCCGGACCAGTACAAGACCTAGATAAACACAAAGTTGCCACTTTACCCAAGCCCCAAGTTCACAGGAGGTGCAGCAGTCATACTGCGACGAGGGTGGGGCAAAAGGAGCGAGCAGTCGATGTAACAGCGGGACCGGCATCGCCTGTGGGCCAGCGCGTCGCGGCGGGCGCGACAAAGAGCGCAGGCAGCGACTGCGCCGCCACGCAGAACAGGGCGATATTGCCTATAAAATAGGCGCGCGCGGATGGCGGAAAGGCTGAGAGCTTTTGCTCCGGAGACTCCCCGTTGGTCGATATTGCAAGCGCACCGGTGGGCGAGCAAACTCCCGGCAAATGAACGACCGTTCAGGGGCTGTTATTGGCACGTAAGGGCGCAGACTACATCGGCACGATGGAGGTGCAGGAGAAGCATCGCTTCGACGAGCAGTCGCTGGGCAGGTTCATGACGGCGCACGTCGAGGGCTTCGTGCCGCCGGTGCGGGCGGAGCAGTTCAGGGGCGGCCAATCGAACCCGACCTATCGCTTGGCGGATGGTGCCGGCCGGCACTATGTGCTGCGCCGCAAGCCGCCGGGCAAGCTTCTGCCTTCCGCCCACGCCGTCGATCGTGAATTCAGGGTCATCTCCGCCCTCAACAAGACCAATGTTCCGACGCCTCGGGCCTATGCGCTGTGCGAAGACGAGAGCGTGGTCGGTACCGCCTTCTACATCATGGAATATTGCGACGGCCGTGTGCTCTGGGATCCGCTCCTGCCCGAGGTGCCGAAAGAAGGGCGGCTGGCGATCTATCGCGCCAAGTTCGAGGCGCTGGCCCGGCTCCACGCCGTCGACTACGCAGCCCTGGGACTGGCCGACTTCGGGCGCCCCGGAAGCTATGTCGTGCGGCAGATCTCGCGCTGGGGCAAACAGTACAAGGCCTCCGAAACCGAATCGATCGAGGCGATGGACAAGTTGCTCGACTGGTTGCCGGCCCATCTTCCATCCAATGAAGAGACCGTGCTGGTCCATGGCGACTACCGGCTCGACAACATGGTTTTCCACGCCACCGAGCCGCGCGTGCTCGGCATCATCGACTGGGAGATCTCGACGCTGGGCGATCCGCTGGCCGAACTCTCCTATCTCTGCATGCTGTGGCGCACGCCCAAGGACTGGGGCGGCCTCGAAGGCCACGATCTCGCGGCACTCGGACTGCCGACCGAACACGACATGGTGAGCTACTATTGTGGACTGTCGAAGCGGGCTGTGCCGGACGCTGCGCTTTGGAATTTCTACATGGCCTACAATCTGTTTCGCGTCTCGTGCATCCGGCAGGGTGTCTACGCCCGTGCGCTCGACGGCACGGCGTCGAATGTGCGCGCCGCGGAGTCCGGGAAGCTGGTGCGACCGGCAGCCGAACTCGGCTGGAAGATCGTCGGAAGCATCGACGGAGGAGCGAGATGACCAAGCGCAAGCCGGCGCGGATGGACGTGGTGACGCCCGTTGTCGCCGAGCGCGAGCTGCGACCGCCGATCGAGGCTATCCGCGCCGCGGCGTTCCAGCAGTTCGCCGAACGCGGCTATCCCGTGGTGACCGTCCGCGACATCATGAAGGCCTGCGGGCTGACGCAGGGCGCGCTCTACAATCACTTCAAGTCGAAGGACGAGCTGCTGCACGACATCATCGCCTCGACCCAGGGCGAACTCGAGCGCGTGACCCAGCAGGCAGTGGCGGGCGCAGGCGACGATCCGCGCGCCAAGCTCGCGGCGTTCGTGCGCGTCTATGTCATACGGCATTGCGGACTGAGGGTGGAAGCGCTGGTCGCCAACCGCGAGATCAGCTGGCTCGATCCTGGGCGTGTTGCCGATATCCGGCGCAGCCGGCGTGCGATCCGGGACGTCGTGGTCGGGATCCTCGCGCAGGGTGTCGACAGCGGCCTGTTCGATCCCCCGCTGATCGGCGACCGCGTCGATCTCAAGGCCATCGCCATGGCATTGCTCGATCAATGGACCCATGTCTCCATGTGGTACGGCCCCGGCGGCAAGATCACCGAGGAGGAGATGGCCAGGCTCTACGCCGACATGGCGTTGCGCGCGGTCGGGGCCCGGGCCTAGGCAACCTCTGGAACAAGCGGAGTATCCGGCCATGTATGTGCGTCTGGCGGCACTTGTCCTGGCCTTTGTCTCAGCCGCGGCCTGCACGCCGGAAGCCACGGGTGCGCCGCCGCCTGTCACGCGCAGCCCGGCGATGGTCGCGACATCGGCCAATGTCGGTCCGCCAGCGGGGCGCTGGCGCGCGGTCCTGATCGCCGGCGACAACAACAGCCCGGCCTTCGACAATGGCGTGCAGTCGATGCGCGACAAGCTCATGGCTCACGGCGTGAGAGACATCGCGGTCTATTCCTCGGCTACGTCAACGGCGCCGGCACGGCTCGCGAGTTCTGCCAATGTCGCGACAGCGCTGCGCGCCGGAGGCGGCGATGCCTGCTTCGTCTTCATCACCAGCCACGGCGAGGAGAGAGGCTTCGTCCTGCGCCCCGACCGCAGGCTGTTCGATCCGGGATCCCTCGACCGGGTGCTGAATGCCGGCTGCGGTTCCCTGCCGACCGTGGTGGTGGTGTCGGCATGCCACAGCGGGACCTTCCTGACGCCCGACATGCGCAAGCCCAATCGCGTGATCCTGACCGCTGCCGCTGCGGACCGCGCCAGCTTCGGCTGCGGTGCCGGCGACCAGTACACCTACTACGACCAATGCCTGCTGCAGCAGTTCGACGGCGCCGCGACGTGGCGCGATCTCGCCGTCGCCACGCGCGCCTGTGTGGAGAACCTCGAACGCCGCATGGGCGTGCCGACGCCGTCGCAGCCGCAGACCTTCGTCGGCGCCCAGGTCCAGGACCTGCGACTGCCGTCGCGTTAGCGGGCGCTAGCCGATCACGGCGGTGAAATCGCAGGTCACGTGGTTCGGGTTGTTGGCGCCGAGCGCCAGCGTGTGCCTAGCCGGGCGTGACGCGGCGTCGGGAAACATTTTTACCCATTCGCCGTTCAAGGCGGCGCGGCCGGTGGCGGGATCCTTCATCCAGAAATTGATCTTCACGATATCGTCGACGCTTCCGCCGCCTGCGGCCACGCAAAGGGCGATCTGCTTGAAAATGTTGGTGACCTGTCCTGCGAGATCGGGTGGCATCGCGCTTGTCTCGGGATCGCGGCCGCTGATGATGCTCGACATCAGGATGTTGCCCACCCGGCTGGCGTTGGGGATGGGGTTCTCATGCTTGAAGCCCGGGTAGTTGATGCTCTTGCGCTCGGCCATGTTTCTCTCCCTCTGAAGGCGCGGAGCATTGCATTTCTTCCGCTGTTGGCAAATGGTCCCAGTCGGAGGAAACACATAATGACGGCCAAGAAATCGGACTCTCTCGTCGACTACGAGCGCGATGGCGCGATCGTCACGCTGACGCTCAATCGCCCCGAGAAACTGAATGCCTTCAGCGACGAGCTGGTGGGCGCGCTTTCCGACGCGCTGCACCGCTTCGACATGGACGACGAGGCGCAGATCGCCATCCTCAACGGCCGTGGTCGCGCCTTCTCGAGCGGCGCCGACGTCCAGCAGCGCCAACTGCGCAGCCGTGAGGAATTTCTACGGCTCGGCGGACCGCAGGGCCGCGGCACGCACTCTTCCGATCTTCTGACCAAGGCGGTGAACTGGAAGCCGGTGATCGCCGCCGCCCACGGCTACGTGCTGGGCCTCTCCGTCGGCATCGTGCTGGAATGCGATCTGGTCGTGGCCGAGGAGGGAACGAAGTTCCAGGTCACCGAGACGTCGCGCGGCCTGGGTGCCGGCAAGTACTGGGCGCTGATGCATTATCGCGGCGGCGGCGCCTTCACCATGGAGGCGGCCCTCACCGGACGTTTCTTCACCGCGGAAGAAGCCTTCAAGGCCAATCTGATCAACCGCGTGGCCGCCAAGGGCAAGTATCTCGACGTGGCCCGCGAACTCGCCGGCGAGGTGATCAAGAACCCGCCGCTCAGCGTGCGCTCCACCGTGCGGATGCGGCGCTGGTACATGGATCGCCTGAGCCGCGAGGTCATGTTCATGACGGCGCCGGAGCGGCTTTATCTCAGCGAAGATTTCGGGGAAGCCGCGCGCGCCTTCACCGAGAAGCGCAAGCCGAAGCCTTTTAAAGGCCGCTGAGCCTGGCGGCGGCCATGTCGCGCAATCGCGCGCGCTGGATTTTTGGGCCGTTGGGCGAGGGCGTGACCGGAAACTCCGGCACGGCGAAGACGCGCACCGGCACCTTGTAGTTGGCCAGGCCCAGCCGGCAGTGGGCGATGACGGCTGCCTCGTCCAACGCGGCACCGGCGTCGAGGATGACGAAGGCGGCGGCGCGCACGCCCTCAGGTCGCGGCACGGCAATGGTCTGGCAGGCGGAGATGCCGGGGACCTTCTGGATGTGCGTCTCGATCTCGAGCGGATTGACGAGGAAGCCCGAGAGCCGCAGCACGTCGCCCATGCGGCTGAGAAAAGTGAAGCCGCCGTCGCCGTCGAGTTCGGCAAGATCACCGGTGCGGACATAGCCGTCGGCGGTGACGGCCTCGGCGGTCGCGGCCTCGTTGCCGTAGTAGCCGACCATCAGGGAAGGCCCGGCGCATTCGAGCGCGCCCGGCTGGCCGGGACCGAGCAGCGCGCCGCTTTCGGGATCGCGCACGCGCACGTGGGAGAGGGGAGACGTCGGCACGCCGCCGCCGCGCTTGCGTCGGGGCACGGCGGCATCGACTGGCTGTCGGGCATAGAGCGCCTGGACCTCGCTCATGCCGTAGAGGCCGCAAAGATGCAGCCCGCGTGCCTCGGCCTGCTCGGGCAACGCATCGAGTGCTGCATTGAAGGCGGCGTAGCCTGCCCATTTCACCGACGGAAACGGCCGCTCGCCCGGCACTTCCTCGAGCAGGCGCGCGTACATGTCGTCGCTGCCGAACATCGTGGTGGGGCGGTGCCGTGCGATCAGCCTGGCGATCTCGTCGATCTCGTAGGACTCGACCAGGACGCAGGGCTTCCCGGCGGCGAGCGTCGCCAGTGTCTGGTTAAAACCGTAGACGCCGCACAGCGGCAGGATGGAAAGCGAGAGCGTGTCGGGTGCGGTGAAGCCGAAGACGCGCGCCACCTGCTGGGCGTGGCTGGCGATCGCGCCTTGCCGGTGCAGCACGAACTTGGGCGCGCTGGTGGTCCCCGAGGTGGTGAAGATGTTGCAGGGCGCGCTTGTCTTGGCATGGTTCACGCCGAACCGCGGCCGCGACAGCAGCCGCTCGAAGGGAACACGCCGCAGCCGTTCGATCGCCGGCGGAATGGCCGCCGGTTCGTCGCCGACCATGACGATGGCGGAGAGCCTGTCGAGCGCGTCGGGTTCGATGCCGGCCAGGATCGCCAGGAAGTCGATGCGGCGAAAGCCCGGCGCGCAAGCCAGCACCTTGGCGCCGGAGCGGCCCACGATGTCGGCCACCTCGACGGCGCGATAGCGCGTATTCACGGCGACGGCGATGGCGCCCAACCTCATGCAGGCAAAGTAGAGAATTGGATAGGCCGGCACGTTCGGGAGCCAAAGCGCCACCCGGTCGCCCGGTCCGGCGCCGAGATCGGCCAATCCCTGCGCGGCGCGCAACGCGCTTTCCACCAGCTCGGCGAAGGTGAGCGTGCGGTCGCCGTGGATGAAGGCCGGCGCCGCCGGCGTTTCGTCGGCGATGTCGGCGATCAGCGTCCAGACGTCGGCAGCAGGATGGGCGAGCGGCATGCGGCGCGGAGACTAGCGGAACACCGTTTCATCTCAAGGGGCAGGGCGCTTGACCCGGCACGGCGCTTGCTCGACGTTCGGTTTTGGGGATTGCCCTTTCGGGTAACGGGAGTCACTGCCATGTTTCGTCGTAGCCTGCTCGCCGCGCCGCTGGTTCTTGCCGCGGCACCTGCATTCGCTCAATGGGTACCCAGGCAGCCGATCAAGATCCTGGTCGGCTATGCCCCCGGCGGCACCGCCGACATCACTGCACGCATCGCGGCCGACGCCATCACGAAGCAACTCGGCTACACCGTCATCGTCGAGAACAAGACCGGCGCCGGCGGCTTCATCGCTTTGAAACAGGTCGCGCAGTCGCCGCCCGACGGCTACACGGTCGGCATCGGCATCATGGGCCAGATCGCTGTCGGCGCCGTCGTGCCCGGCTCGAACATCCCGCTCGACCTCGACAAGGAGCTGGTGCCGATCGCCAATCTCGTCGGCGTGCCGATGGCGTTGATCGTGCGCCCGGACGCGCCGTTCAAGACCATCCCCGAGCTGGTGGCCTATGCCAAGGCCAACCCCGGCAAGCTGTCCTATGCCTCGACCGGTCTCGGTTCGACCAACCAGCTCGCCGCGGAATTCCTCGGCTTCGAGTCGGGCGGGCTCAAGATGATCCACGTGCCCTATCGCGGCGGCGCGCCCGCGATCGCCGACGTGGCGGCGGGCAATGTCGATATCTTCTTCGGCAACGTGTCGGAGCTGATGAGTCTCGCCAATGCCGGCAAGGTGCGCGTGCTGGCCCTGGCCGCGACCAAGCCGACGCCGCTCGCGCCCGATCTGCCGCTGCTCACCAAGGACATTCCGGCGCTCGACATCAACCACTGGTTCGGCATCTTCGGGCCTGCCGGTTTGCCGGCCGACATCCTGGCGTCCCTCAGCAAGCTCTTCATCGGGGCGATCGACGATCCGTCCAGCAAGGAAGCGCTCGCCAAGCAGGGCCTGGAATCGCTCCGGCAGGATCCGGCTGCCTTCAAGGCCTACATCCTGAAGGATCGCGAGCGCTGGGCGAAGGTGGTCAAGCAGGGCAACATCAAGGCCGAATAGCAAAGGACGTGTAATGAGTGCGCCGCTGTCCCTCGGTATCGATATCGGGGGAACTTTTACCGATCTCGTCATCCACGATCCGCGCGACGGCCGCGCCATCATCTGGAAGGAGAGCACGACGCCCGACGATCCTGCGCGCGGCGCGCTCGAAGGCACGCGGCGCGTGCTGGAGAAAGCCGGCGTCCGGCCCGAGCAGGTCGGCCGCGTGGTCCACGCCACCACGCTCTTCACCAACGCGTTGATCGAGCGCAAGGGTGCGAAGACCGGGCTGCTGACCACGGCGGGCTTCGCCGATGTCCTGGAGATCGCGCGCGAGCGCAAGTACGAGCTCTACGACCTCTTCATAGAAATGCCCAAGCCGCTGGTGCCACGGCCGTGGCGGCGCGAAGCCAAGGAACGGCTGGCGCCCGACGGCAGCGTCGAAATTCCACTCGATGTCGAGGCGGCCATGGCCGAGGTGGCGGAACTGGTGGAGCAGGGCGTCGAGAGCCTCGCCATCTGCTTCCTGCACAGCTACGCCAATCCCGTGCACGAGCGTGCCATCGCGGCCGCCGTTGCCGAGCGCTTCCAGAATCTCTCGATCTCGCTCTCGTCGGACATCGCGCCGGAGATTCGCGAGTACCAGCGCGCCAGCACCACCGTCGCCAACGCCTATATCCGGCCGCTGGCCGAGATCTATCTCGAGCGTCTGGAGCAGGCGCTCAGCACATCTGGGATTCCCGGCGGGCTCTTCTTGATGCTGTCCAACGGCGGGCTCACGCATGTGAGTGAAGCCAAACGCGCGCCGGTGCAGCTGCTGGAAAGCGGTCCGGCCGCCGGCGCACTGGCCGGCGCCTGGTTTGGCCGCAATGCCGGATTGGAACGCGTGCTCGCGTTCGACATGGGGGGCACCACCGCCAAGCTCGCCCTCGTCGACGACGGCGAGCCGCTGGTCGCCTACGGCTTCGAGGCGGCACGCGAGAAACGCTTTCTGCGCGGCTCCGGCCTGCCCATCATGATCGCCACCGTCGAGCTGATCGAAATCGGCGCCGGCGGCGGCTCGATCGCCAAGCGAAGCGACCTCGGCACGCTGCAGGTCGGTCCCGAGAGCAGCGGCGCCCAGCCCGGCCCTGCCTGCTACGGCCGTGGCGGCACCAATGCGACCGTGACCGATGCCGACCTGGCCCTGGGCTATCTCAATGCCGACTTCTTTCTGGGAGGCGCTATGAAGATCGACCGCGCCGCGACCGAGGCGGCGCTCGGCGGTCTCGCCACGGCGCTGGGTGTCGAACGCAACCGCGCAGGCTTTGGCGTGCACGACGTGGTGAACGAGAACATGGCGGGTGCCGCGCGCGTGGCCATCGCCGAACGCGGCCGCATTCCGGCCGAGTATGCGCTGCTGGCGACCGGCGGGGCGGGACCCGTCCACGCCTGGAACGTGGCGCGCAAATTGGGTGTCACGCGCGTCGTCTGTCCGCCGGGGGCAGGTGCCGGCAGCACCATCGGCATGCTGATGGCGCCGGCGCGCGTCGATCGCGTTGCCAGCTTCAGCGCCGCGCTGACCGGTGCGGATTTTTCCCAGGCCGAAGCGATCTTCGCCGCGCAGGAGAAGGAAGCGCTCGACGTACTGCGGCCGACCGGTGCCGATGCCTCGGGCCGCGTGGTGCGGCGGCTCGCCGACATGCGCTACATCGGCCAGGGCAGCGAGGTCACGGTGGCTATGCCGTCGCCGCTCACCGAAGCGGGCGTGCGCACCGCTTTCGAAGCGGCCTACAAGGCGCTGTTCGCGCGCACACCGCCGGGCGCCGCGATCCAGTTCGTGGCGCTCAGGCTTTCGGTCAGCGCGCCGATGCCGGGTGCCGGCGGCAAGCTCGAGCTGCCGCGTCACCCCTCGGCGCAGGCGCTCAAGGGCACGCGCCCGGTGTTCTTCGCCGATGCCGGCAAAATGCTGCCCACGAACGTCTACGATCGCTATGCCCTCGAGGCGGGCGTGATCGTGCAGGGCCCAGCCGTGTTCGAGGAAGACGAAAGTACCTTTATCGTCGGCCCCGGCGCCACCGCACGCCTGCTGCCCGACGGTTCCATCCTGGCGGAGGTCATCTGATGATCGTCAGTGGAGCGCGCCACTCCAGTGGCGCTCATGGCTATATGAATGCGCAACTGGAGTTGCGCGCTCCGATGAGGTGCTCGCGATGACCCGCACATTCGATGCGATCGAACTAGAGCTTCTCTGGCGCCGCCTGATCTCGCTGGTCGACGAGGCGGCGGCGGCGATGGTGCGGACCAGCTTCTCGACGCTGGTCCGCGAAAGCTACGACTTCTCCTGCGTCGTCACCGATGCGTCGGGCCAGTCGCTGGTGCAGGCGAGCGAGAGCATTCCGAGTTTCATCGGCACGCTCCCCGAGACGGTGAAACATTTCCTGCGCTTCTTCCCGCCCGAGCAGCTTCAGCCGGGCGATGTGCTGATCACCAACGACATCTGGCTGGGCACTGGCCATCTGCCGGATATCACGCTCGCCAAGCCGATCTTCCGCGGCGGCAAACTGATCGCCTTCAGCGCGACGACGGCGCACGCGCCCGACATCGGCGGCAAGATCAGGAGCCCCGAGCCGCGCGAGGTCTTCGAGGAGGGACTGCAAATCCCGCCGATGAAGATGATCGCCGCCGGCAAGACCGATGAGACGCTGGTCGCCATCATCCGCAAGAACGTGCGCACGCCCGATCAGACCATGGGTGATCTCTATGCCCAGATCGTGGCACTCGACCTGATGGAAGACCGGCTGCTGGTCCTGATGGAGAACTACGGTCTGCCCGACCTCACCGACCTCGCACGCGAAATTCAAGGCCGCTGCGAGACCGCGATGCGCGCCGCCATCCGCGAACTGCCCGACGGCACCTACCACAGCGAGGTCAAGACCGACGGCATCATGGAGACGCCGATCACGCTGCGGCTCAAGCTCACGATCAAGGGCGATGAGATCGCCATGGACTTCGCCGGCACCGACGCCCAGGTCGATCGCGCCATCAACTGCGCGCTTTGCTACACCACGGCGATGGCGATGTACGGGGTCAAGGTCTGCACCAGCCCCAACCTGCCGAACAACGAAGGTGCTTTCAGGCCGATCAGCCTCAGCGCGCCGCCGGGCTGCATCGTCAATCCACAATTCCCCGCACCCGGCGGCTCGCGCATGCTGATCGGCCACTATGTGCCGATGCTGGTGTTCGGCTGCCTGGGCCAGATCGTGCCGGAGCGCGTGATGGCCGCCTGCGGCTCGCCGATGTGGGGCATGAACCAGTCGGGCGTGCGTCCCGACGGCAAGGGCGGCGGCAAGCCCTACGCCAACATGTTCTTCTACAACGGCGGCATGGGCGGCAATTCGCGGGGCGACGGCGTCACGTGCCTCAGCTGGCCGTCCAACGTCTCCTCGACGTCGATCGAGATCAGCGAGCACATCGCGCCGCTGCGCTTCCATCACAAGAAGCTGCGTCCCGACTCGGGCGGTCCCGGCCTGCATCGCGGCGGCCTCGGCCAGGAGATCCTGATCGAGAGCCGGAGCGATACGCCGATCGCGGTCTCCTTCCTGGCCGAGCGAACCATCTTTCCAGCCTTCGGCATCGAGGGCGGCAAGGACGGTGCGCCCGGCGAGCTCAGGATCAACGGCGTGAAGACAGATCCGAAGAAGCAGTACGTGCTGAACAAGGGCGACACTGTCTCGCTCGGCACGCCGGGTGGTGGTGGCCATGGCGATCCGAAGACCCGGCCGGAACTCGCGCTCTCGGCCGACGTGGCGGCGAGATACGTGACGGATCAGTCAGTGTATCGCGGATAGAGAACCGCGCTTCGGAATTGCGCAGATGGTGCAATCTCGTTGAACCGCGTCGCCGTGGTCGTTAGGCTCGCGCAGAATAAGAATTCCTGGAGGAAACAATGAAGCTCTTCGCAATTGCGAGCATGGCGCTGTGCGCCTCAGTCGGCCTGGCCGGCTGGTCACCGGCCCAGGCGCAGACCCCGCAGCCCCCGGCGCGGCCCAAGGTGTGCGACAAGCCCATCCAGATGGAGGGCTTCAAGACCTGCGCCGACATTGCCAAGGCCAAGGCCGAGGGCGCTTTCACGCTCTATTCGACTGATCCCGAACAGGGCCAGGTCAAGTTGCTGGCCGCCTTCAACAAGGTGTTCCCCGAGATCAAGACGAGTTACGTCCGCCTGCAGGCCGGCGCGCTCTACGCCAAGATCCTGTCGGAGCGTCAGGCCAAGTCGTTCCTCGTCGATGTCATCCAGATCTCCGACATGGGCATGATCCTGGACTTCCAGCGCAAGGGCGGCTTCCGCCAGTACGTCTCGCCCGAGATGGCGTTCTTCCCCAAGGAGGCCAAGAGCGATCCGGAAGGATTCTGGACCTGGGGCTCGGTCATCATGGCCGGCATCGCCTACAACCCCAACAACGTCTCGGCCGCCGATGCGCCCAAGAAGTGGGAAGACCTGCTCGATCCGAAGTGGAAGGACGCGATCAACGTCAAGGTGTCGAACTCCGGCCTCCAGCACGGCGTGTGGTACGCGCTGCTGCCGATCCTCGGCATGGACTACTTCAAGAAGTTCGGCGAGCAGAAGCCGCGCGCTTTCGACTCCTACGTCCAGCAGTACGGCCGCCTCGTCGACGGCCAGGACAAGATCATCATGGGCGCGCAGTACTCGGGCTACATCGAGTTCAAGGCCAAGGGCGCGCCGCTCGCCTTCGTCTTCCCGGAGACCGGCGTGCCGTCCGTGCCGGAGACCTACGGCATCGTCGACCAGGCGCCGCATCCCTACGCAGCCGAGCTGTTCATGGACTGGTTCCTCTCGCCGGTCGGCCAGAAGGCGCTCGCCGAGGCCCTGCTGCTCCATTCGCCGCGCAAGGACGTGCCGCCGCCGGGTGGAGCGGATACCGTGCCGCTTGAGAAGATGAAGCTGCTGTCGCCTGCCGACTGGAACGCCTTCGAGAAGGATCGTCCTGCCTTCGCCAAGGAGTGGAACCGCATCGTCGGCGCCGGGCGCTAGCCATTGGCGGACGGGCTAACGGGCGTTCTGCGTCCACGCATAAACTGGCAGGTCCTGACGACGCTCGCGGTCCTCCTGATCGTGGGCTTCCTCGTCGTGCTGCCGATGGTCTTCCTGGTTGAGGAGTCGCTGAACGTCGGCGACCCAATGGCGTTTCCGCCGGTCGAGTTCGGCATCGCCAACTACATCTCGATCTTCAGCGAGGACTTCAAGACCGTGTGGAACACACTGGTCATCGCGGTGATGGCCACCGTGATGGCCATCCTGATCGGCTTCACGCTGGCCTGGATCCTGACGCGCACCAACGTGCCGGGACGCGAGAAGCTCGAACGGCTGATGGAGTTGCCGTATTACATGACCCCGCTGGTGGGCGCGCTCGCCTGGGCGGTGATCGCCGGCCCCAAGAGCGGCTTCATCAACCAGATCTGGAAGGCGCTGGGCGGCACCAACGACATCGCCGACATCTACACCCATTTCGGCATCGCCTGGGTGATGGCGCTGTTCGAGGGCACCGTCGCCTTCGTGATGATCTCGGCGTCGATGAAGTCGATGGACCCGGCGCTCGAGGAATCGGCGCGCGTCATGGGCGCCTCCAAGTTCCGCACCATGTTGACCGTGACCTTGCCGCTGGTGATGCCGGGCGTCATGGGAGCGTCGCTGTTCGTCTTCGCCGAGATGTTGGGCTCGTTTGCCGCCGCCCTCGTGCTCGGCATTCCCGGCCGCATCTATGTCATCACCACGGCGATCTGGGACTCCACGCTTGCCTATCCGCCGGACTACGGCCGCGCCTCGGCGATGGGGCTGTCGCTGTTCATCGTCATGTTCGTCATGCTGACGCTCTATCGCCGCATGATCCGGCGCGGCACCTTCACCACCATCAGCGGCAAGGCCTTCCGGCCGCGGCCGATGGATATGGGCCGCATGGCCTGGGTGCTGTTCAGCGTCTGCGCCCTCTACGTGGCGCTGGCCGTGGTCTTCCCGATCGCGGCACTGCTCATGACCTCGCTGCAGCGCTTCGCCACCGTGATCCTGACCCAGGCGCAGTGGACCTTCGCCAACTATGAGCTGGCGCTGTCGCTCGGCCCGGTGCGCACGGCCCTGTTCAACAGCGTCATGCTCGGCCTCAGCGTCGCCACGGTGGGCGTGCTGATCATGTCGCTGCTGGTCTGGATCATCTACCGCTCGCAACTGAGAGGCCGCGGCGCCATCGAATACCTCGTCATGTTCCCGCAGGCCGT
>CAMDOT010000081.1 GCA_945903635.1 Rhizobium sp. Q54 | reverse complement strand
GACCGGCTCGAAGCTCTTCAGCGTGTCGTAGGTCACGTTCTTGTAGAGATGGGGCGCCATCACCAGCGCCGCCATCGCCGAGATCAGAATGGTGGAACCGTCGGGCGTTGCCCGCGCGACCTGGCCCAGCGCGATGCTGCCGCCCTGGCCGGGCTTGTTCTCGACGATGAAGGTCTCGCCGAGTTCGTCCTTCAGCGCGTCGGCCACGATACGCGACACCAGGTCGATGCCCTGGCCGGCGGGAAAGCCCACGACGATCCTGGCGACCTTGCCGCCCTGTGCGGTGGCGGGAAGGGGGCAGAGCGCCGCCAGTGACAGGGCAGCGAAGTGACGTCTCAGCATGATGGTCCTCCCATATTCTTCTGCTTGGCCGTGAGCTTGAGCAAGCCGGAGGCTCGCGGTTCGGAAGACTCATGATCTTCCGGACCGCGCGCATCCTGCGCGCTCATCGTCTTGCCGCTCCCTAGATGACCTTGCGCGCCTTGAGCGCCGCGATCTCCGTCGCGGACAATCCCAGGGCGCCGTAGATTTCGTCGTTGTGCTCGCCGATGGTCGGCCCCGCGCGCTGCACGCGGCCCGGCGTCTCGGAGAAGCGCGGCACCACGCCCTGCATGCGGACGGAGCCGAGCTCGCTGTCGGGCACGCGCACGATTGCCCCGCGCGCCTTGATCTGTGGATCGTCGAAGACGTCGGCGATGTCGTAGATCGGCGAGAAGCCCACTTCGTGGCGCGCGAAGGTCTCTCCCACCTCGGCGAGCGTGAGCTTGCCCAGCGCCGCCCCCACGATTTCGTCGAGCTCCCGGTAGTTGTGGACGCGCGCCGGATTGGTGGCGAAGCGTTCGTCGTCCAGAAGGGCGCGCAAATCGAGGGCGGCGCAAAGGCGGATAAAAATGCTCTGGGTCGAGGCCGCGATCGATGCCCACTTGCCGTCGACTGTCCGGTAGACGTTGCCCGGCGCGGCATACTGGCTGCGGTTGCCCGAGCGCGTGCGCACGGCGCCCAGCTGGTCGTATTCGATGGCGAGGAATTCCAGCGTGCGCAGCATCGCCTCGGTCGCCGAGCAGTCGATGTCCTGGCCGCGGCGTTCCGGGTTGCGCGCCAGATCGTGCAGGGCGGCCAGGATGCCCAGCGCGCCGAACAGACCGGCGACGGCATCGGAGATCGGATAGCCGAGATGCAGCGGCCGTCCGTCCTCCTCGCCGCAGATCTGGGTAAAACCGCTCATCGCCTCGAAGATGCGGGCGAAGCCCGGCCGGTCGCGATAAGGCCCATCCTGGCCGAAGCCGGTGACGCGCAGGATGGTGAGCCGCGGATTGATCTCCTGCAGCCAGGGCCGGGTGATGCCCCAGCCGTCGAGCGTGCCCGGCCTGAAGTTCTCGACCAGCACGTCGGCGCCCGCGATCAACTTGGCGAACAGAGTGCGGCCGTCGGCCTGGTGCAGGTCGAGCGTGACGCCCTTCTTGTTGCGGTTGGTGACCTTCCACCACAGCGGCGCGCCGTCCTTGTGCGGCGCCAGCGCGCGCAGCGAATCGCCCGCGCCCGGCATCTCGACCTTGACGACCTCGGCGCCATAGTCGCCCAGCAGGCCGGCGGCGAAAGGCCCTGCCACGACCGTGGAGATATCGACGATTTTCAACCCGCGAAGCGGGCCGGTGGCTTTGTCGTTCATTCTGGTGTTTCCTCGACTTCAGTGTCGCATATGCAAAAGTTTCATGTCCGGCAAACATGGTTTGCCAAAAACGGATGGGCGAGATGAGTAACGAGCTTTGGAAGATGACCGCCGTCGAGACAGTGGCGCGGCTGAAGAAGAAGGAAATCTCGCCGCTCGACCTGATCGAGGCCTCGGCAAAGCGCATCGCCGAGGTCGAGCCCGCGGTAAACGCGATGCCGACCCTCTGTCTCGATCGCGCGCGCGACCACGCCAAGCGCATCATGGCGGGCGGCGAGGCCTGCGAAGCTTCCGGCGAAGCGGGCTGGCTCGCCGGCCTTCCGGTCTCGATCAAGGACCTGACCGACGTCGCGGGCGTGCGCACCACCTATGGCTCGCCGATCTTCGCAAATCACGTGCCGGCGAAATCCAACCCGCTGGTCGAGCGCATCGAGCGCAAGGGCGGTATCGTCATGGGCAAGTCGAACACGCCGGAGTTCGGTGCCGGCGGCAGCACCTTCAACGAGGTGTTCGGCCGCACGCGCAATCCCTGGAACACCTCGCTCACCTGCGGTGGCTCGACCGGCGGCGGCTCGGTATCGGTGGCGACCGGCGAGGTCTGGCTGGCGCACGGGTCCGACCATGGCGGCTCGCTGCGCCGGCCCGGCACCTATTGCTCGACCGTCGGCATCCGGCCCTCGCCGGGCCGCGTGACGCGCGGCACGTCGAACAATCTCTGGTCGCCGCAGTCGGTGCAGGGGCCGATGGCGCGCAACGTGCCCGACCTCGCGCTGTTCCTCGACACCATGTCGGGCTTCTGCCTGGAAGATCCGATGACCTTCGATGCACCCGCGCAGTCATTCAGCGCCGCGGTCGCCAATCCCGTCGCGCCAAAGCGGGTCGCCTGGACGGCGGACTTCGGCGGCCGGTTCGAACTCGACAAGGATGTCCGCGAGATCTGCACCAAGGCGGCGCGGCGCTTCGAGGAACTGGGCTGCATCGTCGAGGAGGTCTCGCCCGACTTCGGTCCGGTCGACGAGATCTTCATGGCGTTGCGCAGCCAGCAGTTCGTCGTCGATCGCGAGCTGCAGATCCAGCAGCATCGCGACAAGTTCAAGCCGGACATCATCTGGAACACCGAGCTTGGCCTGAAACAGACCACCAGCCAGCTCGCCTGGGCCGAGCGCGAGCGCGCGGCGCTGTTCCGGCGCATGGTCGCGTTCTTCCAGAAGTACGACCTGCTGGTGACGCCGAGCGCGCCGACCCCCGCCTTCGACGTCAACCTGCGCGCGCCGGCCACCATCAACGGCAAGAAGCTCGAGAATTACATGTCGGGCTCGACGCTCAACTCGGCGATCACCGTCACCGGCAGTCCCGCCATTGCTGTGCCCTGCGGTTTCGATCCGTATGGTCGGCCCGTGGGATTGCAGCTGGTCGGCAAACCTCGCGGCGAGGCCGCGCTGCTGCAGGCCTCGGCGCTTTACGAGCAACTCCTGGGCCTCGATCGCCTCCTGCCCATCGACCCCAAGCCCGGAACCGTGCCACCATCGGAGTAGTGGTTGAAGTCCGGCAGAAATGCCCGTTTGAGTACCCCGTCGCCCTGAGCGGAGCGAAGCGTAGTCGAAGGACCTTTTTTTCAGTCGCCAGGCCGAGGAAAAAAGGTCCTTCGACTACGCCCCCCTTCGGGCGGCTCCGCTCAGGACGACGGACAGCGATATGCGATAGCCTTGGTCGAAAAGGGGGGACGCCATGCGGATCGTCATCACCGGCGCGAGCCGTGGGATCGGGCGTGCAACGGCTCTCAAGCTGGCGGCGGACGGTGCCGAAGCGCTGACGCTCTGCGACGTGGCCTATCTCGACGAGTTGGCCGCGCTGGCCGCCAACCTCCGGACATCGGGCTGCAGGGTCCACACGCTCAAGGCCGACATGGCCAAGCCCAACGACCCGGCCCGGGTGATCGCGGCCGCCGTGAAGGCGATGGGCGGCATCAGCGGCATCGTCGGCAATGCCGGGATCGCCGCACCCGCCAAGCTGGTCGATCTCGACGTGGCGACCTGGGATCGCGTCTTCGACATCAATCTTCGCGCCAACTGGCTGCTCGCCAAGGCGGCGCATCCGCATCTCAAGAAGTCCAAGGGCGCCATCGTCATGATGTCGTCGATGTCCGGCGTCATGCCGCAGCTCCCGACCGGCGCCTACAGCCCGGCCAAGGCGGCGCTGATCATGCTGACCGAGATGATGGCGATGGAATGGGCGCCCGACGGCATCCGCGCCAATTCGGTGTGCCCGGGCTTCGTCCACACCTCGATGACCGAGGCGATCTACAGCCAGCCCCGGCTGGCGCGCGCCCGCGCCAAGCTGGTGCCGCTCGGCCGCGTCGCCAAGCCGGGCGACATTGCCGACGCCGTCGCCTTCCTGCTGAGCCCCGAGGCGAGCTACATTACCGGCCAGGCGCTTGTCGTGGATGGCGGCCTCACGCGGTCGATCCTCAATCATGCGCCGGGCGTCGCCGCCACGCCGAAGGGCAAGTGAAGGGCAAGTGACGTAGAGCGGCAAGTGACGCCGAGCAGCTCCTGATGCACGGAGGCCAGCCATGGGTATGTTGAGCGACGAGGAACACGCAGGCCTGGTGCCGGCCCGCCTGGCCGGCAGCCCGACGCCGGTGCCGACGCAGGTCGTCTCGAGCGACGAATTCCTGCCGATCCCGCAGACCGAGCGGCAGAAGAAGGTCGAGGCGCGCATGAACGCGCTCGCCGACGATTACGGCAAGGCGAACGGCCTGCCGCGGCGGCGCTTCTTCCAGACCGCCGCCGGGATGGCCACCGCCTTCGTCGCCATGAACGAGGTCTACGGTCCGCTCTACGGCGCCTCGCCGGCCGAGGCGAAGAGCGTCGACCTTGCCCAGGCGCGTGCCAGTTCGCTGTCCGACCAGTTCGTCATGGACGTCCATACGCATTTCCTGCGCGACGACACGCGGCTGGAAGGCTTCGTGCGCGGCCGCGAGGCGGTGGGCAAGGCGGGCTGGAATCCGGGGCTGGTCGACAAGCCGCAGACCATCGACGACCTAAAATATCCGAACTGGTTCAAGGAGATCTATCTCGACAGCGACACCAAGGTGGCGCTGATCAGCGGCTCGGCCTCGGAGGACCCGCGCGACTGGTTCCTGACCAACGAGATGAAGGCCGAGGCGCGCGAGAAGGTGAACAAGGAGGCCGGCTCCCGGCGGTGCTTGTCGCACGCCATCTTCCAGCCGGGCATGCCGGGCTGGCTCGACGATGTCGATCGCTGGAGCGCGACGCTGAAGCCCGATTCGTGGAAGGGTTATACGGTCGGCGACAACACCAACAAGGACCTGGCGCGCCATCCCTGGCGCATGGACGACGAGAAGCTCGTCTATCCGTTCTACGAGAAGATGCTGAAGGCGGGGCAGGACATCGTCTGCGTCCACAAGGGCCTCTACCCGCCCTCGACCGCGCAACGCTGGCCGCATCTCACGCAGTACGCCACGGTCGACGACGTGGGCAAAGCGGCCAAGGACTGGCCGCAGATCCGCTTCGTGATCTACCACTCGGCCTTCCGGTGGACGGGCGGCGCCGGTGCCAACGCGAAGGACGGCTACGCCCAGTTCGAGCAGACCGGCCGCGTCGAATGGACCAGCGATCTCGCCGACATTCCGGCAAAGTACGGCGTCAGCAACGTCTACGCCGACCTCGGCCAGATCTTCGCCCAGACCACCGTCTCCGAACCGCGACTGTGCGCGGCCCTGATGGGCATGCTGATCAAGGGCATGGGCGTGGACCATGTCGTGTGGGGCACCGACGCGGTGTGGACCGGCGCGCCGCAATGGCAGATCGAGGCGCTGCGGCGCCTGGAGATCCCCGAGGACATGCAGAAGAAGTTCGGTTTTACGCCGCTCGGCCCGGCCGACGGCCCGATCAAGCGGGCGATCTTCGGCGAGAATTCGGCCAAGATGTACAAGTACGAGATCAAGAAGGCGGCGTGGCGCGACGACCGCTTCGCCGCGATCAAGTCCGACTACGAGCGCGCCGGCCGCGAACCGTCGAACTTGCGCTACGGGTTCTTCGTTCCTGGGTAGGGAGACAAAGGCCGGAAACTTTCTCACCCCGAACTCTTGTCGCTCGAACACCTGACCCAACACCGCCTCACCCTGAGTCGGGCGGGGTGAGGTTGCTTTGTGACGCTGTTCCGTCTCACTCCCTCATTGTAAACACTTCACATGCGCCTGAAGCACCGCGATCTGCGCCCGCTACAGCCGATGTGCGTCACCTTCGACGGACGCGAGATCGAGGCGTTGCCGGGCGAGACCATCGCGGCGGCGCTGGCGGCGGCGGGTGTCACCGCGGTGCGTGCCGCCCGGTCCGGCGCGCCGCGCGGGCCGTTCTGCGGCATGGGCGTCTGCTTCGATTGCCTCGTCACTGTCGATGGCCGGCCGAGCCAGCGCGCCTGCCTGACCAAGGTCGAGGCCGGCATGGAGGTCCGTTCCGCGCCGGCCGCTTCAGGCGCGCCGCCGGAACAGCTGCCGACCCAGGAATTCGCCTGCGACGTGCTGATCGTGGGGGCGGGCCCCGCGGGCTTGTCGGCGGCGCGGCGCCTGGCGCTGGCCGGCCTCGACGTGATCGTGGCCGACGAACGCCTGCATCCCGGCGGCCAGTATTATAAGACGCTCGCGCCATCGCATGCGGCCGACCACGCGACGCTCGACCGGCAGTTCCGCGACGGCGCCATCCTGCGCGAGGCGACGCTGGCTGCCGGTGCCCGCATCCTGAACGAGACCACCGTGTGGGCCGCCTTCTCGCCCAACGAGGTGGCGGCCCTGGTCGCCGGAAGGGCCACGATCTTCCGGCCGCAGCGCCTCGTGCTGGCGACCGGTGCCTACGAGCAGGCGTGGCCGGTGCCGGGCTGGACGCTGCCCGGCGTCATGACCGTGGGCGGCCTGCAGACGCTGGCGCGCTCCTACCGCGTGACGCCGGGCGATCGCCCGGACGCACGGATCGTGATTGCCGGCAACGGGCCGCTCTGCTTCCAGACCGCGCGCGAACTGATCGACGGCGGCGCGAATGTGGTGGCGGTGATCGAAGCAGCCAAACGTCCCGGCCTCGCGCTGTGGCAGGATGTGGCGGCGGCGACTCTGGCCGAACCGGCGATGATGTGGAACGGCCGCCGCATGCTGCGTGGCCTCGGCGATCGCGTCCGCTGGGGCGAGCGGGTGACGCGCCTGTTGGGCGAGGACCGCGTGCGCGCGGTCGAAACCGGCGGCGCCACGATCGACGCCGACATCGTGGCGCTGGGCTACGGCTTTGCCTCCTCGTCCGAGCTGGCGCGCGCCCTGGGCTGTGCCCATCGCTTCGTGGCGCGCGGCAGCGGTTCGATGGAAACGGTGACCGATGCCGAGGGTCGCACCAGCCTGTCCGAGGTCTTCGCCATCGGCGACGGCGCGCGCTTTGGCGGCGCGCAAAAGGCCCTGGCGCAGGGCGAGCTCGCGGCGGCCGCGATCTGCCGCGATCTCGGGCGGATCATCGCCCGGCCCGTCGAGGCCGAGCAGGCACTCGCCAGCTCGACGCGGTTCCAGAGCGCCTTGTGGCGCCTGTTCGCGGCGCCGCCGTTCGACGCAGCGGCCATCGAGGACGAAGCCATCGTCTGCCGCTGCGAGGAGGTGACGGCGGGCGAGCTGCGCCGCCAGATCGGCGTCGGCCACGATTCCCCGGCGTCGCTGAAGCGCGCCTGTCGCGTCGGCATGGGCCGCTGCCAGGGGCGCTACTGCGCGGCGACGGTGGCGCGGCTCTGTAATAGCGAAGAGGTCGGCGAGTTCGGCCTGTTCGCACCGCGTCCGCCGGCCAAGCCGGTGCCGATCCATGCGCTCAGGATCGAACAGCCCGAATGGACCGGTCACACCGATTTCGAGCCGCCCGACATGGCGAGGCAGCGAGACGTAGAACCGCTGCCGGTCGAGAGCGTCGACACGCTGGTGATCGGCGGCGGCGTCGCCGGCTCCTGCGTCGCCTACTGGCTGGCGCGCGAGGGCATCGAGGCGATGGTGGTCGAGCGCGACGACGTGAACCTGCAAGCCTCCGGCGCCAACGCCGGCAGCCTGCACGTCCAGCTCCTCGCCTTCGATTTCACCGGGGCGGCACCCGGCGCCCCGTCCATGGGGCCCAACCGCGCCGCCGACACGCTGCCGCTCGGGCCTGCCTCTATCGCGCTGTGGCAGGAGATCCAGCATGACACCGGCCAGGACCTCGAGATCAAGGTCGCGGGCGGGCTGATGCTGGCCGAGAGCGCGCGCGACATCGAGATCCTGAAAGGCAAGATCGCGCTGGAGAAGAGCCGCGGCGTCGAGGCCGAGCTGATCGGCGCCAACGAGCTGCGCCAGCTCGAGCCCTGCATCGGCGAGGCCGCCATCGCCGCCGAATGGTGCCCGGGCGAGGGCAAGATCAATCCCCTGAAGGCCACCTACGCCGTGGTGGCGCGCGCCAAGGCGCTGGGTGCCCGCTTCCGCCGCGGCAGCTCGGTGCAGGCGATCGAGCGCGCCGACTCGTCGGCTGGATCGGGCTGGCGCGTGACGACCAGCCGCGGCGATATCCGCTGCAAGCGCATCGTCAATGCGGCCGGCCCATGGGCGGCCGAGATCGCGGCTCTCGCCGGCCTTTCCATCCCCGTCCGCGGTGCGCCGCTACAGATGATCGTGACCGAGCCCACGGCGCCGACGCTGACGCGCCTCGTGGCCTACACCGGCCGGCACCTCACGCTGAAGCAGATGGGCTCTGGTGCCTTCATGATCGGCGGCGGCTGGACCGCGGGCCTGGACGAGAAGCAGAAACTGTCGCGCGCCTTGCGCGCCAGCGTCGAGGGCAATCTCTGGATCGCGAGCCGCGCCGTTCCCGCACTCGCCGATCTCCATGCCATCCGCATCTGGGCCGGCATGAACGTCAACATCGACCGCGCGCCCATCCTGGGCGAGGCGCCTGGCCTGCCGGGCTTTTACAACTGCGTCAGCTCCAACGGCTATACGCTGGCGCCGGTGCTGGCGCGGCTCACGGCGGAGATGCTGGCCGGCCGCGAAACGAGCCTGCCGGTAACGCCATATCTGTTGAGCCGGTTCGGGTGAATGGTAGCGCTGCGCGACGCAGTCATTACCTAAGGCCTGTACTTATGACCCATGACTGGTATGTCCGAAATTACTCCCGAAGCGGACATTTCGCGACATTATAAAATCGACGCTAATGACCCAGAGCGGACCTGCGCGGCACAGAGGGAGTCGATTCTAACGCGTGCCGTGCTAGGCTTGCTGCAGCACACGGGGGGATTGCATGCGCAGACTTGTCGCCACAGCGCTCGCCGGCGCCGCTTTGTCGGCTTGGGGTGTCGCCTCGGCCGCATCGCGCGACGAGCTGGCAGACGCCGCGCGGGCCTTCGACGAGTCGGTGCTGCGCAACCAGGACGACAGCACCCGGCAAGCGGCCGTGCGCAAATGGACGAAGCCGATCAAGGTGGCAGTGCGTAATCCCAGCAGGGCGGTGAACCTTGTGCAACCGACGATCAAGGCGATTCGATCCATCGCCGAGGTGGCGAAGCTCGAGGTGAGCGAGGTTGAAATAACCGACCCCGGCGTCAACTTCGTGATCTTCTTCGACGATAACGAGATCTTCAATGGCCAGCTCGGTTGCCAGTCCATCGCACCGACGCGCAACTGGGTGATCGAGCGAGCCGAGATCAAGATCAGCCCATCCTTTCGCGGGCAGATCGATAACTGCATTATCCACGAGGCATTGCACGCCTTCGGCTTCTTCTCGCATCCGCACGCAGCCGACAGCGTGTTGAGCTACGTCTACAAGCGGACCGCTCTCACCAAGCTCGACGTCAATCTCATCAAGACGCTGTACGATCCGGCGCTGCGGGCCGGCCTGGCACCGTTGAAGGCCTCGGCGCAGGCCTGCCAGATCCTGGCGCGGCTCCTGGCAAGCAGCGAGCAAGACACTCGGGAAATCTGCGACTCGCGCCAGCGCGCCGAGCGCTTCGCCAACGGCGAGACCTTCCAAGTCGGCGTTGCCACCCTGAAGCGGACCGCCGGCACCGCCGGCACGTGCGCCGAGCGGCCCACCTATTTCGTCAATCTGTATCCCGACAAGGTGTCGTTCGGCTATGTCGACTCCTGGCGTACCTTCGCCGCCGACGCCAGCGGCGCCTTCGACGGCAAGTTCACCGTGCAGACAAAGCCCAGCCCCCTCGATTTCCAGCTTTCGGGCAATCTCAAGAGCCGTATCGTCAATATCGAAAACCTCACCCAAAAGTGCACCTGGGATGGAACACTAAGCTAGCCTGGTTCGTATCGAGCGCGGCCTCGACCAGCGGTCCACTTCACGGCGTCGTTCACAATGTCAGTTTATGGCACTAAGCGGACGTGCCGCCGCTATGAGCGACGACGTCGGCCGCCTGCCCCGCCGATACGCCTTGCTTGTCGAGCAGTTGTGCCGCCGGGCTGCGCGTTTCGGGGAACATCCCCACGAGTACATTCGCGCCCGTCACCGCAGCGCGGCGTAGCTCCCGCACATTGAGCTGGGCCCGGTGGCCGACGCGCCGAAACGCCGGACTGGGTCTCGCCTCTGTGCCGGGCTCAACGAACAGGTTCTCCCGCTCGCTGCCGAGGAAGCCCAGCAGATCGACCTTCAATGCCGCCAGATCGGCGTTGCACGCCCGCAGCACGGCGGACGCATCGGCATCGTCGATCAGGGCGAGCAGGAGATGCTCCAGGGTCGCATAGCGATGATTGCGCTGGGTGGCAGAGGCCATGGCCCGGCGCCGCGTCGCCTCGAAGGCGGGAGACATTGGAATCGACGGGGAGCCCAGAAGGTCGTGGACGTGCTGCAGGCGCGCCACGGGATCGAGGGTCGCCAGCAGTCCCTGCCTGTCCTTGAGCGGCAGAGCGACGTGCATGGCGATGACATCGGCAATTCGGCCTGGATCGCGGGCATGTTCGGGAGACGGCCAGCCCTTTGGCATGCGAATGTCGTTGGCCGCCGCATAGCGTTCGAAGCGCTCGAGAGTGCTTTGGACGAGTTCGGTCGCCTCGACGACAGGTCCTTCGCCAGCGTCCTCGACATCGGCCTGATACGAGTCCATGTCCGCGACGAAGCGGCGGATAGCGACGCGCCGGCGGCCCTCGACCACGATCCTCAGCGAGCCGTCTTCGTTCTGTTCAAGTTCGACCAGTTGGCCAAGGAGACCGATCTCATGGACATCCTGGGGGCCGGGTTCGACGATGCCGGCATCCTTCTGGATGGCCAGAACGACCTCGCGCCCGGTCTTGAACGCCGTGTGGAGAGCGGCCTTCGTCTTCTCGCGCCCGATGAAAAGCGGAAAAACCGCCATCGGGAAGGGAACGAAATCTCTGATCGGAACGGCCGGATAACGTCCCGCGTCGGTCCGTTCTCTGCCGGCGGGGCTCACCGCCGCGCGACCCGCCGCGGGGCGGCGATCGACTTCCAGCAGTGCCGACAGGGTATTCCAGTCGGCAATACCCAGCATCCTGGAGACCAGCTCCAGGCTCTCACTGTGGGTAATGGTGACGGTTCTGGTGGTCAGGGACTCGCGCAGTGTCTGCGCCATAACCTTGGCGTCGCGAAAATCGCGCATGGATCTCATCCTCCGCAAGAGCGAACCAGGCGTGTCAGGTGGTTGCGTTGCTGACCCGGTCGCTCGGGCAAAGGGAAGGCCGATAAGGCTTCGATACGTTCACCGCTCCCGAAAGGGATGCAACCGGCAGGTCGTACCAACCGCCTCGATTTTTGGCCCAGGGGCGGCTTGCTGTCAATTGGTCTGGCGGTTTGCCCGAATGTCCGGTTCTGGCCCGAAACGGCGGTTGAGGATCGGGCAGAGCATGTCCGCTCTGCCCGGGTACATCAGACGTCAACTTGTTCCGCTATTGCCAGGGCGTCATCTACTTCGATGCCCAGGTATCTGACCGTGCTTTCGATCTTGCTATGCCCAAGCAGAAGCTGAACGGCCCTCAGATTTCCTGTCCGCCGGTAGATCAGGGTAGCTTTTGTGCGTCGCAACGAATGGGTCCCATACAGCCTCGGGTCCAGTCCGGAGCTCTCGATCCACTCCGAAACAAGGCGAGCATATTGGCGGGTCGTCATATTGGCTTGGGGACCACGACGACCTGTAAACAGGAACTCGCCGGGTCTTTTGTTGGCGGCTTTTAGGTAATCATCGATGGCTTGGCGGGTTTGCTCGCTCAATTCAAATCTGACGGGCCGCCCAGTTTTCTTTTGTCGAACCGTTGCGCGATCCGCCGTGTAGCCGCCGGCGGCGACATCCTCGACCCGGATAGCGACGACGTCACAGCCGCGAAGCTTGCTATCGATCGCCAGATTGAACATCGCGAGGTCGCGAACTCGGCCTTCGATCTGGAGCTTCGTCCGGATCGACCAGACGTGCTTCGGTCGCAGGGGCTGCTTTGCCCCGGTCAGCTTGCCTTTGTTCCAAGGCACGCGCTTGTGGGGCGTCGGGGTAGCATCAACTTCGTCTTGCATAGTCACACTCCTCGGTTACAGAAGCCGAGGAGCATGAGGGGCCGGTCAAGGCATCGGAATCAGGTCAGCTTTCTGATCAAGGCGGACCTGCCGGTCAGCGTCGACAAAAGTGACCTGTAGAGAATGACCCTTTGCAAGCATGAGGATCTCTTGGGTACTTGGAAGACATAGACCGCCGTTCGAGCGAGGGCCGATGCGATGTTATGCCAGACGCCGCCTCATGCTGTAACGCGCCGCGCGCTTCTGAGAGCCTGTCTTGCAGGCAGTACGTTGCAGACCCTGGTCGGGTGCCACTCGACGCCGCCGCCGACATTTCAAGAATCGCCGAGTGACGGCGTAACAATGTATTTGATCGCCGCCGGTTGGCACACGGAGATCGCACTGCCAATTCACGCCATCCATGGTCCCTTGAGGGTGCTTACGTCCGACTTTCCAGGCTCCCAATACCTCGTGTTCGGCTGGGGTGAACGCAATTATTACATGGCGCGCACCCCCACTTTCGATGATGCCATGCGTGCGCTGTTCCCCGGACCAGCGGTGCTTCTGGTGACTCCGCTGTATCGCCCGCCGCGGGACTCAAGGTCGGGTGCACAGGTGTTCGAGGTCGGCCTGCCAACGGTGGGGCTCGATCCGCTATCGAACTACCTATGGGCAGCGCTCGAAAAATCGGGCGATGCCACGCCGCGCCGCCTCGCGGCAGGCCCTGGTCCTGGGAGCATCTTCTATGCCGCTACAGGGACGTATAGTGCGACTTACACCTGCAACACATGGACTGCGGAAGGCTTGCGTGTTGGTGGGATACCAGTGACCTCGACAGGTGTTGTTTTCGCCAGCCAAGTGACCGACCAACTCCGCTCGTTGAGCGCGCGTGCAGCGCTGACCGCAAGTCAGGAACAGCCGGGCCGAACGAGCCCTGCGCGCTCCACCGTGCTCGAATAGGTCCCTCATGACGGGCCAGCACATGATCAGCTTGCCCAAGCCGATAGCTGGTCCACAGTGCAATTCGAAACACCTCGCCCGATCGAGGCTAATGCGCTCCCGAACTAAGTGCCTTGAGTCCGCTCCTGGAAGCCGACGCTACCCCAGTCTCGAGAAGTTTCCGCTTCTGTGGGCAAAGCGGACATCACGGCGGCAGGCTGGCACTTCGGTTCATGGCACTTTTGCGACCTGGCAAGGGACGGAACGGAGTCCGCCTAAGCATCGGAAGCAGACCTCCCTACTTAGGTTAAGGTAAAGGCCGCTTATGAGTTCAAGGCCCAGGCCAAACTGACCTACCAACATAGTTATTTATTAATATAGTTGCAGGTTCAGCAGAAAAATGCTACATTTTTTGTGATGCTGGGGTAATGTGCCCTGGCCCCAGCGAACGCCCGGCGGACCTTTCCGACCGGGCGTTTTTCTTTTTCCGAACGGAGCAATTGCCATGAACGACGCCGCGAAAACCCGCGTGCGCGACCATTTTCTCGACTGTCTGCAACGGCTGGGGTCGGCACGAGCCGCCTGCCACGCGGCCAAGCTGCCGCGCTCGACGCTCTACAAGTGGCGGGAGGCCCTGCCGGAGTTCGCCGAGGATTGGCGGGAGGCTCTGGGTGTGGCGGAGGGCGCGGCAGGTGGTCCACGCTCGTCGGGGACAGGTGCTGCGATTGGCACACGCATTCTGGAACGGGAGTAGGCTGAATCTGTGGCTGGCGCCGGCCGGATCGTGCAGGTGGATCAAGGCGTTGAATGGAATTTCGGCACACCGATCCCGAACAAACAACACCGCTTCAGCCGTGGCACGGTTTGGTCCACTTCTGGACGCCGGCCGGCCGCGCCGGCTGGTCCACGCCGCTCAATTGAAGATCGAGGGATCGATCAGCGGCCGGCCGCGCGGACGGGCGGCTTCGGGGCGGTCGCATTTCTGGAAGAGGCCGCGGCCGGCGCTGCCGCTCATCCGGCCCTCATCCATCACGACCTCGCCGCGCGACAGGGTCATCACGGGATAGCCGGTGAGCTCGCGGCCCTCGTAGGGCGTGTAGTCGCAATTGTGGTGCAGGATCGAATTGGTGAGGCTCACCTTGCGGGTGGGATCCCACAGCACGATGTCGGCGTCGGCGCCGACGGCGATCGTGCCCTTGCGCGGATGCAGGCCGTAGATCTTGGCGGGGTTGGTTGAGGAGAGCGCCACGAACTGCTGCAGGGTGAGGCGGCCCTTGTTGACGCCTTCGGAGAACAGCAGCGGCAGGCGCGTTTCCACGCCCGGCACTCCGTTGGGGATCTTGCGGAAGCTCTGCGCCGCGCCGGGCAGCTTCTTGCCGCGCACGTCGTCGTACTTGAAGGCGGCGTGGTCCGACGACAGGACCTGGAAGGTGCCGGCGGCGAGGCCGGTCCAGATGTGTTCCTGGTTGTCGGTGCCGCGCGGCGGCGGCGAGCAAACGCATTTGCTGCCCTCGTCGCCCGGCTTCTCGAAATCCTCCTCGCTCAGGAACAGGTATTGGGGGCAGGTCTCGCCATAGACCCTGAGCCCGCGGGCCTGGGCGCGCTGGATTTCGTGCATCGCCTCCTTGGCCGAGACGTGCACGAGGAGCATCGGGACGTCTAAAAGCTCGGCCACGGAGATGGCGCGGTGCGTGGCCTCGCGCTCGACCACGAAGGGCCGCGAGGTGGCGTGGAATTTGGCGGCCGTCATGCCCTTCAGTTCCAGGCGTTCCGTCAGCCAGGTAATGCAGTCCGAATTCTCGGCATGGATCATCAGCATCGCCTGCTCGCGGCGGGCGGCGGCCAGCGCATCGAGCATCTCGCGGTCGGTGAGTTTTACGTCGTCGTAGGTCATATAAACCTTGAACGAGGTGTAGCCGTCGGCGACCAGGGCGGTGAAATCCTGGCCCATGATCTTGTGGCTGGCATCGGACAGGATGACGTGGAAGGCATAGTCGATCAGCGACTTGCCCTCGGCCCGCTGGTGGTACTTGTTCACCGCGTCGCGCAGCGGCTGCCCTCGGTTCTGGTAGGCGAAGGGGATGATGGTCGTGGTCCCGCCGGCCGCCGCCGCCCGGCTGCCGCTCTCGAAATCGTCGCAGAACACCGAGCCGTCGGCCGTGTCCTGGTCGAAATGGACGTGGGCGTCGATGCCGCCGGGCACCGCGATCAGGCCCGTGGCGTCGATCTCGCGCTTGCCCCGGTCGAGCCGTTCGCCCAGGGCCACCACGCGGCCGCCGGAGACGCCGATATCGCCCTTCACCACGTCTGCAGCCGTGGCGATGGTGGTGTTGCGGATGACGAGATCGTACTCGGCCATGTTTTTCTCCCTGGCGTGGGGGTTGCAAGGCCCGTGCCGCTCGTTGGGCAGTTCAGGGGCCGCCCATTCCCCGCCTAGACCGGGAAAGCCCCGAGGTCCACACTGTTACAAATCTGCGAAGGGAGACACGATGAAACGCTGGATTGGACCGCTGGTCGCCCTGCTGACGGGGGCCTTGCTGCCTCTGCAGGCCGGGGCGCAGACCGAGATCAAGCCCGCCGTCGTCTACAGCACGGGCGGAAAGTTCGACAAATCCTTCAACGAGGGCGTGAGCGCCGGCGCGGAGCAATTCAAGAAGGAAACCAATATCGCCGTCGCCGAGTTCGAGCCCAGCAACGAGACGCAGTTCGAGCAGGCGCTGCGGCGGTTCGCCCAGCGCGGGCAGGATCCGATCGTCTCCGTCGGCTTTTCGCAGGCCGTGGCGCTTGAGAAGATCGCCAAGGAATTCCCCAAGACCCGCTTCACCATCATCGACAGCGTGGTGGCCTTGCCCAACGTGCAGTCGGTGGTGTTCCGGGAGCAGGAAGGCTCGTTCCTGGTGGGCGTGCTGGCGGCACTCGCCTCAAAGACCGGCAAGATCGGCTTCGTCGGCGGCATGGACATCCCGCTCGTGCGCAAGTTCCAGTGCGGCTTCGAGCAGGGCATCAAATACGCCAATCCCAATGCCGAGCTGATCACCAACATGACCGGCACGACGCCCGCCGCCTGGAACGATCCCAGCCGCGGCGCCGAGCTCGCCAAGGGCCAGTTCGACCGCGGCGTCGACGTCGTCTATGCCGCCGCGGGCTCGACCGGCATCGGCATCCTGCAGGCAGCCAAGGACCGCGGAAAGCTCGGCATCGGCGTCGATTCCAACCAGAACCACCTGCATCCCGGCACGATGCTGACCTCGATGCTGAAGCGCGTCGATCTCGCCACCTACAACAGTTTTAAGGCGGCACAGGCCGGTACCTGGAAGGGCGGCGTCCAGGTGCTGGGCCTCAAGGACGGCGGCGTCGACTGGGCGCTCGACAAGGACAACGAGAAGCTGGTCACACCCGAGATGAAGGCCAAGGTCGATGCCGCCAAGGCCGACATCGTCTCGGGCAAGATCGTGGTCCACGACTATATGAGCAACAATTCGTGCAAGCCCTGACGCCTGCGGCAGCGGCCATCGAGCTGCGCGGGATCGACAAGTCGTTTGGGGTCGTTCATGCCGTTCGCGGCGTGTCGCTCAGGATCGAACCGGGCACGATCACCGGAATCATTGGTGAAAACGGCGCCGGCAAATCGACCCTGATGAGCATTCTCTACGGGCTCTATCGCGCCGATTCGGGCGAGATATGGGTGGGCGGCCAGCCGGTCGAGATGGCGAGCCCGCGCGATGCTATCGCCCAGGGCATCGGCATGGTCCACCAGCACTTCATGCTGATCGACACTTTTACCGTGCTCGAGAACCTTATCCTGGGCGCCGAGGGCGGCCCGCTGCTGGCCGGCGGCCTCGCCGCCGCACGGGCCGAGCTGGCGCGGCTGGCGCGCGACTACGGCCTGTCGGTCGATCCCGATGCCCGCGTCGCCGACCTCTCGGTCGGCGAACAGCAGCGCGTCGAAATCCTGAAGGTGCTGTTCCGGGGCGCGCGCATCCTGATCCTGGACGAGCCCAGCGCGGTGCTGACGCCGCAGGAGACCGACCGCCTGTTCGACATCCTGCGGACGCTGAAGGAGCGCGGCGTCACCGTGGTCCTGATCACCCACAAGCTGCGCGAGATCATGGCGGCGACCGACCGCGTCCATGTCATGCGCCAGGGCCAGATCGTGGCCGAGCGCCGGACCGTCGATACCGGCTCCGAGGAACTTGCCGAGCTGATGGTCGGCCGCAAGGTCCGCCTCGACCTCGACAAGGTCCCGGTCGGGCAGGGCGAGATCCTGCTGCGCACCGAGCATCTCTCGCTGGTCGACGACCGCGGCGTGCGGCTGCTCGACGACATCGGCATCGAACTGCGCGCCGGCGAGATCGTCGGCATCGCGGGCGTCACGGGCAACGGACAGAGCGAACTTTTGCAGGTGCTGGCGGGCATCCGGGCGCCGAGCGCCGGCAGGTTCACCGTCTGCGGCCACGCGATCGATACCGGTCATCCCGGCGATCCGGCCCGCATGCGGGAGCTGGGGCTCGCTCACGTGCCGGAGGACCGGCTGCGCCAGGGCATGGTCGCGGCCTTCCAGGCGTCGGAGACGTCGATCCTGGGCTATCAGGACGGCCCGCCGTTCACCCGTAATTACCTGCTCGACGGGCCGGCGGTAGGCGCCCATTGCGCAGAGCTGATGGAACGCTTCGACGTGCGGCCGCGCTCGCCCGGCCTGCGCTCGTCGCATTTCTCCGGCGGCAACCAGCAGAAGCTCGTGCTGGCCCGCGAGATCGCGCGCCGGCCCCGCGTGCTGCTGGTCGGCCAGCCGACGCGCGGCGTCGACATCGGCGCCATCGAATTCATCCATCGCGAGCTGGTGAAGGCGCGCGATTCAGGCTGCGCAGTGCTGGTCGTGTCGGTGGAGCTGGACGAGATCCTGTCGCTGGCCGACCGCATCCTGGTGATGTTCGCCGGCCGTATCGTGGGCGAAGTCGAGCCCCGCCGTGCCGACGAGCGCACGCTCGGCCTGATGATGGCCGGCGCCCAAGCGGCATGAAGGCACCCAGACGCTCTTTGGCGGGGACATTGCCGGGGTGGGCGGAGGTGTTTTTGCTGCCGCTGGTCAACATCGCGTTGGCCTTCATCGTCGTCGGTATCATCGTGGCGATCATCGGCGTCGATCCGTTTCTCGCGCTCCGGCTGCTGGTCACCGGCGCGCTCGGCTCCTGGGAGTCGATCGGCTACACGCTTTATTACGCCACCAACTTCACCTTCACCGGCCTCGCGGTGGCCGTCGCCTTCCATGCTGGCCTATTCAATATCGGCGGCGAGGGCCAGGCCTATCTCGGCGGCCTGGGTTGCGGCCTTGCCATCCTCGCACTCGACCGCTGGCTGCCGGCCTGGCTCCTGATCCCGATCGCCATCGCCGCGGCGGCGCTGTTCGGCGCCGCCTGGGCCGCGGTGCCGGCCTGGCTGCAGGCCTGGCGCGGCAGCCACATCGTCATCACCACCATCATGTTCAATTTCGTGGCCTCGGCGCTGATGGTCTACCTGATGGTGAACGTGCTGATCGCGCCGGGCTCGATGACGCCGCAGAGCCGCGGCTTCGCGCCCTCCGGTCAACTGCCGGCGATTGCGGGACTGCCGCTCAATCTGTCGCTCGCGCTGGCGCTCGCCTGCTGTGCCGGCGTCTGGGTGTTCCTCTGGCATACGCCGTGGGGCTATGCGCTGCGGACCATGGGGCATAATCCCGAGGCCGCGGTCTATGGCGGCACCAACCTCCGGCGCATGACCATGCTGGCCATGTGCCTCTCGGGGGCGCTGGCGGGCTTCGTCGGCGTCAACGAGCTGATGGGCGTCCACCATCGCATCGTGCTCGATTTCCAGGCGGGCTACGGCTTCGCCGGAATCGCCGTCGCCCTGATGGGACGCAATCATCCTCTGGGCGTCCTGCTCGCCGCGTTGCTGTTCGGCGCACTGCAGCAGGGCGGCGCCGAGCTCGCCTTCGAGATCCCGTCCATCACGCGCGAGATGGTGGTGGTGATCCAGGGCCTGATCATCCTGTTCTCGGGCGCGCTGGCGCACCTGCCGCGGCCCTGGCTGCAGGCGCTGTTCGCGCGCCGGGCGCCCTAATGGACGAGGCCTTCTCCTTCGTCTTCCTGATGCTGGCATCGACGCTCAGGGTCGCCACGCCGCTGGTGCTCTGTGCCATGGGCGGGCTGTTCTCGGAGAAGGGCGGCATCGTCGACGTCGGCCTCGAAGGCAAGATGCTGATGGCGGCATTCTTTGCCGCCGCCACCGCATCGGTCACTGGCTCGGCCTGGGCGGGCGTGGCCGCGGCCGTGATCGCGGCCGAAGCGCTGGCGTTGCTGCACGGCCTCGCCTGCATAACCTATCGCGGCAACCAGGTGGTGAGCGGCGTCGCCATCAACATCCTGGCGGCCGGCCTCACCGTCGTTCTCGGAACCGCCTGGTTCGCGCGCGGCGGCCAGACGCCGCCCCTGGTCGGCGATCAGCGGCTGATGCCGCTCTTCCTGCCGGAGGCAGGCGACAATGTCCTGGTCTATGCAGCCCTGCTGTCGGTGCCGGTCACCTGGTGGATCGTCGCCCGCACGCGCTTCGGCCTCCGCCTGCGTGCGGTGGGTGAAATGCCGCTGGCGGTCGACGCCGCCGGCCTCTCGGTCGCCTGGCTGCGCTATCGCGCGGTGCTGCTCTGCGGCCTGCTCGCAGGCCTTGCCGGCGCCTATCTGTCGATCGGCCAGAACGCCGGTTTCAGCCGCGACATGACGGCGGGGCAGGGCTTCATCGCGCTGGCCGCCATTATCTTCGGCAAGTGGCGGGCGTGGCCTGCTCTCGGCGCCTGCCTGATCTTCGGCCTGCTCGACGCCGTCGCCATCCGCCTGCAGGGCGTGCGCTTGCCGGGCCTGGGCGAAGTTCCGGTGCAACTGATCCAGGCCATGCCGTATCTTCTCACCATGTTCCTGCTGGCCGGCTTCATCGGCCGCGCTGTTGCACCGAAGGCGGCCGGCGTGCCCTACGAGAAAGAGCGCTGAAATGGATGACCTGCTCCACCTGGCGCGCCGCATGATGCTGCGGGCCCACGCGCCCTACTCGAAATTCCATGTTGGCGCCGCCGTGCGCGGCGAGGATGGCTCGATCCACGGCGGCTGCAACGTCGAGAATGCCGCCTATCCCGAGGGCTTCTGCGCCGAGGCCGCAGCGATCGCGGCCATGGTGGCGGCCGGCCAGAAGCGAATCCTGGAGTGCGTCGTCATCGGCCCCGGTCCCGAGGTCATCACGCCCTGCGGCGGCTGCCGGCAGAAGCTGCGTGAGTTTGCCGGCGACGACCTGCCGGTCCATCTCTGCGGCCCCGACGGTCTGCATCGCACCGTAACGCTTGGCCAGCTCCTGCCGATGTCGTTCGGTCCGCACCATGTCGGCAAGCCATGATCGGTAAGCCATGAGCGACGTGATTGCCCGCGCAGCCCCTGGCTTCCGGCCGAAGGTGGCCGTGGTGCTGGGATCGGGCCTGGGCGGCTTCGCGGCCGACGTGAAGACGATCGCCACCATTCCCTATGGCGAGCTGCAGGGCTTTCCGCAGACCACTGTCGGCAGCCATGCTGGCAAGCTGGTGCTGGGCCATGTTGGCCCGACGGCGGTCGCCGTGCTGCAGGGCCGCGCGCACTACTACGAACGCGGCCGCGCCGACGAAATGAAAGGCGCCATCGATACCTTGGCCGGCCTCGGGTGCGAGACGCTGCTGCAGACCAACGCGGCGGGGAGCCTGCGGCTCGACATGCCGCCCGGTTCGGCGATGGCGATCACCGACCACATCAACTTCACCGGGGTCAATCCGCTGTTCGGCGAGAGCGGCGACGGCCGGTTCGTGGACATGGTCGACGCCTACGATCCCAGGCTGGTCGCGCAGATGCTGGCGGCGGCAAAGAGCGCCAACATTCTCTGCCACGACGGGGTCTATATCTGGTTCAGCGGTCCCAGTTTCGAGACGCCGGCCGAGATCCGCGCCGCGCGTGTCCTCGGGGCCGACGCCGTCGGCATGTCGACGGTGCCCGAGACGATCCTGGCGCGCCGGGCAGGCCTCAGGGTCGCGGCGCTCTCGCTGATGACCAACTATGCAGCCGGCCTCAGCCACGACAAGCTCGGCCACGACCAGACGATTGCCGTGGCGCGCGAGTCGGAAGACAGGATGCGCCGCCTGCTGCGGCTCTTCCTCGAGCAATACGTCTAGGGCTCATGCTGCCGCAGGAGATCATCCGCCGGAAACGCGACGGCCACGAACTCTCGGCCGGGGAAATCGCCTTCATCGTCCAGGGCATCCACGACGGCAGCTTGAGTGAAGGCCAGGTGGCCTCGTTTGCCATGTCGGTGTTCTTCCGCGGCATGACCGTGCCGGAACGCGTGGCGCTCACGCTCGGTCTCGCGCATTCCGGGATCACGCTCGACTGGCGCGAAGCAGCCCTTCCCGGACCGGTGATCGACAAGCATTCGAGCGGCGGTGTCGGCGACAAGGTGAGCCTGATGCTGGCGCCCATCGTGGCGGCGTGCGGCGCCTTTGTGCCCATGATCTCGGGCCGCGGCCTTGGCCACACCGGCGGCACACTCGACAAGCTGTCGTCGATCTCGGGCTACGAGACCCAGCCCGACATTACGACCTTCCGCCGGGTCGTCCGCGACGTCGGTTGCGCCGTGATCGGCCAGACCGACGATCTGGCGCCGGCCGACCGGCGGCTCTATGCGGTGCGCGACGTCACCGGCAGCGTCGAGTCGATCCCGCTGCTGGTGAGTTCGATCCTGTCGAAGAAGGTCGCGGAAGGCCTCGATGGGCTGGTGATGGACGTGAAATGTGGCTCGGGCGCGTTCTGCGACACCGAGCCGATGGCGCGTGACCTGGCGCAGAGCCTCGTGGCCGTGGCCAACCAGGCGGGCCTGCCCACGGTCGCGCTGATCACCGACATGGACCAGGTGCTGGGCCGCGAGGTCGGCAACGCGCTCGAGGTCATGGAGACGGTGGCCTATCTGACCGGCGAGGGCACGCGCGAGCCGCGCCTTCACGAGGTGACGATGGCGCTGGCCAGCGAGATGCTGGCGCTGGGCGGTCTCGTATCCAGCGTGGCCGCAGGTCGCGTGCGCGCCGAGGCGGCGTTGTCCGATGGACGAGCGGCGGAGGTCTTCGGCCGCATGGTGGCGGCGCTGGGTGGGCCCGCCGATTTCCTGGAACACTCCGGCCGCTACCTGTCGCGGGCGCCGGTGATCAAGCCGTGCACCGCCCTGCGATCGGGCCATGTCGTGGGCATGAACGCCCGGCAGGTCGGCATCGCCGTGGTGGCGCTGGGTGGCGGCCGCGCCCACGCCGACGATGCGATCGACCCCTCGGTCGGCCTCAGCGAGATGACCGACGTCGGTGTGCCGATCCGCGCCGGCAATCCGCTGTGCATCGTCCATGCCGCCAGCGAGACTGATGCCAATGCGGCCATCGCGCTGGTGCGCGAGGCCATCCGCATCGATGACCCGGCGCCCGCTCATCGGCCGGTCGTCATGGAGCGCGTCGTCCGGTGAGCGCGCCCGATCTGGCGGCTTACGAGCGCGACGGCTTCCTCATGCTGGAGGATTTTTTGCCGCCGGCCGACTGCGATGCCCTGCAGGCGCGGGCGGCGGAGCTGGTGGCTGCGTTCGATCCCGGCCCGGCGCGCACGGTCTTTTCGGCGCGTGACCAGGGCCATGCCCGCGATCGCACCTTCCAGGAATCGGGTGGGGCGATCCGCTTCTTCTTTGAGGAGCAGGCGACGGACCAGCCGGTGTCGCTGGCCCTGAACAAGATCGGTCATGCGCTGCACGACCTCGATCCCGTCTTCGACCGCATCTCGCGCCATCCGCGGCTGGCCGAACTGGCGCAGGCGCTCGGCTTCATCCGGCCGCTGCTGCTGCAATCCATGTATCTCTTCAAGCAGCCCCATATCGGCGCCGAGGTCGGCTGGCACCAGGACGCGACCTACCTGCATACGCGGCCCACGACCGTGACCGGCTTCTGGATCGCGCTCGACGATGCCGACCGCGACAACGGCTGCCTGATGGCGCTGCCGGGCGGCCACCGTGGCCCGTTGCGCGAGCGGTTCCTGCGCGAAGACGGGCGGCTGGTCACCCAGACGCTGGACACTACGCCTTGGCCCTCCGTCGCGCCGGTGGCGATCGAGGCGCGGCGCGGCACGCTGGTCGTCCTGCACGGCCTGCTGCCACATGCCAGCGCCCCCAATCGCTCGTCGCGGGCCCGGCACGCCTATGCCTTGCATCTGATCGATGGCAGGGCCGATTATCCAATGGACAACTGGCTGCAACGGCCAGACCTGCCGCTGCGAGGTTTTTCGTGATCCCCAAGGTCGAACTGCACTGCCATCTCGAGGGTTCGATCGCGCCCGCACTTGCGCGTGAATTGGCGGCCCGCAACGGCCTCGACCTGCCCAAGGGGCTGTTTGGGCCCGACGGCCACTATGTGTGGCACGATTTCTGGAGCTTCCTCGCCGCCTACGATCGCGTCTGCACCGTGCTGCGCACGCCGCGTGATTTCAGCGATGTGATCTACTCCTACCTTGCGGGAGTGGCGGCCGAGGGCGCGGTCTATGTCGAGATGTTCTGTTCACCCGAGCGGCCGGCGGCATTGGGCATTTCCTATGCAGCCTGGCTCGAGGCGCTGGCCCAGGGCATCGACCGCGCCGAGCGCGAATTCGGGATCGTCGGACGCATCATCATCATCTGCATCCGCCATCTCGGGCCCGAGCGCGCCCTGGCAATGGTGCAGGGGATGATCGCCGAGCCGCATCCCTATGTCGTGGGCTTCGGCATGGGCGGCGACGAGGCGAAGTTCGCGCCGGCCGATTTCGCGCCGGCCTACCGGATGGCGCACGAGCAGGGCTACGGCTGCACCGTCCATGCCGGCGAAGTGCGGGGGCCGGAAAGCGTCTGGGCCTCGATCAAGGCCCTGCCGGTGACCCGGATCGGCCACGGCGTGCGGTCGGCCGACGATCCCGCCTTGATGGCCGAACTGGCGCGCCGTGGCACGGTTCTAGAAGTCTGCCCGGGCAGCAACGTCGCCCTGGGCTTGTATCCCGACCGGGCATCTCACCCGCTGCACCGCTTGATCGACGCCGGGGTTGCCGTCACCCTCAATTCCGACGATCCGCCGTTTTTCCACACGACGCTCGGCAACGAGTACGACAAGGCGGGTCTCGATCCGGCGGCGCTGAGGCATATCGCGCGGACGGCGCTGGGGGCATCGTTCGCGGATGAGGCGACCAAACGGAAACTGTTGAGGGAGATCGGACCATGATCGCAAGGACTTTCCTGGTGCTGGGCGCTGCCGTGGGCGCAATCCTGTCGTC
>CAMDOT010000080.1 GCA_945903635.1 Rhizobium sp. Q54 | reverse complement strand
ATCGTTGCCCGCCATACCGTAGATGTAGACGGCGCCCGCCTGGCTCGCGGCGTTGAAGGTATCGTCGCCGTCATTGCCCCGGGTCCATTCGATCGAGGCCGCGCCCATATCCAGCGTCACCGCCGCGCTCGTCTGCACGAACACGGAGTCGAAGCCGGTGCCGCCGGCAATGCTGACATCGGAACCGTCGATCAGCAGCGTGTCGTCGCCGTTGCCGCCGAACAGGGTGTCGGCGCCGATACCGCCGATCAACACGTCGTTGCCGGCACCGCCATCGATCTGGTCGTTGCCCGCACCGCCATCGAGGACGTCGGCGTCGGGCGTGCCCGTGATCACGTTATCGCCGTCGAAGCCTGCGAGCACCGTGTCGTTGCGGAAGGCGAGGTTCTGGATACGGGTGTCGTCGCCGATCGCCGAATCGGGGCGATTGTAGGCGGTTTCCGGCGTACCGTGGAACTCCTCCAGGTAGTCGGCGAGGGCCCTCTGTTCGCCCATCGCATTGGCCGGCACGTTGGCGGTGGCCGTGAAGTCGAGCGCCTCGCTCACCGGCGCGGACAGCGTGCCGTTGTCGAGCAGGTAGCGGAAGTTCTCGCCGTTGGCCTTCACCGGATAGCCGTCGCCGCCGTTGGCGGTGAAGTTGAGCGTGACGACGCTGATCAGCTCCGGCGCGCCGGCCAGTACGACGCCGTCATCCACCAGCCTGGCCAGGATATTGCCGTCGGCGTCGATCAGCGCCACGTCGCGCACACGCGAACCCGGCGTGGTGCCGACATTGCCCGGCCGCGTCGGGTCGAACGAGAAGGCCACGCCGCCGATCTGCGGGAAGCCGCCGTTGTTGGGCGACAGGCCGGCACCCCAGTTCAGGATGTTGAGCAACCCCTGCGAGGTGGTGTCGTACATCATCAGCTTGTTGTCGAAGCGCAGCGAGTTCTCGACGTCGAGCTGCGACACCCCGCCCTCGGGCTTGCCGGCGTCCGGGTTGGCGGGTGGCGGCAGCTTGTCGATCTCGCCAGTCACCGGATCGGGGTCCGAAACGGTGCCGATCTGGGCGCGTACGCCGCCACCGTTCTTGAGCGACACGATGAAGGCGGTGGCGTCGCCGAGTGCCTCCCGCGCGACAAAGGCGTTGGCGTCGGCCGAGAGGTTGCCGAGGTTTGTCTCCTGGGTGCGGATGATCCCGCGCTCGCCCTCGAGGTAGACATCGGTGAAGCCAAGGACGTTGCCATCCTTGACGTTGATCACGGCCTGGACCGCATCGGTCAGCTTCTCGACCTTGTCGCCCTTGGTGCCGTCGGCAAACGCGGTGTTGGCGAGGTTGTCGACCGTTGTACCCCAGGCTTCGGCGACGTTCTGCTCGGTGGCGGCCCAGGCGCCGTTCAGTTCCTGATTCTCCGTGAGGCTGTCGAGCACGATGTCGCCATTCTCGTCGAACTCGACGACGAGGCGGCCGAGATAGGTGTATTCGCCGTCGGTGTTGACGATCAGTGTCGTCTTGCCGTCGAGATCGGTCGCCACGATCGGATAGGTGCCCTCGGCCGTCGCCTCGTGGCCCGGGAAGGCGACGAGCTGGTCGTCGGCATCCGCCAGACGGGTGTTGGAGCCCGCCGACAGGATGATATCGACGCCGCGCAGCAGGGTCGCAAGCTGCTGCTCGTTGCCGATCTGCTGCAGATGCGACTGCACAATGATCTTGTTGACGCCCTCGGCAATCAGTTCGTCGATGATGGGCTGGAGCTGCTGGGCGAGCAGAACCATGTTGTCGACCTCGCCGTTGGCGCCGGGGCCGGTCGGGAAGCCCCTGACCTCCGTCCCGGTCGGCGAGGAGATCGATTCGAGAAGCTGCGTGGTGGCGCCCACCAGGCCGATCTTCTCGCCGCCTTCCGTGATGATGGCGGAGGGCGCGATACGACCCTTGAGCGTCGACGCTTCGGGAACGAGAGTGCCGGCACCGCCGTCCAAGGTGTTGGTGAAGCGCGGGTTGAGATCGGCATCGCCCGAGAAGTCGAGGTTGGACGAAAGGTACACGAAATCCGCGCCCACCCAGCCGGGCACGCTGTTGGGCATGAACGAGTCGCGGAACACGCGCGAGCCGAGGTCGAACTCGTGGTTGCCGATGGTCGAGGCCTCGACGCCGATCGCGTTGAGAATGCCGATATCGACAGCACTGAGCGGAATCTGCGTGGAAGCGGACGAGGAGATGGTGGAACCCGTCACCTCGTTCAGCACCGACTTGACCGAGAGATCGGTGCCGGCCGCCATGAACGGTCCCGCCAGGAAATTGTCGCCACCCGACAGGATCAGGGTGTTGGCGTAGGCGCCGTCGAAGGCATCGACCAGCGCGGCGAGATTGGGTGCGGTCAGCGGAGCAAGCAGGCCCGCCTCGCCGTCCGACAGATGCAGGAGCTGCAGGATGAAGTTCTCCTGCTCTTCCGGCAGGTCGAAGCTCACGATCATCGGGTCGTGGTCGCTGGTCTGGTCGCCGAACTCGGCATTGATGCGCACCACGTCGAACTCGGCGCCGTCGAGCAGGCCGTTGGTGACGAGGGCGTGGTCGAGGGACTGGGCGTTGCCCTCGAAGACATAGTCGTAGCGCTCGGCCACGGGCAGGGTCTCGATCAGGTCATAGAGGACCTGCGTGCCACCCGGCGTGTAGGTCGCGGTCGCGTCGGTGGTGTTGGAGCCGGGCACATCGTAGTTCGTGATGGTGGCCTCGCCGCGGAGCACATCCAGCGGCTGCTCGGTCTCGAAGTCGTTGAAGTCGCCGGTGACGAGGACCCGGGCGTCGGAGTCGCTCGCCAGCATGCTGTCGACGAACGAATTGACGGCCTGCGCTTGCGCCGCGCGCTGGACCTCGCCGGCATTGATCGGCGAGGCGTCCGACCCGAACAGCGCGCCGCTGCCGCCTTTCGAGGTGAAGTGGTTGTTGACGATCGTGACGTCCTGGCCGTTGAACTCGAAGGTCGCGATCAGCGGCGGTCGCGAGGCGAAGAACGGATTGTCGATGTTGGTCTGCTGGTCGGTGTTGCCGGCCGGGTCCGAGATCGGCGTCCCGTTGGCCGCGACGGTCTTGAGCGAGCCGTCGACGAAATCGACTCGGTCGGTGCGGTAGATGAAGGCGTTGCGGATATTGCCGCCCGGCTCGCCGCCGTTCGTGTCGTCACCGATGAACGGGTTGTCGATGAAGGCATAGGTGACGCCGGCCGGCGCCGCGCCGTTGATGGCATCGACCAGTGCCTGCAGGGTGCCGCTGGCGCCGGTCACGGTCGAGCCGGCCGCGTTGCCCGGGCCGTCACTGTCCTGCACTTCCTGCAGGGCCACGACATCGGGCGCCTTGAGGTTGTTCAGGATCTCCTGGGCGATGGTGGCGAAACGCCCCGCGCCGTCGGCGGGGTCGAGGTTCTCGGCGTTGTAGGTTGCGACCGTGAGCCGCGTCGAGCTGCCCTCAATGGTCGTCGTCTCCTTCACCAGGATGCTCTGCTGTTCGACCGAATAGGCCTGGGTGGGCACGATCTCGTAGTTGCCGAAATCGTAGCGCAGGATGCCGGTGACATCGCCGAGCTGCGCGCCGTTCGAAACGCTTGGGGAGGCAGCGTTGAAGACACCGCTGTCGTCGTCGATCTGGACCCGCTCGGGATTGAAGTCGGCACCAACGATGTCGATATTGCCGAAGTCGGGAGTGCCGGGCTCGATCGGCAGCGCACCACGTTCGTTGAGTTCCGAACCGTTGACGCCATTGCCGCGATCGGCATCGTTGTCGACCACCGCATAAATCTCGCCGAAATCGTTGGTCGGCCCGACCACCACGGCTTCCTTGACGGTGACCAGCATGCCTTCGAGGCTTTCATAGAAGGCCGCGGCCTCGACCAGGCTGGCGGCCGGCGGCAGAAGGCCATCGGCGCCGCCGATCACGACCGCCCCGATCGCCGGGCCCGTGCCGATCACGCTGATGACACCGCCCACCGCGGTGGTGGCGACGATCTCTGTCGTCGAGAAGCTGCCGGGCGCCGCACTCCCCGAGGTGAATTCGTCGACCACGCCCGTGATCTTCACGAGCTGGCCGACGCTCACGGTCGGAGCAGCGTTGGTGAACACGAAGATGCCCTCGGACGTCGCGGCATTGCCGTCGCCGTTGGGGTCCTGGATGTAGAAGCCACGGCTGCCGTTGGTGTCGACGGCCGTCACGACACCGATCGTGGTGACGGTCTGGCCGTCGAGCGCGGAGAGATGGCCGGTGCCCTGGATGGTGCTGATCAGGGTCACCGAGGGATCGACGATGTCGTAGGTCGTGACGCTGCCCGTGACCTCATTGGCGGTCATCACCATGGGACGGCCCGTCGGACTGTGCTCCGCGTCGACGAACTTGATGACCTCCGCCCCGTAGTCCGCCGAGGTCGGCGCGATGTACTGAACGAACTTCGCGTCCGATGGCGTGGACACGTCCCACACCATGACGCCGCCGATCCGCTCCAGGGCCACGAAGACGTAGGGCGTGCCGTTCACCAGGCCCACCGCCACGCCCTCGGGCTCCGGTCCCTTGTTGTCGGAGCGGATGTCGAAGCCGCCGCCGTGCTCGCCGTTGAACACCGTGCCGGCGTCGGGGAGCGAGGCCAGGATCTGCTCGAAGTCGCCGCCGGTCTCCTCGACCTTGACAATCGAGCCGTCGGGATTTTGCTGGAAGATCGAGAAGCCGCGGCCGCCGAAGGCATAGAGATCGGACGAGGTCGACCACACGGTGTCGACGTTGACGCGGGCATAGTCGGCCGGTGCGCCGCCCTGCACGGCACTGGCGCGCGCTTCGTTGATGGCAGGGTCGGCCAGCACGGAATCCTGCAGGATGCGGCTGTCACCTTCGTTGGCGGTGATGAAGTAGGTGAGGCCGCCAACTTGATACGAGGCGATGGCATCGGGCTGCAGCAGGCTCTTGATCGGGCTGTTGCCGACCGAGATCGAGGTCGTGTTGCCCGGACCGTCGCGGTCCGAGAAGTCGGCTTCGTTACCGGCCAGGCTGAAATCGATGAAGCCCAGCGGCAGCAGCGAGATCGGCCGGTCGGCTGCCGCGTTCGTGAGGTCGATCACCGCGACGGCGTTTACCTCCTGCAGTGTCACATAGGCCCTGGTGCCATCAGGCGAGACGGTGATGTATTCGGGCTCGATATCCTGCGAGACGGTGGAGTCGGGAACGGTGATGCCGCTGATCGTGGCGCCGTCCTGCGTCTTGATGCCGAGCGCGTCGAGAGCGGCTTCGTCGCCATCGAGCGAGGAGAAGCCGATGGTGTTGCGGACCACGGCGTCGGCCGGGTTGCCGGACACGTCGATGATGGTGATGGTGCCCGGGGCGTCCTCGACGACGGGCGTAGGACCAGAACGGTCGATGAATCGCTCGGCCTCGTTGGCCACCAGCAGGAGGTTGCCGTCCGGGCTGAAGGTGAGCTGGTCGGGCAGCACGCCAACCGTGATGGTCTTGATCAGCACGCCCGCCGCGTCATAGAGCACGACGAAGCCCGCCTCGCCGCCATCGACGTTCTGGACAGCGACGGCCACCAGGCCGTCGCGCACGGCGACGGAATTGACGTTGCCGTAGCCCGGCAGCGCGCTGAGCGGAATCTCACCGACTTTGGTCGGGCTGGCCGGGTTAGAGAGGTCGAGAATGTCGATGCGCTCGGCCGTCGCATTGGTCACATAGGCGCGAGCGGTAGAGGCGTCGAAGGAAATGGATTCCGAGCCGCCGGCCCCGCTGCCGGACAACCATCCGCCCATGCGCGTCACAAGGAGCGCATTGTTCGCAACAGGCGTCGCCACCGAGCCCTGCAGCGACGCGGCCTGGTCGAGAATCTCGATGCCACCGAGGACATTGCCCGGATCGGCGAGCTCGAAGGCCTGGGTGGAGAACGGCGCATCCGGCGCGGTGCCGTCGGCCGATTGATCGCCGCTGCCGTCCTGCGTCAGCCAGTTGGCGGCATTGTTGATCAGCGCGGCATAAGAGGCGAAATCGTCCTCGCCGGAGCGGCTGCCGTTGTAGGAGGCAACATCGGTGTCGGCATCGATGGCGCTGAACGAGATGGCGTTGACGCCGTCGGTCAGACCGGTGCCAGCCAGGGTGCCGCCGTCGACCGTGAAAGTATCGCTGGCAAGGGCAGCCAGGAAGGCGCTGGGCGTATTGGCGTCGGCGCCGATGTAGGCATAGACGATCTCGTTGTCCGACCCGAGCCCGGAACCACCCGCAGCGACACCGATGTTGGTCGAGAGCGGGACGCTATCGGAATCCGAAATGTTGTCCATGGTGACGATCGTGCCCGCCGGCACGCCGCCGGCCGGTGCGGTCCACGTCCAGCCGCCTTCGCCAGTGTTGAAGGCGGCGCCCGTCCATTCGCGATCGGAAAAGAAGATCGTCGTGCCAGTCGGAATGGCCTCGAGGACAACGAAAGAGATGCCGTCATTTGCATCGGCGTTGAAGCCGGTGAAGGCGATTGAGCCGGGTCCGAGAGCCATGTTGAAGCCCCTTTGCTGTTAGGCCGCTTGAGCGCGCACGATTTTCTTCGCGCATGACACCAGCCGATCCTCGTAACCGGCGGGTTCATCGGTCTTTGACAACGGCGGACGCTAGGGGTGGCGTTTTACAAACTTGAGTCGGTTGCGAGACACTTCACAGAAAGTGAATCTGCGGCGACGTGGAAAACTTTTGGTCGCTCCTCGCGTAGCGCTCTCACGATGCCGCAATCGGACTTGGTGTTGGCGTTGTTCCAGATGACCGAGGACAGCGCGGTCAGGTCAGCACGCCCTACCGCCCGATCAGTGTCCTGCGGAGATCGGCCCAATAACCCGGAGTGCGGGGGGTGGAGCGGCTGGCGGCGGCCATCTTGCGGTAGATGTCGGTGAGCGACCGCTTGCCGACATGGGCGCGGAGCTTGGTGCCCTCGGCGCCCGGCACCAGGGTCAGCTCGCGGGTATGGAAGGCTTCTAGGCCCGGGCGATGGCCGATGCTCACAACAGAAGTCTCGGGCAGCTCCTCGATCAGGAGCTTCATGACGTTTTCCTGGCCGGCCTCGTCGAGCGCCGAGGTCGCCTCGTCCATGAAGATCCAGTCCGGCTTGTGGACCAGCACGCGCGCGAACGCCACGCGCTGCTGCTCGCCGCCCGACAGGATGTGGTCCCAGCGCTCGGTCTCGTCGAGCCGGTCGCGAAGATGATCGAGGCCGACCCTGTGCAGCATGTCCTTCAGCGTCTCGTCGTCGATGCCCTCAGGGGCTGCGGGATAGAGCATGATGTCGCGCAAGGTGCCGAGCGGGAAATACGGCTTCTGCGGCATGAAGGTGATGGCGCCGGTCGGCAGATGGATGGCGCCGCGGCCCCACGGCCAGACGCCGGCCACGGCCCGCATGATGGTGCTCTTGCCGCTGCCGGACTGGCCGCGGATCAGCACCCTCTCGGGACGCCGGATCTCGACCTCGGCCTCGGCCACCAGCATCTCGCCGTCGGGGCGCGCGACACCCAGCTCGCGCATCAGCAGAAGGTCGGACTCGCCCGCCGGATGAACGACGATGCGCGCATCGTCAGGCGCGTCGGCATCGTCTTCCAGGTCGGTGAGCGCCTCGTGCAGATGCACGACGCGGTCGGTCGAGGCGCGCCACTCGGCGAACTTGGGGAAATTGTCGATCAGCCACGACAGGGCCCATTGCACGCTGGAGAAGGCCTGCGCCGTCTGCATCAGGCCGCCCAGCGCTATCTCGCCGCCGAGATAGCGCGGCAGCGCCACGATCAGCGGCACGATGGGCGCAAGGTAGGCCAACGAACTTGTAAGTAGCGAGAGATTGCCCTGACCGCGCGTCTGGACGTTCCAGGCCGAGCGCAGGTCGAACAACGAGCCGCGCAGCCGCTCGCGCTCGTCGTCCTCGCCGCGCATCAGGGCGATGCCTTCGGCGTGTTCGCGCGCCCGTGTCAGGCCGGAGCGGAAATCGGCCTCGCGGCTCTGGCGCACATTGCCGGCATGGATCAGGCCGCGGCCCAGCGCATAGGTCAGCAGCGAGCCGATCAGCGCGTAGGCCACGGCGCACCAGACCATGTAGCCCGGCAGGTTGAATTCGAGGCCAGCGATCCTGATCGGCATCGTGCCCGACAGGATCCAGAGGACGCTGAGGAAGGTGAAGAGCTGCAGGACGCACTGGAGGATGCTCTGCGCGAATTCGACGGCGAGCTCGGTCGAGACGCGAATGTCCTCGGCGATGCGGCCGTCGGGATTATCGACCTCCTCGGCCAGCATGCCGAGTTGATATTGACGGCCCGCGTTCAGCCAGCGCTGGACCGTGACGTGCGACAGCCAGGACCGCCAGTTGATCTGCAGCCGGCGCTTGACGTGAAGCTGGATGGCGACGGCTACGCCCGCCGAGATGACGATGGCGGCCAGCACCCAGAGCAGCTGCATGAGCTGCGCGGTGTCCTTCTTGTCGAGCGCATTGAAGAAGTCTCGATTCCAGATGTTGAGCCAGAGCGCGATGCCGACGTTGACGACGCCCAGCAGCACCATGCCGCCGGTCAGCGACCAGGCGACAAGACGATATCCGGGCGCAGTCCAGTAGCCGCTGGCGACGGCCGCAAAAGCCCGTACCGAGCTGTGCGGCGTGTCCAAGCTAGTCGCGGAAGCTCGGATCGATGCGATCCAGCTTCCTCAGCAGCGCCGGCCAGTCGAGCACACCGAACGGCCGACGCTTCTTGGGCTGGTAGTTCTGGTAGGTGTCTTCGACCACCTTCTCCGGCACGCGCACCATCTGCGTGTTGCAGGACATTGCGGCGATCTGGGTTTTGCAGGAAAGCTCGAGCCGGTGCATGGCGTTGAACGCCTCGGGGATCGTGGCGCCGGTCGTCAGCAGGCCGTGGCTGCGCAGGATCAGCGCATTGTTGTCGCCCAGGCTCTTGGCCAGCGCCTCACGCTCGGCGGTGTCGAGCACCACGCCGGTATAGTCGTGATAGCTGATCTTGGCGAAACGCATCGAGGTCTGGGTGTTGGGCAGCAGTCCGCATTCCAGGGTCGAGACCGCCATGCCGGCGTAGGTGTGGGTATGGATGATGCAGTTGACCTCGGGCTTGGCCATGTGGATCGCCGAGTGGATGACGAAGCCCGCACGGTTGACGCCGTAGTCGAGGCCATCGGGGAACTCGGGCTTGGCGAGGACATTGCCCTCGTGATCGATCTTGAGCAGGCTCGAGGCGGTGATTTCCTCGTAGAGCAGCCCGTAAGCGTTGATCAGGAAGGCATGGGGCTCGCCCGGCACGCGCATCGAGATGTGGTTGGCGATCAGGTCGGACATGCCGTAGTGCGCGATCAGGCGGTAGCAGGCGGCGAGGTCAACACGAGCCTGCCATTCCTCCGGTGAGACTTCCGAGCCGAGGCTGGCGACTTTGGATGGCTTGAGGGCGTGCACGGTCATGATAACGCTCCGGAGTGTAAAATGGTTGCCGACGGTAACCCCGGAGTGCCGCAACCGGAAGCCCTCACGGCCGCTTGGCGAGTGCGCCCCTTCGCCTCTATGGGAGAGGTCAGAGCTTCTTCTTGCCCGCCAAGGGACTGCGGGGCTCGGCCGGCAGGGGATAGGCAGTGGTCGATTTGACCCGTTCCATCGAGAAGCGGGACGTCACGTTCTTGAGCGGCATGGTGTCGATCAGGCGCTTGTAGAAGGTGTCATAGGCCTGCATGTCGGGCACCGCCACGCGCAGCATGTAGTCGATGTCGCCCGCCATACGATGGAATTCCATCACCTCGGGCATGGCGGTGACTGTCTGTGCGAACTTCGACAGCCAAGCCGAGGAATGATCTCCCGTTTCGATCGACACGAAAACGGTGAGGCCGACGCCGATCGATTCGGGCGAGATCAGCGCCACGCGCTTCAGGATGACGCCGGTCTTTTCCAGGCGCTGGATGCGCTTCCAGCACGGGCTTTGCGACAGCCCCACCCGATGGGCGATCTGGGCCAGCGACAGGCTTGCATCGTCCTGGAGGAGCACCACGATCTTGCGGTCGATCGCATCCATTTTTCGAACACCCATGATGAAGCAGCCGAACCACTGTCGGACCTGTTGTCCCAAATCTCAACAGGTGGTTCAGGTCGGCAGCGATTCCAGACTGACCCGCCGGCCCAACCGGACCCCCAGGGCCGCGGCCAGCGCCTCGACATCGTCGTCCAGCGGACCGGCATAGGCCGCCAGCCGCGGGTCGGCGTCCTTGAACCATGCCAGCCGACGGACACCCGCCTCGCACAGCAGCGTGCCGACCACACGGCCATCGACGGCGATGGTCCAGAGGGCCGGCTCCGCACGGTCGACGAAAAGCAGGCGGGTCGCGCGGGCTACGATATCGCTGGCAAGATCGAGCATCCCCGACTCTAGGGGTCGGCGTACGCCACCGGCAATGAAACCGGCGGTCGAATGAGCCCCCCTTTGCAGGAGAAAAATCTCCCCCGCCGACAAGAGAGAGAATTTTCGTCTCCCGGCGATGACGGCGCCGCGCTGCTGAATTACGCTTGCAACCCATGCGGGCCCAGCCACGAGAGCCCGAATATTCACCACCAGAGGCATTCGCGATGGCGCCGACCAACCGTCTCATCGAAGCCCGCAGAACCCAACTCCGCGCGCAGGCTGAAGCCGACAAGCGCGGCGACGCCAAGGCGGCGCCCGACGCCAGCAACCACAACAGACCGCAGACGGCCCGGCCGAAGGCGCGGCCAAAGTCAAAAACCTAGCGGCGGGCCGCTACAACAGCAGTCCGATTTCCTTGTAGTACGCCTCGACCCCGGGCTGCAGCGTGCCCGGCCGCGGCAGCGCCGCAAGCGTGTTCTTGGCCGTCGTTTCCAAGAGTTGCTTGGACTGCAGGCCAAGGCGCTCGACCTTGTTCAGCGCGGCGGCCAGGCGATACCCGACATTGTCGGGAAGTCCGGGCCGCGCCAGCACGAAGCTCCAGGACCCCACCGTGGGAAGCGGCTCGGTTTGACTGCGATACATGCCGGCCGGCACGGTGAGACGCCTGAGGAAACCGTACTTGGCCACAATGCGATCGATCTCAGCGGCATCGGGCACCAGGAAACGGGCGCCTGCCGGGCTGTTGGAAACGGCAACAAAGCCCGGCCAGCGCACACCGCCACCCCACAAGGCCGCCACCTGGCCGTCGAGGACCATCGCCGGACCGTCGCCGGCGCGATCGAGATAGACCGAGTGGAAGTCCTTCTCGGGGTCGAGGCCGATGCCGTCCACCACGGTGCGGCCCAGAATGACGAGACCGGACCCGCGCGCGCCCCAGGCGATGGGCTGGCCCTTGAGCTCGGCGATGCGACGATAGCGGCTGTCGCCCCGCACGACGAACATGCCGGGCGAGGCATACATCGCGGTGACGACCTTGAGCGCGGTCGGCGGGCGGCCGGTGCCGGCGAAGACCTCCTGTGCCACCTCGCCCTGCACAAGTGCGAGGTCGAGCTTGCCTTCCTCGAGCAGCGGCACGTTCTCGGTGCTGCCCTTGGTATTGACCTCTTCGATCTGGAACGTCGGATCGGCGCCCTTGATCGCGTTGACGAACGCCGCGCCGTAGACCGGGAAGCCGCCGCCGGGAGTGGCCGTGCCGAGCTTGAGCGGCATCGCCGCAACCGCCGGCGCGCTCACGAGCGCAAGTCCGGGCAGGGCGGCGAGCAGGGAGCGGCGTCCGAAACAGGGCATGGTTTCATTCTAGGGCCTTACGGCCGGCGATTCGAGCGTCATGCCCTTCGCCCGATCCATGAGGAACAGATCGAGCATGACGTATTCGGCGGCATCGTAGGCGTAGGGCTCCGCACGGATGCCGGCAAGACAATTGCGCAGGCGGCGTTTCAGCGACCCCAGCGTCTGCCACTCGAGCCGGTAGATCGGATAGCCGGTGGGATGAGCCTCCGGGATCGTGACGCCCGCCAGCTTCCTGCCGGCATTGTCGTCGTGGCAGATCGCACAGGACAGGTTGAGCTGGCCCTGGCGGATCTTCCAGAGGTCCTGCCCCCTGGTGCGGAACGGGGCGAGTCGCGGATCGTCCGGCGGTGCGATCGGCAATCCCCGCGACTGGTGTGCGACATAGGCCGCGAGCGCCAGCAACTCCCGACTCTCGGGTGGAAAGCTATCGGCCTGCTGATTGGCCGTGCGGCAGAGATTGATCCGGCCCTCGAGATCGACGGGTGCGTCGGTGCCCTTCGGGATGGCGGGATAGCGGGCGGCGACGCCCTTCATGCTGGCCGCACCGCCATGGCAATCGGCGCAGGACTTCCCCGCCGCGCCCGCGGCCTTGCCCCACAGCTGGCCGCCTAGCTGCACGAACAGCATGCCGGGATTGGCGGTGTCGTCGTCCTGCATCTTCTGCAGCGCCTCGCCCATGTCCTGGGTGCCGGACCGGCGCTTGTCGGTCACACCCTTGTCTACGATGCCTTGGGCCAGCGCCCAGGAAGCAGCGAAGACGATCGCCAGACCGATGCCCAGGCGCAGCACTTTCATTCGACGGCGATAGAGACCCGCTCCTCGACGACGAAGCCCTCGTCGCCGGTCCAGCGCAGGCCGACCGTACCGCTCTCGCTCGCCACGGCGAAGAAGGAGACGAACGGGTTGGCGGCGATCGCGGGCGACATCTCCATGTCGAAGATCTCGGTGCCGTTCCAGGTCGCTGTGAAGCGCTCGATGATGTTGCGCGGGATGATCCGGCCGTTCGGGCCGGGGCGGAAGCCGGTCTCCATGGGATGCAGGATCAGCGCCTTGATCTCGACGATCGAGCCGCGCTTGGCCGTCTTCGGCGCGTTGACCAGGACGTTGGCCATCAGGTCGACTCCTCGAGGCAGGCGGCGAGCGTGACGATCACATCGGCGCTGGCGCTCCAGAACTGCCCGCCAGAGGTTTCGGCGATGGCCACGATCTTCTGGCTGTCGCCCAGCTTGATGCGCGTGCCGACGACGGCGCGGCCGTTGCGCGGCCCGAGCCGGGCGGTGAAGACACCGGGCTGCGGGTTCTTCTCGTTGAAGACGTGAATGGCCTTGATGTAGTCGGCCTCGGTCATCGGGCTCTCGACCGACACGACCAGCGGCACGGTGCTGCCGTTCTCGACCAGCGGCGGCAGGTCGAGGCTCACCCGCCCCTCGCGGACCGGGGAAGAGCCCACGACCTTGCGGATGGCAGCCGCCATGGCTTCGGGCGTCGCCTGGGCCGAATCGAACGGCAGGACGACAATGGCAGCAGTGCCGGCAAGGAAACGACGCCTGTCCATCAGTGGTCCATTCAGTCCTTCAAGGTTGCGAGATAGGCCACGACATCCTCGACCTGCGCGGCCGACAGGATGGTCTTGCCCTCGAAACTGCGCGCGACCCGCTGCACGCCGCCCGTCCGATAATAGGGCGGCATGATCGTGTCGGCATTGAGACGCGCGCCATCGACGATGCGCAGCCGCAGCTGACCCTCCGACCAGCGCGATCCCGCGCCGGCAAGGCTTGGAGAGAGGTCACCCTGGAAGCGTTCCTCGGCGATCGGGCCGGAGTGGCACAGCAGGCAAAGCCCGATGCTGCGGTTGGCCACGATGGCGCGACCGCGGGCGGCGTCGCCGGGCTGGCCGGTGAGCGAGGCGGGAATGGCGTCGCCCACCACTTGCGGCGCGACTTGCTGGGCGGCCGCGACAGGTGCTGCGAGAACCAAGGCGGCAGCAAGCAGGCCCGGGCGCGGCATCGCTCAGCCGAAGGTTTCGGCGGTGATGGTGCGGAACCAGCTCGAGGCATAGAGCGCCTCCTGGCCGCGCAGGCCGCCCACCGCGCCGAGCGGGCTCACGCCGCCCGCGCCCGGCACGTCGGCGAGCAGTCCCTTGTCCGGCCGGTAGACGCCGGCGATCGAGATGCCGTAGTCAGCCGCCAGCAGGCTGTAGCAGGTGTTGATCAGCAGCGGCTGCGGCGGCGCGCGGCCGGCCAGCAGCTCGACGATGGCCGCGGCGCAGACCTTGGCCTGGGCGTTGGCCGCGAACGCCGACTTGGGCATCGCCCCCATGATGGCGGCATCGCCCAGCACGTGGATGCCACGCTGCAGGGTCGACTCGAACGCCACCGGCTCGACCGGGCACCAGCCGGTGCGGTCGGCGACGCCTGCCTTGGCCGCGATTGCGCCGGCCTTCTGCGGCGGGATGACATTGGCCACGTCGGCCTTGTGGCTGCCGAACTCGGTGGTGAGCGTCAGCGTGGCCGGATCGACCGAGGTCACCTTGCCGCCCTTGCTGAGCGGCACCCACTCGATCGTGCCGGGATAGAGCTGCGCCCAACCGTCCTGGAACAGACGCTGCTTGGAGAACGCGTCCTTGGAGTCGAGCAGCAGAAGCTTGGACTTCGGCTTCCAGATGCTCAGCCAATAGGCGATCAGGCTGGCGCGTTCGTACGGGCCGGGCGGACAGCGATACGGATTGGGCGGCGACGACATCACCACCAGGCCGCCATCCCTCATGTCCTGGAGCTGCTGGCGCAGCAGCACCGTCTGGGCACCGGCCTTCCAAGCGTGCGGCATCTTCTGGGCCGCCGCTTCGTCGTAGCCGGGGATCGCTCCCCAATCGAAGTCGATGCCGGGCGAGAGCACCAGCCGGTCCCACGAGAGCTGCGTGCCATCGGCCAGGGTCGCCGTTCGTGCCGAGGCGTCGATCGCGGTCACGGACGTTTCGGCAACCGTGACGCCAGCCGCTTTTATGCCGTCGTAACGGAACTGCTGCTGGGACATCTCGCGCAGATTGGCGAGCACAGAGTTGCTGAAGGGACAGGCCGTGTAGATCGGGTTGGGCTCGACCAGGGTGACGTTGAGCTTGGCATCGAGTTGCTTCAGCGTGCGTGCCGCAGTAGCGCCGCCGAAGCCGCCGCCCACGACGACCACTCGACCGGCGCCCTGCGCCGAGGCGAGCGATGGGGCGGCGAGACCGGCGGCGCCCGCGAGCTTGAGGCCCGCGAGCTTGAGAAACGTGCGACGCGTTGCCATCACCTACTCCGGCTGAACCGCGAACCACGCCGCGATGGCGTCGATTTCCGGATCACTGAACCCCTTGGCGATGCGGCCCATCACGCTGGAGGGCCACGCCCCGCTTCGGTATTCGCGCATGAAGGTGACGATGTCGGCCGCCTTGCGGCCGGCAATCCGCGGAATGACGGAGTCCGTCACCTTCATGGGCGCATGACAGCCGGTGCACGAACTGGCCCCCGGCGGCCCACCGGGCGGGCCATCGGCCGCCTGCGCCGGGCCGCCCGACAGGAATGCCAGGACGAGCACCGGCAGCAGCAATCGACCCATTTACGCGCCTTTCTTCAGCTCATGATGCATCAGCGGCAGGTTGCGAACGCGCTTGCCCGTGGCACGGGCGATCGCGTTCAGCACGGCGGGCGCGGCGACGGCGATGGTCGGCTCGCCGACCCCGCCCCAGAAGTCATTGGTCGGCACTAGCACGGTCTCGACCACGGGCATCTCGTCCATGCGCAGCATGTTGTAGCTGTCGAAGTTGGTCTGCTCGATGGCGCCGTCCTTGACGGTGATTTCGCCGTAGAGTGCCGCCGAGAGGCCATAGACGAACGAGCCCGCGACCTGGCGCTCGATCTGCGCCGGGTTGACGACATGGCCGGGGTTGGTGGCGGCCGTGATCTTGTGGATCTTGAGATGGCCGTCCGCACTGACCGACACTTCGGCGACCCCCGAGACATAGGAGCCGTAGCCCATGACCTGCGAGATGCCGTGGAAGTGGCCCGGGGGCAGCGGCTTGCCGTAGCCCGCCTTGTCGGCCGCCGCCTTCAGCACCGCCGCCCACTTGGGCTTGAGCAGCTTCATGCGGAACGCCAGCGGATCCTGACCCGCCGCGTCCGCCAGCTCGTCCATGAAGCTTTCCATGTAGACGGCGTTCTGGTTGACGTTCACGCCGCGCCAGAAACCCGGCGTGATGTGCGGATTGCGCATGGCGTGATCGATCAGCAGGTTCGGCACGTTGTAGCCGTAGGCCGCCTCGACGCCACTCGCCATCAGACCCTGGAAGGTCGCAGGGTCCATGCCGTTCACGAGGTTTCCCGGCAGCAGCGAGGCCAGGATCGACTGCCCCGAGATGCGCACGTGCAGGCCGACAAGGTTGCCGTCCTTGTCGAGGCCGCCAGTCAGCTTCGCCATCGTGATGGGATGGTACTGGCAGTGCGTCATGTCCTCTTCGCGCGACCAGATCAGCTTGATCGGCGTACCGGGCATTTGCTTGGCGACCAGCACGGCCTGGCGGACATAGTCCGAACGGCCACGCCGGCCGAAGCCGCCGCCCAGCATCAGCTTGATGACGTCGCACTTGGCGACCGGCAGGCCGGACGCCTCGGACGCGGCGGCAAGAGCCGCCTCGCCGTTCTGAGTGCCGCACCAGACCTCGCACTTGTCGGCCGTGACCAGTGCCGTGGCGTTCATCGGCTCCATGGTGACGTGGTGCTGATAGGGGAAGCTGTAGGTCGCTGTGACCTTCTTCACCGCACCGTCGATCGCGGTCTTGGCATCGCCAACCTTGTTGCCGACGAAGGCCTCGTTGGCGTCGAGGCCCTCTTTCAGCATGGCGTTGATCGTTTCCTGCTGAACCTCGCCGAGCTTGCCGATATCCCAATCAGTGGGAAGGGCGGCAAGTGCCGTGCGCGCGTTCCAGTAGGTGTCGGCCACGACGACCACGGCATTGCCGTCGATCGCCACGACCTTCTTCACGCCGGGCATCTTCTCGACCTTGGCGGCGTCGAAGCTCTTGAGCTTGCCGCCGATCACCGGACAGGCGCGCACGGTCGCGACCAGCATGCCGGGCATCGTGTGGTCGATGCCGTAGATCTGCTTGCCGGTGACCTTTTCGACCGTGTCGAGCCGCTTCACCGGCTTGCCCGCGATCTTCCAGTCCTTCGGGTCCTTGAGCTTCACCTCCTTGGGCGGCTCGAGCTGCGCGGCTGCTGCGGCGACCGCGCCGTAGGTCACCGTCTTGCCCGAGGCCTTGTGGGTGATGACGCTGTTGGCCGCGGTGAGTTCGGCCGCCGGGACCTTGAGCTGTGCCGCCGCTGCCGCAATCAGCATCTCGCGCGCCATGGCGCCGCCTTCGCGGACATACTGGTTGCTCTCGCGAATGCCACGACTGCCGCCGGTCGAGAAGTTCTTCCAGACACGGTTGCGCGCGAGGTTTTCACCCGGCGTGGGATACTCCCAGGTGACCTTGCTCCAGTCGCATTCGAGTTCCTCAGCGACGAGCTGACAGAGTCCGGTGAGCGTGCCTTGCCCCATCTCCGAGCGGGCGATGCGGACCACCACCTTGTCATCGGGATGGATCACCACCCAGGCGTTCAGCTCCTTGACGGTCTGGGCCTGCGCCGCGCCGTCTTCGAACGGAATGTGGAAGCCCAGCGAGAAGCCGCCGGCGACGGCCGCGCCGCTGACCAGGAAGCCCCTGCGACGAAGAGAACGACGGCTGAGAGAGGTCTGATGGATCGTCATGATGTGTCCTCCCCTCAGGCCTTGGCGGCGGCGTGGATGGCTTCGCGCACCTGCTGGTAGGTGCCGCAGCGACAGATGTTGGTCATCGCCGCGTCGATGTCGGCATCCGTCGGCTTGGGCTTGGCGGCAAGCAGCGCGGTGGCCGCCATGATCATGCCGCTCTGGCAGTAGCCGCACTGTGGGACGTCGGCGTCGACCCAGGCCTTCTGGATCTTGGTCAAGGTGCCGTTGGCGGCGAGGCCTTCGATCGTGGTGACCTTGCGGTTGCCGACCGAATTGACCGGCACCTGGCAGGAGCGCGTCGCCACGCCGTCGATGTGGACGGTACAGGAGCCGCACTGGGCGATGCCGCAGCCGTATTTGGTGCCGGTGAGGGTGAGCTGCTCGCGCAGGACCCACAGCAGCGGTGTACGCGGATCGGCACTGTGATTGAGCGCCTTGCCGTTGACGTTGAGGACAGCCATCCCGGTCTCCTGTTTGTTTGGAGTATGGCGGAGAGCCTAACCGAGGCGACGCGCGCCGCATAGCGAGTGCATCACCTTCACGGAGGTGTGAAGTCCGGCGTGTCAGAGTCTCGGAATAGTCTTCCTATCTTGCGTGTCTCATTCGGTCCCGAGCCATTGATTCAAAAGGATTTCCGCCGACGGGAATGGGAAAGAAAGTGGGACATTTCTCGACTTCCATTCGCCTTGCAGGCACTCATGTTTCAAATCGCGGACAATCGACAGCACGAAACCAGAAGATAGGAATCCATAGGAAATAAGTCAAGGCCAGCGGTCTAGCCGATGCAAGCCTCGAAGACGCGCCGGTAATTGCCGCCGAGAAGTTTTGCCGTCTCTTCCGCGTTGAATCGCGTGCGCAAGGCGGTCGCGAGCTGCGGCAGGTCGGCGTAGCTCGGCATCGTACTGCCGCCGGGCAGTCCCAACTGGTCGGTGCCGAGTCCGACGTGGTCGATGCCGGCCACGTCGACCATCCGCGCGAAGCCGTCGGTGGCATAGGACACGATGTTCGGGAAATAGGCTGGGATCGGCCAGATGCCGATGACGCCGCCAGTGGCGGCGATGGCTCGCGCATGGTCGGGCAGGATTCGCCGTGTCCACGCCGCGGGCTTCTCGGTTAGCGAGGTATGCGACAGGACGAGCGGCTTGGTGGTCACAGATGCCGCCTTCTTGACCAGTTCATAGGTACCGTGCGCTACGTCCACCACGATACCCATTTGGTTGCAGCGACGGATCACCTCGGCGCCGAATGCCGTGAGGCCACCGTTGACGCTGGGTTCGGTCTGGATGTCGCCCAGCTCGTTCGGCCGGTAGTGCGTGAGCTGGAGGTGGCGCAGTGCCCAGCGCTGATAGGCCTCGTCGAGACGCTCGATCCGGCCTTCGAGGAAATCCGCGCCTTCCGACGAGACGATGACGGAGGGCCGGCTGGACCGGGCCGCGCGCAGCTCCGCCGCCGTGCGGACAATCGCGAGGTTCTGCTCCCGGGCGAGCCTGTGCAGTGCCGGAAACGAGGCTTGGCTGAAGGTGTAGAGTTCGCCCGGCCTGGGATCCCGGCCCGGCCGCAATCGACCGCCGCTCGTCGTGATGATCGGCGAGTCGGAAACGACCGCGAGGCAGATCGCGGAGACTCCGCCCTGGCTCATGGGCGTGGCGACGGCGAGTGCCTGGCCGCGGCCAAAGCTCATCTGGATGATGTTGCCGGCGTGGCTGTGGACGTCGACCGCGGTGCCGTCAGCGATTTGCGCCATCGCGGGCACCGGAAGACAGAAGAGCGGGCTCGCGGCCATCAGCGCGCGCCGCGTCATCCCGGGAGTCACGCTGGCACCATGCAGTTGATAGCGCCATCCATCGCTATCGGACGATACGCGCCAAGTGCCGTGGAGGCGTAGCGCGCCGCGACCGAGCTTCAACGGCTGGTCAGCGAAAATCTCGACCACGGCCAGCGGGTTGTTGGGCACGCAGCCCTGGCAGCAGCCGGGCTCGGCCATCATCAGAAAATGGTCGGCGGTGCCCGTCGAGAACAACGTTAGCGGAAAGCCCGCGACTTCGACGGCTTTGCCACCGGCCTTGTCGGCGCGCGGCTTTCCGAGGTCCTGCCAGGACAGGCGCATCTGCTCTCCCTAGAGCTTGGGAGGCGGATAGTAGGGCCTTTCACCCAGGGCCTGCACGCGCTTCCAGAAATCAGGGCCCGACGCCTTGCCGACCTCGTCGAGATCGGCCGCCTGCCGCCACAGGCTCCATGACTCGGGGTGCAGGCTGCTCGCCTCGTTCATCTGGCGATCGCCCTCGGCCGTGCTGCCATGGGCGCGCAGCCAGACGCCGAGCCGGAACCGTGCCCGTGCCTCGGCGATCCGGGGCGTCACCTTGGGCAGCCCGGCCCGGGCGTCGTCGGCCGGCAGCGCATGCTTGCCGGTGGTCACCCAGTCGCGAATCGCCTGCATATAGGCATCACGTGCCGCCTGGCGCGCCACCTGATCCTCGGGCGCCATGGTGCGGGTCTTGAGGTCCATGCGGCGGAAATGATCGGTCGAGCCTGCGGTTTCGGGCGGACGGGCGATCATGCCCTGCTCGTCGATCCAGATCGCCTGCGGCACGTTCACGAGATTGTAGAGATCCTCGAGGCGATGATCGGTGTCGATCAGCTGCCAGTAGTCGGACTTGGCGGCGTCGATCCATTGCTTCGCGTGATCGGCGCCGCGGCTTTCCTCCGCGACGGCCACGACCATGAAGTTCTTATCCTTGAGTTCGGCGTAGAGTTGCTGCCACACGGGCAAGTCGAAACGGCAGCCTCACCAACTGGCCCATGTGGCGAGAAAGACCTTCTTGCCCCGGAGCTGCGACAGCGACCGCGGCACGCCATCGATGTCCGGCAACGTGAAGTCCGGCGCCGCGAGACCCTCGAGCGCCGCGTTGCGCTCGTCGGCCGGCGCGCCCAGCGCAAACACGTCGCGCGCGTCGTTGGCCACGACAGGCCCGCCCAGCTTCTTCCAGAACGCCTCGACGTTCACGTCCTTGCCCTTCACGGCATCCGCCGGCAGCGGCACGCAGGACTCGGCCCGGCACATGCCTTCGGGCTTCAGCGTCCAGCCAGTGACGCGCTCGGCGTCGACGGCCGACATCCAGAGGCCGTCGTGGGTCTTGATGTCGACTTCGTCGGTGGGAGTGAGGATTCTTGTCATTGGCATCTCCGTCAAATCCTCTCCCCATAGCGGGCGGAGCAATCGTTTATGGCTATTTCTCGTCGTCCTGAGCGAAGCCGCCCGCAGGGCGGCGCAGTCGAAGGACCTTTTTTAGCCATCGATCTCGCCGGCGAGGTCTCGCCAATCCGGGTTCGATCGATTGATCAGGGCGACCTTCTTCGCCCGTGTCCAACCCTTCAATTGCTTTTCCCGGGCGATCGCGTCAGGTGCGGCCTCGAAATGCTCGACGTAGATCAGACGATCAATCTTATACTTCGCTGTATGGATTACCCGTCCGAGCCTATGCTCTTGCAGACGTCGCGGCAAATCGGTCGTGACGCCGATGTACAGAGCCCGACCCGTCGCGCTCGCAAGGACATAGACGACGGGCTGCCGCATAAAAGAGGTCCTTCGACTACGCGCCTTCGGCGCTCCGCTCAGGACGACGGATAAAAGCCATATGCGATTGCCCTATCAGCGAGCGGGGAGAAAGGCATGACGTCAGCAAGCGCTATTTCGGCACCGAGATCGTCACTTCCTTCGACGTGATGAACTCGAGCAGCACCGGCACGCCCTTCTTGGTCTGCTCGATGCCGCGCTTGATGGCGGGAATGATATCCTCGGGCTTGGTCACCCGCTCGCCGTAGCCGCCGAAGGCGCGGGCCATGGCGGCGTAATCGCCCGAGATGTCGGTCGAGCGATACTTCTCGGTCGAGACCTTCATGATGTGCAGTTCGATCGCCATCGAGAAGTTGTTGAGCAGGATCGACATGATCGGGATGCGCTCGCGCACCGCGGTCTCGAAATCCATGCCGGTGAAGCCGATCGCGGCATCGCCCCAGACGTTGATGCAGAGCTTGTCCGGCATCGCGAGCTTGGCGCCCATGGCGAGCCCGAGGCCGTAGCCCAGCTGGGTGGTCTTGCCCCAGCCGATGTAGGTGTGCGGCGCCGTCGTCTTCCAGAACGGCGAGAGCTGGTCGCGCGGGCTGCCGGCGTCGTGGGTGATGATGGTGTTGGCCTTGTCGACCGTGTTCTGCAGGTCCCACAGCACGCGGTAGGGGTTGAGCGGCGCCTCGTTGTTGGTGAGCTTGGGCATCCACTCTTTCAGCCACTCGTCGGCCATCGGCTTGATCTCGGCCACGACGGGTGCTGCGTCGCGCTTCTTACCGCCGACCAGCTTGCTGCACTCGTCGATCATGGCGCGCAACGCGAGCTTGGCATCGCCGATCAGGCCGTACTGGGCGCGCACGTCCTTGTTGAGATGGTTGGGATCCAGCGTCGTATGGATCACCGTCTTGCCCTTGGGCATCGAGATGCCGAAGTTGGTCTCGGTGAAGGAACAGCCGACGCCGAACAGCACGTCGCAATGGTCGAGGAAGTAGCGCACCTGCTTCGGATAGGCGCGGCCGCCCGAGCCCAGCGACAGCGGATGGGTTTCGTCGAAGCTGCTCTTACCCTGCAGCGAGGTGCAGACCGGAATGGCCAGAAGCTCGGCCAGCTCCTTCAGCTCGTCATAGGCCTCGGCCCAATGCACGCCATGGCCGGCATAGATGATCGGGCGCTTGGCGGCGACCAGCACCTTGGCGGCTTCCTTCACCGCAGCGGGATCGGGACCGTACTTGGTGGCGACGACCGGCACGTAGGTCAGCGGATCGGGCGCGTCCTCGCCATTGGCCTCGGCCGGAAACTCGATGATGACCGGCGCGCCGCGGCCGTTGCGCAGCAGGCTGAAGGCCCGGCGCATGACGTTCTCGATGTCGGCGCCCGAAGTGATCGGCTCGGCATGCTTGGCGACATGCGCCATGGTGATGGTCGAATTGAAGTTGGGCGGCACGTGGGCGATGCGGCGCGGATAGCCCGCCGGGATGACCAGCAGCGGCACCGATTCGCCGAAGGCCTGGGCCACGCCGCCGTAGGCGTTCTCCGAGCCGGGGCCGCTCTGCATGCAGAACACGCCCATCTTGCGGCCCTTGGTCAGGCGCGACATGGCATCGGCCATGTGCAGGCCGATGCGCTCCTGGCGCACGATGATCGGGCGGATGTCGATCGCCGCGCAATGCTCGATGAGATGATTGACGGGATAGGCGAAGAGATATTCCACACCCTCGCGCTTGAGGATTTCCGCGATTGCCGGACCGGTCTTCATTTTGATCTCCTCCCAGAGAAACCTCGACTGCGGCTCTCCCCCCTCCGCCCTTCGGGCACCTCCCCCATATGATGGGGGAGGAAAAGAAGGATTATCCCCCTCCCCCGTCTTACGGGGGAGGTGCCCGAAGGGCGGAGGGGGAAGGCTACAGCAAGGCTATTTGTTCAATTCCTTCATCGCGCTATCGAGACCGCCCAGCGTGAGCGGGAACATGCGGTTGGAGCTCAGCTGCTGCAGCAGCTGGATCGACGGCGTGTAGCTCCAGTGCCGCTCGGGCACCGGGTTGAGCCACACCATGCTGCGATACGTGTCGGCCACCCGCTGGATCCAGGTCTGGCCCGATTCCTCGTTCCAATGCTCCACCGAGCCGCCGGGATAGGCGATCTCGTAAGGGCTCATCGAGGCGTCGCCGACGAACAGCACCTTGTAGTCGGCCGGATAGGTATGGAGCAGCTGCGCGGTCGAGAAGGTGTCGACGTGGCGGCGGCGGTTGTCCTTCCACAGCTTTTCGTAGAGGCAGTTGTGGAAGTAGAAGAATTCGAGATGCTTGAACTCCGAACGCGCCGCCGAGAACAGCTCCTCGCAGACGCGGATATGCGCATCCATCGAGCCGCCGATGTCGAACAGGATCAGCAGCTTCACCTTGTTGCGCCGCTCCGGCACCATCTTGATGTCGAGATAGCCCGCGTTGCGCGCCGTCGAGCGGATCGTGTCGGGCATGTCGAGCTCGACCTCGGCGCCTTCCCGCGCAAACTTGCGCAGCCGCCGGAGCGCGATCTTGATGTTGCGCGTGCCGATCTCGACGGTGTCGTCGAGGTTCTTGTACTCGCGCTTGTCCCACACCTTGACCGCGCGGCCCTCGCGGTTCTTGTCCTGGCCGATGCGCACGCCCTCGGGATTGAAGCCGTGGGCACCGAACGGCGAGGTTCCCGCCGTGCCGATCCACTTGCTGCCGCCCTGGTGGCGCTTCTGCTGCTCCTCGAGCCGCTTCTTCAGCGTCTCCATGAGCTTCTCCCAGCCGCCCATCGCCTCGATCTGCTTCTTCTCCTCCTCGGTGAGAAGCTTCTCGGCGAGCTTGCGCAGCCACTCCTCGGGAATTTCGGCGGCAATGCCCTCACCGGGCACGGCCTCGAGGCCCTTGAAGATATGGCCGAAGACCCGGTCGAACTTGTCGAGGTTGCGCTCATCCTTCACCAGGATGGCGCGCGACAGATAATAGAAATCGTCGACGCTGTAGTCGGAGACGCCTTTGTCCATGCCCTCCATCAGGGCGAGATACTCCTTGATGGAGACCGGCACCTTGGCCTGGCGCAGTTCAAGGAAGAAATTCACGAACATCGCGATCTCCCATTGGCCACTGGGGGCGTTACTGGCGTTGCTCCCGCCGCGCCATGAACGCCAGGCGCTCGAACAGATGCACGTCCTGCTCGTTCTTGAGCAGCGCACCATGCAGCGGCGGAATGAGCTGCTTCGAATCCTTGGAGCGCAACGCGTCCGGCGACATGTCCTCGACCATCAGCAGCTTCAGCCAGTCGAGCAGCTCGGAGGTCGAGGGCTTCTTCTTGAGGCCGGGCACTTCGCGGATGTCGTAGAAGACGTTCAGCGCCTCGCGCAGCAGGTTGCGCTGCAGGTCGGGGAAGTGGACGTCGACGATCTGGGTCATCGTCTCGCGGTCGGGGAAGCGGATGTAGTGGAAGAAGCAGCGGCGCAGGAAGGCGTCGGGCAGCTCCTTCTCGTTGTTCGAGGTGATCATCACGATCGGGCGCTGCTCGGCCTTGATGACCTGCTGCGTCTCGTAGACGTAGAACTCCATGCGATCGAG
>CAMDOT010000079.1 GCA_945903635.1 Rhizobium sp. Q54 | reverse complement strand
CGCGCCGCTGCGGCCAAAATCGAAGGGGTAACCGACGCCGCAACGCTCTCGATGAAGCAAAGGCGGTGCGCGAACAGCGGGGAAGGTCTGAAAATCAGCTTTCAGATCCATGCGCCTGCTTCACCTTGAAATCCATCGCGGATTTTGGGCGACGAGCTTCAGCTTGACGTGGATGTTGCCCGGCATACCGACCTCCGCCTGGCCGCTCTTCAGCGTGAAGGTATGCTCGCGGGTAAACTGCGGATCGGCGGCGATACAGCCCTGGATATTTCCCGGCGCCGCCTTCAGCCAGAACTTCACCTCGGCGTCCTGCGCCATGGCGGCCCCCGGAAACGCCAAAGCAACGGCGGCGAGAACGACATACTTGCCAATGGTCATTGTTCGATCCTTTGAGGTGGAAGCAGGTCGGCGTCCTTCATCTTACATTGAGAGGCGCGTGCCGTCAGTCGTCACGGCGCAGAAGCCCATAGGCGAGGCCCGCGATCGCGCCGCCCAGCAGTGGCGCCACCCAGAACAGCCAGAGCTGCGACAACGCCGCACCACCCACGAACAGCGCCGGCGCCGTGCTGCGCGCCGGATTCACCGACGTGTTGGTGACGGGAATGCTCACCAGATGGATCAGCGTGAGCGCCAGGCCGATCGCGAGGCCCGCGGCGGCGGGATGCGCGCGTTTATCGGTAGCACCCAGGATGATGGTCACGAACCCGAAGGTCATGACGACCTCGATCACGAGCGCCGCTACCAGACCGTACTTCCCGGGCGATTGCGCGCCATAGCCGTTGGTCGCGAAGCCGCCGATCTCGGCGCCGGCCTTGCCGGTGGCGACGACGTAGAGGATGGCGGCACCGGCGATACCGCCCAGCACCTGCGCCACCACGTAGAGCAGCACTTCGCCCTTGGGGAAGCGTCCAGCCACGGCGAGGCCGACGGTCACGGCGGGATTGAAGTGGCCGCCCGACACAGGCCCGAGAGCGTAGACCATCGTCAGCACCGTGAGGCCGAACGCGAGCGCCACGCCGGCGAAGCCGATGCCGAGTTGGGGAAAGGCCGCCGCGAGGACCGCGCTGCCGCAGCCGCCGAGAACGAGCCACCCGGTGCCGAGAAATTCGGCATAGAGTCGATTGGTCATCGGCATGACGTACCCCCTTGGTCGTTCTGCCTATTCAATACCCAGATAGATCCTTTGAACATCGGGATTATCGAGCATCGCCTTGGCCGGCCCTTCGAGCACGGTGCGGCCGACCTGCAGGACATAGGCGTGATCGGCTGCCTCCAGGGCCAGATCGACCGACTGCTCGGCGAGCAGGATCGTCTGGCCGTCTTTGTGCAATGCGGCAAAGCTGTCGTACATGGTGTCGACGATGGCGGGCGCCAGGCCGAGGCTGGGCTCGTCGAGCAGCAACAGCTCGGGCTCGCTCATCAGCGCGCGGCCGACGGCCAGCATCTGGCGCTCGCCGCCGGACATCGTGCCGGCGCGCTGGTTGCGCCGCTCCGCCAGCTTGGGGAAGACGGCGTAGACGCGCTCGATCAGGCGCGGGATGCGCCGCCGGTCGGCCAGCGGCGTCGCCCCCAGCATGAGGTTGTTCTCGACACTCTGCTGGGCGAACAGCCGCCAGCCCTCAGGCGACAGCGCCAGCCCCTTACGCACGATGGCGTAGGCCGGCTGGCCGGCAATGTTCTCGCCATGGAATTCGACCTTGCCCGCGGAAACGCGCGCGATCCCGGCAATGGCGTTGAGCGTCGTCGTTTTGCCGGCGCCGTTGGAGCCGAGCAGCGCCACGACCGACCCTTTCGGGACTTTCAGCGAAACGTCGGCTACGCCGATCAGGTCGCCGTAGCGGACCTCGAGATGCTCGATGTTCAGCAGGAGCTCGCTCACGGCTGGCCTGCCGCTTCGTCGCCGTGCCGCACCTTACGGCGGCCGAGATAGGCTTCGATCACCCGGGGATTGCTCGTCACTTCGCGCGGCGTGCCGCGGGCGATCTCGCGGCCCTGATGGAACACCACCACGCGCTGGGCGAGCGAGACGATCACTTCCATGATGTGCTCGACGATCACGATGGTGATGCCGCCACCGTGAATGCGGCGGACCAGCTCGATCGCCTCATGCACCTCGGTGGGCGTAAGGCCGGCCATCGCTTCGTCGAGCAGCAGCGCCTTGGGCTCCGAGGCCAGCGCCCGGGCGATCTCGAGGCGCTTGCGACCGGGCGTGCCGAGGCTTTTGGCCGGCTGGTCAGCGAGGCGGGCGAGCCCCACTCTTTCCAGGACCATCAGCGCCTTGGCGCGCGCGTCCCGGGCATTGGGGTGGCGCAGCAGCGCGCCGATCGTGACGTTGTCGAGCACCGACATCGATTCGAAGGTGAGCGGTACCTGGAAGCTGCGCGCCAATCCCAGCCGCGCGCGCGTCTCCGGCGGTGCGCGTGTGACGTCGACGCCGGCGAAATGCACGGTGCCGGAAGTCGTCGGCAGGTCGCCGGTCAGGCAGTTGAAGAAGGTCGACTTGCCGGCGCCGTTGGGGCCGATCAGGCCCAGGATATCGCCCTCCTCGACCGTGACCGAGGCGTCGTCGACGGCCTTGAAGGCGCCGAACGCCTTGGTGACGTGACGGGCGTCAATCAGCATGACCGCTCACAGGTTTGGCGGCGGCAGCATCGGCCTTTGGTGGAGGCGGCGCGGCTTTACGATCGAACAGGGAAAGCAGGCCGCTCGGCAGGAAGCGGGCGATGATCACGATGATGGCGCCGTAGACAACGAAAGTGAGGCCGGCGCCGCGGCCGCCGAGGTAGCTGTTCGACAGTTCCTCCAGCGGCACCAGGATGAGCGCGCCGACCAGCGGCCCGAACAGCTGTCCGGCGCCACCGAGGGCTGCCATCACCAGCATCTTGACCGAGATCAGAATGCCGAAGCCCGATTCGGGATCGACGAAGCCGAACATGCAGAGATAGAGCGAGCCCGCGAGCGAGGCGAAGGCGCCGCTCAGCATGTAGGCGTAAAGCTTGTAGCGGCCGGCCGAGACGCCCAGCGAGCGCGCGGCGCGTTCGCTGTCCTTGATGGCGCGCAGGTAGAAGCCCATGCGGCCGCGCTCGATGGTCCACGTCAGCCACAGGATGAACGCCAGCACGGCGAGGAAGATGTAGTAGTACGGCATCGCCGAGAGGAACGAGAGATCGAGGACGGAGCGCGGCAGGGCCGGCCCGCCCAGCCCCTGCGCGCCGCCCAGGAATTCGCTGGTCGAGGACAGCACCCGCACCAGTTCGGCCACGGCGATCGTCGCCATGCTGAAATAATGCCCCGACAGGCGGAGAGTCGGCACGCCGATGATCGAGGCAAGACCGACGCTCAGCGCCATGCCGAGCGGCGCGCCTGCGATCGGCGGCCAGCCGAGATGGGTGTAGACCACGACCGACGAATAAGCGCCGAAGCCGAAGAACACGGCATGGCCGACCGAGACCTGGCCGGCGTAGCCACCGACGATGTTCCACGCCGAGGCACCGATCGCCGCCAGCAGCACCAACGCGCCCAGCCGCTGATAGACCGGGGACTCCATGGTCAGCACGGGATAGGCAAGCACCAGGACGACCAGCGCGGGTATCAGGAGCCGCTTCACGCCTTACCCATCAGGCCCTGCGGCCGGAACCACAGCACCAGCACGAAGAGGATGTAGACGACGACGTCCTTGTAGACCGGCCCGATGAGATAGGCCGACAGCGACTCCACGACGCCGATGATCAGGCCGGCAACCAACGCGCCCAGCACGCTGCCGAAGCCGCCGAACGAGACGGTGACGAAGGCCAGAATGGCCAGCGTCTCGCCGACCGTGGGTGAGGTCGGAAAGAAATTGGCGATCAACGCGCCGGCGATGCCCGTCGCCGCACCCGCCATGGCCCAGGCCAGTGCCTGCATGTGCTGCGGACGGATGCCCATGAGCTGCGCCGCCGTGGCGTCCTCCGAGACCGCCAGCATGCGGCTGCCGATCGAGGTCCGGGTCAGGATCAGGTGCAGCGCGAGCGTGACGGCGAGGCCCATGCCGCCAGCCAGCACGCGCGAACCCTCAAAGCGAATGCCCATCAGCTCGAACGAACCGCCGACCACGGTATCCGGCAGGCTGTGGAAGTTGGCGCCGAAGTACCAGAAGGCCGAGTAGCGGAGAAACAGCGCCAGGCCGAAGGTGCCGAGGATCTGGGCCAGCATCGGGCCGCGCATGATATGGCGCACCAGCAGGAAATAGCTCGCCACCCCCAGTGTCCCGATCAGCATGGCGGCGATCGGCACCGCTGCGAACGGGCCACCTCCCAGCGCCGTCCACACCATGACGGCGCTGTACATGCCCAGCATGACGAAGTCGCCGTGGGCGAAGTTCACGACGTTCATCATGCCCCAGATCAGGGTGAGGCCCGACGAGAACAACGCATAGACCGCACCGAGCAACAGCCCGCCCACGATCACCTGCACGAGCGTGGCCGACATGCGCCTCGCCTGCTGCTGCCGCTACGCCTGCTTACCAGCCCTTGTAGGGCAGGATCACATCAGTGGTGGCGCGCGCCTTCGGGAAGACCGAAAGATACTGGCCGCCGCGCATCTGGGTGACCACGCTCGACGCCAGGATGTTCTGGCCCTTGTCGTCGAACTTCACGCCGTCGTAGCCCGCCGCCATCTGGTCGGCCTTGAGGTCGGTGGCTTTCAGCGCATCGCGGATCTTGGCCGGGTCGGTGGAACCCGCGCGATTGATGGCATCGGCCATCACCAGGAAGCCCTGCAGGCCGCGCACCGACACGTCGTCGAGATCGTCGCCGCCGGTCTTGGCCTTGTAGAGCGCGTTGAAAAGGGCCGGCACGCTACCCGGCTTGCCGGCGGAGTAGGCCGAGCGGTTGATCAGCCCCTCGACCGTGGGAGCCATGCTCTTGACGAACGAGGGATCGTTGAAGCCCGCGTTGTCGGCGATCATGATCGCCGGCTTCCAGTTCAGCTCCTTCATCGTCTTGGCGTAGAGGATCGCGTCCGAGGTGTAGGAGATGAAGATCACGACGTCGGGATTCTTCTCCTTGAGCTGCAGCACCTGGGGCTGCACGTCGCTGGAGTTGGCGGAATAGTTGATCTTCTGGCTGACAGTGAGGCCGTCCTTGCCGAACTGGTCGGCAATGACGCTGGCGACCGAGTTGCCGTATTCGGTGTTCTCGTGGACGATCGCGATGTTGTTGACCTTCTGTCCTGCTGCCTTCTGCTCCTTGAGGAACGACGAATAGGCGCGCGCGAAATCAGCGGCCACCGGCGTGGTGCGGAAGAACCACTTGAAGCCGCGCTCGGTGAGATTGGCCGCGACCGACTCGGCGGTGAGGAACGGAACGCCGTGGCGCTCGGCGATGGCACTCGCGGTAACCGTGATGCCGGACTGGTAGGCGCCGATCAGCGCCGCCACCTTCTCCTCGGAGATCAGCCGCAGCGCCTGGTTCTGGCCGGCGGCCGGCGTGCCCTGGTTGTCGGCGAAGATCAGCTGGATCTTGGCGCCCTTGAGACCGGGCAGGCCGCCGCCCTTGGCCAGCGGCATGATCTTGGCGAGTTCGGCGTTGCCGTTGTTGATCACGTCGGCGCCGACCTCGATCGCCATCTTGGAGTAGTTGCCGGCATTGGCCGAATTGCCGCTCAGCGGATAGATGACGCCGATCTTGACCGGTGCCGGCGCCTGCGCGGCCGCCCCGCCGGCCAGACCGAGGATGAAGAGAGCAGCACCCGCCGCCATCGTCCGACGCGTTGCGTTGGTCATGTCCAAAACCTTCCCCGTGGCCCCAATTTCAGGGCGAAAGATTGGCACGGCCTGCGCCGATCAGCAAACCCAGGAGGTTATTTCCTGCCCTGCGGGTAGATCGTCTCGCCGCGCTTCAGCATCGCCACGAAGGTCGCGATCTTCTTCTGCCGCCCAGCCTCGGTCTTCATGTTGGCGGTGCGGAAGGCGAGCGCAAAACGATTCTGCGCGCTCAGTTTTTCCAGCATCACCTTGGCCTTGGGTTCGGCGTCGATGGCGGCCCGGAGATCGTCCGGGATCTGTGTGCCCTTGCTCCTGTAGGCGCGGTCCCAGCGCCCGTCGGCCTTGGCCGCATCGACCTGCTTCAGCCCGTGCGCAGTCATCCGGCCTTCCTCGATCAGCCGGGCAATGTTGTCGACATTGATCTGGCTCCAGACGCTCTTGCGGCCACGCGGCGTGTAGCGCTGCAGGTAGCTCTTGCCATCGAACCCCTTGCGCAACCCGTCGATCCAGCCCCAGCACAGCACGACGTCGATGGCTTCCTTCGGCGTGATCGACTTCAGCCCCGAATCCACCTTGTGAATCTTGATCCAGAGCTCATCCGCCTTGTCGTGCTGCTTGCCAAGCCATTGGTAGAGACGCGCGGCGGTCGCGAATTCACGGACCTTGGCCGGATCGACTTTCACGGGCCCCATCAACACACCCGGTAGCGGTCGACGGCGGCGGGATCGAGTTCGATGCCGAGGCCGGGCCCCTCGGGCAGCAGCACATGCCCGGCCTCGAGCCTGAGCGGCGTCTTCAGCAACTGCGTCCGCAGTGCATTGTCGCTCATGTCGTATTCGAGCATCACCGGATGGGGCGGATGGTCGGTGTGCGGCGAGGCCGGCATCGCGGCGATGAAATGGCAAGCTGTCGCCAACCCGACCGCACCGCCCCAGACATGTGGTGCCACCCGCAGGTTCGCGGCGGCGGCGAGCGTTGCGATACGCCGGGCCTCGGTGAGGCCACCGGTGGCCGGGATCGAGGGCTGCACGATGTCGAGGCAACGGCCCTCGATCAGGGCGCGAAAGTCGCGGACCGTGTGATGCGCCTCGCCTGCCGCGATCGGGATCGGCGAACGCACCCGCAACTCGGCATAGCCGTGAAGGTCGCCCGGCGGCAGTGGCTCCTCGATCCAGTGAATGTCGAACGGCGCGATGGCGCGCGCGCACTCCAGCGCCACGTCGGCGGTGTAGGCCCCATTGATATCGACGATCAGCAGCTTGTCTGGGCCCAGCGCCTCGCGTGCCTGGCGCACCCGCTCGAGATCGCTCTTGATGCCGCGGCCGATCTTGATCTTGGCGCCGGCGAAAGGATGCCCAGCCGCCTCGGCCAGCATGTGGCCGAGCTGCCGGTCGGGATCGTCGGAGAAGAAGCCCGTCGAGGCATAGGCCGGGATCCGCGTCGTGCCGCAGCCACCGATCAGGTCGCAGACCCTGACACCGAAGCCGCGCGCGATGGCGTCGTACAGCGCCACGTTGATGCCGGCCAGGCAGGCGGTGAGCTGGTTGCCGACGCCCAGATGGTACATGGCATTGCGGATCCGGGCCTCGATATGGTCGAAGTCGAACACGCTCTTGCCGACGAACATCGGCTCGACCATGCGAAAGTATTCGCGGGTCACGAAGGGATTGCCGAAGGCCTCGCCGATGCCGCGCACTCCGGCGTCGGTCACGACCTCGATCAGCCCGCCCTGCCGGCGAAACCCGCCGCCTCGCGACATGCCGTAGGCTTTCGCCGGCTCGAATGCGTATTCGAGGCCGGTAAAGGTAAGACGCTCGATCAATGGCATGACTGCATTATGTCGGCGCCCACCCTCGGCTTCAATTGTGGAACCTGTTATCATTCCAGAAAGGGGAGCCACAGATTCCGTCACACTTCCTACGTCGCTGGAGCCGGCCGGTATTGTCGTGCGTGGGTCTCGTCCTTCTCGGCCTGGTTGCGGGCTGCCGGGAGGACGCGGTCGCGCAGCGGCCGCTCACCCGGGTCAAGGCCACCATTGCCGAGCTTGTCGAATTCGCACCAACGGTCACCCTCACCGGCGTCATTGCGGCGCAAGTGGAGACCGAGCTCTCGTTCAGGGTCGGCGGCAAGATCAGCGAGCGCCTGGTGAATGTCGGCGACGCCGTCGCCCGCAACCAGCTGCTCGCCCGCCTCGACCCGGTCGAGCAGGAAGCCGAACTCGAATCGGCCAAGGCCGGTCTTCAATCGGCCGACGCGCAGCTCCGCCAATCCACCGCGAGTTTCGAACGCCAGAAGAACCTGCTCACCACCGGCAACACCACGCGCCGCGAGCACGACCAGGCCGAGGCTGCCCTGCGTTCGGCTCAGTCGCAGGTCGACCAGGCTCGCGCCCAGCTCGCCTCGGCACAGGACCAGCTCTCCTATACCGAGTTGAGAGCCGATGCCGATGGCATCGTCACCGCACGCGCCGTCGAGGCTGGCCAAGTCGTGTCGCAGGCGCAAGCCGTCTATACCGTGGCGCGTGACGGTCCCCGCGACGCGGTCTTCAACGTCGGCGAATGGGCACTGGCCAATGTCGTCATGGACAAGGGGCTCGCCATCTCGCTGGTCTCGGACCCGGCCGTCGCCACGGTCGGCGACGTGCGCGAGATCTCGCCGGCGGTCAACGCCAGCACGATGACCATCACCGTGAAAGTCGGCCTGCGCCAGACGCCCGCCGCCATGACCCTGGGTTCCGTGGTCAACGGCAAGGGCCCGATGAAGCAACGCAAGGTCTTCCTGCTGCCGTGGGGCGCCCTGTTCGAGCTCGCGGGAAGCCCGGCCGTATGGGTGGTCGACCCGCGCAGCACCACGGTATCGCTGACGCCGGTCACCATCGATCGGTACAATCGCGACACCATTGCCGTGACGGGTGGACTCGAAGCCGGCCAGATCGTCGTGAGCGCCGGCACACAATTGCTGCGCCCGGGCCAGAAGGTCGAGATCGCGGCGGAGACAAAGCCATGAGGCGCGGCCGGAACTGGCTGCTGGTGCTCGCCCTGCTCGCGCCTCTCGCCGCATGCAAGGAGGACCAGCAAGCCGCGGCGGCCCCGCCGGTTCGGCCTGTGCTCTCGGTCAAGGCCGTGGTCCGCACCACCGAGATACTCGGGCCGTTCGCCGGCAGCATTCAGCCGCGCTTCAGCACCGACGTCGGCTTTCGCATCTTCGGCCGCATGGTGGCGCGCTTCGTCGACGTCGGCGCGATCGTGAAGAAGGGCGACGAAATCGCGGCGCTCGATCCGGCAGTGCAGCTGCTCCTGGTGCGCAATGCCGAGGCCGTCCTCGCCAATGCCGAAGCGCAGTACGTCAACGCCGAGGCCGAGGAGAAGCGCCAGCGTCCCCTGGTCGAGCGCAACATCACCCCGCAGGCGCAGTTCGATCTCATCGTCCAGAACCGCGACACCGCCGCCGCCGCCGTCACCCGCGCCCAGGCCTCGCTTCGCAAGGCGCAGGACGTGCTGTCCTTCACCCGGATCCACGCTGACTTCGACGGCGTTGTGACCGGCCGCTATGCCGAGCCGGGTCAGGTGGTCAATCCCGGCCAGAAGATCGTCACCATCGCACGGCCCGAGATCCGGGAGGCCGTGTTCTCGGTCCCCAGCGACGTCGCCGATGCCCTGCTGGGCCGCAACGATTTCGACATGATGGTGCGGCTCGACTCCCTGACGGCGATCAAGGCCGTGGCCGTGCGCGGCGTCGACCCCGCAGCCGACCCGAACACGCGCACGCGCACCGTCTACCTCACCCTGGACAATCCGCCGGCGGCCTTCCGGCTCGGCATCACGATATCCGTGACCTTGCAAACGACGATATCGCCCAGGATCGACCTGCCCGCGACGGCGCTGCTCGAGCGCGATGGCAAGACCCAGGTATGGGTGGTGGCGAAGGAAGCCGACACGCCCGACGCGAAGGTGTCCCTGCGCGACGTCGTCGTTGCATCGCGCGACGAGGCCGGCATCGTCGTGACGTCGGGCCTGGTGGCCGGCGAGCGGGTTGTCGTGGCGGGCGTCCATAGCCTGACGCCGGGGCAGACGGTGAAGATTCTCGACGGAGCCCCCAAGGACGGAGCATCCAGGTGAGCCGGTTCAATCTCTCGGAATGGGCACTCGGCCACCGCTCCTTCGTCTGGTTCCTGATGCTGCTGGTCGTGCTGGCGGGCGGGCTCTCCTATCAGCGGCTCGGACGCGAGGAAGATCCCGCCTTCACCATCAAGACCATGATCGTGCAGGCGAGCTGGCCCGGCGCCACGGTGGGCGAGATGACCAACCAGGTCACCGACCGCATCGAACGCAAGCTCCAGGAACTCGACGCGCTCGATTTCACCAAGAGCTACACCACGCCCGGCCAGACCACGGTTTTCGTCAACCTCAAGGACGCCACCCCGGCGCGCGAGATCAGGGCGCTCTGGGTCCAGGTCCGCAACAAGATCGGCGATATCAAGAGCGACCTGCCGGCGAACGTGCAGGGTCCGTTCTTCAACGACCAGTTCGGCGATGTGTTCGGCACCATCTACGCGCTCACGGCCGACGGCCTCTCGTTCCGCCAGCTCCGCGACTATGCCGAGGAGGCGAGGGCGCAGATCCTGAAGATCCACGGTGCCGGCCGGGTCGAGCTGCTGGGCGTGCAGGACGAGGTCGTGCATCTCAACTTCTCGACCCAGCACGTCGCCGGGCTGGGCCTCGACCAGCAGGCGATCCTGCAGAGCCTGCAGGCGCAGAATGCGGTGGCGCCTTCCGGCATCGTGCAGGCCGGCCCCGAGACGGTCAGCCTCAGGGTCAGCGGCCGGTTCACGTCCGAGGAGAGCCTTCGCGCCGTCAATCTCCGGGTCAACGACCGCTTCTTCCGGCTGGCTGACGTTGCCACCATCACCCGCGGCTACGTCGACCCGCCGCAGCCCATGTTCCGCTTCAACGGCCAGCCCGCGATCGGCATCGCCATCGGCATGAAGCCCAACGGCAACATCGTGCAATTCGGCGAGGAGTTGCGGGGCCGCATGCGCCAGATCGTGGGCGAGTTGCCGATCGGCGTCGGCGTTCACCTCGTGTCGAACCAGCCGGCGGTCGTCGAGGAGGCGGTCGGCGGCTTCACGCGCGCCCTGTTCGAGGCGGTGGCGATCGTGCTGGCGGTGAGCTTCATCAGCCTCGGGCTGCGCGCCGGCGCGGTGGTGGCGCTGGCGATCCCGCTGGTGCTCGCGGCCACTTTCATCTTCATGGAATATTACGGCATTACCTTGCAGCGCATCTCGCTGGGCGCCCTGATCATCGCACTCGGGCTGCTCGTCGACGACGCCATGATCTCCGTCGAGATGATGGTGGCCAAGCGCGAGGAAGGCGAAACGCCGGAGCGGTCCGCCACCTTCGCCTACAGCTCGACCGCCTTCCCGATGCTGACCGGGACGCTGGTCACGGTCGCGGGCTTCGTGCCGATCGGATTGAACGGCAGCTCGGCCGGCGAATACACCTTCACGCTGTTCGCGGTGATCGCCGCGGCCCTGCTGATCTCCTGGGTGGTGGCCGTCCTGTTCACGCCGCTGCTCGGCGTCACGCTGCTGCCGAGCGCCGTGAAAAAACAGGATGAGACGCCATCGCGGCTGAAGGCGGGCTTCTCGCGCCTGCTGCTGCTGGCCATGCGCCAGCGCCGGCTCACACTCGGATTCACCGCCGCCCTGTTCGCCCTCTCGCTCGCGGGCCTCGGCCTGGTGCAGAACCAGTTCTTTCCGGCCGCGGACCGGCCCGAGCTGCTGGTCGACCTGACGCTGTCCCAGGACAGTTCGATCGCCGAGACAGAGAAGCAGATGAGCCGGCTGGAGAAGGCGCTCGTCGGCGACAAGGATATCGTTCGCTGGAGTTCCTACGTCGGTCGCGGGGCGGTTCGCTTCTACCTGCCGCTCGACGAGCAACTGGGCAATTCTTTCTTCGGCCAGGTCGTGATCGTCACCACTGATGTCGAGGCGCGCGGGCGCGTCGCCGCACGGCTGAGCAAGCTCTTGCGCGAGGACTTCGTCGGCATCGACGGCTTCGTCCATCCCCTCGACCTCGGCCCGCCGGTCGGCCGGCCGATCCAGTACCGGATCGGCGGCCCCGACATTCAGACGGTGCGCCGGTTGACTCAGGAATTCGCGAGCATCGTCGCCTCCAACCCGAACATCGGCGGCATCGTCTACGACTGGAACGAGCCCGGAAAAGTCCTGAAGATCAATGTCGACCAGGACCGGGCCCGCCAGCTTGGCGTGAGTTCGCAAGACATCGCCACGATGCTGAACAACGTCGTCGGCGGTTCGACGATCACGCAGATGTACGACAGCATCTATCTGATCAACGTCGTGGCCCGCGCCGGCCGTGCCGAACGCGCGGCCATGGAGACCTTCCAGAACCTTCAGCTCGCCGGCCGCAACGGCCAGCCTATACCTTTGTTCGCCTTCGCCGACATCAAGTACGAACTCGAACAGCCGATCGTCTGGCGCCGTGACCGCCAGCCCACCATCACCCTGCAGGCGGGCGTCCTGGGCGGCCTGCAGCCCGCAACGATCGTCGACGAACTGAAGCCCGCCGTCGCGAAATTCATCGCCGCGCTACCACCCAACTATTCGATCGCCATCGGCGGCACTGTCGAGGAGAGCGGCAAGGGCGAACGGCCGATCGTCGATGTCGTGCCGTTGATGCTGTTCCTGATGGCCTTCGTTCTGATGCTGCAGCTCCAGAGCTTCCAGAAGCTGTTCCTGGTCGTGAGCGTGGCCCCGCTCGGCCTGATCGGCGTCGTGGCGGCGCTGCTGCTCACCAGCCAGCCGCTGGGCTTTGTCGCCATCCTGGGCGTGCTGGCCCTGATCGGCATCATCATCCGCAACTCGGTGATCCTGGTGACGCAGATCGACACTTTCCGCGACAAGGGGCTCGCGCCCTGGAACGCCGTGGTCGAGGCGACACTGCACCGCATGCGGCCGATCCTGCTCACCGCGGCGGCGGCCAGCCTCGGCATGATCCCGATCGCTCGCGAGGTTTTCTGGGGCCCGATGGCCTATGCCATGATCGGTGGCATTTTCGTCGCCACCCTGCTCACACTGCTGTTCCTGCCGGCGCTCTACGTCGCGTGGTATCGCATCAAGGAACCGAGTTGAGTGCGGCACGGGTGCGGAAAATCGCGACGTTGCGCGTGCTGTAGACGATCTCGCCCAGCTGGTTGGTCAGCGTCGCGACATTGGTGACGAACCCCAGGCCGGGCTTGCTGCGCGAGACCCGTACCTCCTCGACCTCGACCCGGCCCGTCAGCCGATCGCCCGGACGCACGGGCTTCAGCCATTTGAATTCCATGCCGGGCGAGCCGAGGCTCGTCTGGCTACAGATGAAGCCCTTGTGCATCATCCCGATCATGATCAGGCACGACTGCCAGCCGCTTGCCGTCAGTCCCCCGTAGATGCTTTTCGCCGCGGCCTCACGGTCGATGTGGAAGGGCATCGGATCGTACCGGGTGGCGAACTCAACGATTTCCTGCTCGGTGATCGTGCGAGCACCCAGTTCAAAGATTTCGCCCGGCTTGTAATCCTCGGCATAGCGCACATCCGTCATGGCACGAGCACCGGCAAGCCGGACATCTGGCGGGACTCGAGATCGGCATGGGCCCGGCCCACGTCCTGCAGGCGATACCGCGCGCCCACCTGCACCTTGATCGCACCGCTGTCGATCGCGGCGAAGAACGCCGCGGCTGCCTTCTCATAGTCCTCGCGAGCGGCGATCCAGCTGGTCAGGGTTGGTCGAGTGACAAACAGCGACTTGCGATGCAGGAGCTGCAGCGGGAACGGCTCGACCTGTCCCGATGCGGTGCCGAAGTTCACGGCCAGCCCCATCGGCCGCAGGCAATCGAGGGAACGCAGGAACGTATCGCGGCCGACCGAATCGTAGACGACGGGCACGCCCCGGCCGCCGGTGATCTCCATGACACGGGCCACGAAATCTTCACGTGTGTAGACGATCGGGTGATCGCAGCCATGCGCTGCCGCCAAGGCGGCCTTTTCGTCGCTGCCGACGGTGCCGATCACCGTCGCCCCCAGCGCCTTCGCCCACTGGCAGGCGATCAGGCCGAGGCCGCCTGCCGCCGCATGGATCACGATCTGGTCGCCCGGCTGCACCTTGTAGAGGCGTCGCAGGAGATACTCGCAGGTGAGCCCGCGCAGCAGCGACGCCGCGGCGAGTTCGTCCGAGACGTTCGCCGGCAGGCGGAGCAGGCGGTTCGCCGGAACCAGTCGGCGCTCGGCATAGGCGCCGGGCTGACCGACATAAGCCACACGGTCCCCGACGGCGAGGCCATGCGGCTCGCTGCCCAATGCCTCGACCACGCCGGCTCCCTGGACGCCGAGGATCGCCGGTAGCGGCACCGAATCGTGCGCGCCGAACTGGCCACTGCGGTAATACACATCGACGAAGTTGAGGCCGATGGCCGTCTGTCGGATCAACGCCTGTCCGGCGCCGGGGTCGCCGACATCGACGTCCTCCTCGCGCAAGACATCAGGGCCGCCGTGGGCCCGCAGAACCATCGCCCGCGTCTTCATCAGGCCACCCGCAGCCATTCGACTTTGATGACACGTGCGGCCCAGTCGGCAAACTGACGGACCGCCGTCGGTCCGGATCGTACGCACGAGACATCGAGCACACGAAAGCGCTGCAGCAGTCCGGACGGCATGGCTGATCCTTCAGTTGAGCGTGATACCGGCGTCTTTGATGAGCTGGCGCATCTGGTCGCTCTCGCTGCGGATCAGCTTCGCCATCTCCTCGGGCGTGCCGGCGATCGTCTCGCCACCGCGCACCTTCAGCGCCTCGACGATGTCGGGCGAACGCGCCGCCTTGACGATCGCGGCATTGAACTTCGCCACCAGGTCGGCCGGCATGTTCATGGGACCGATGAAGCCGAACCAGGGCGTCGCCTCGAAGCCCGGCAGGAACTGGCCCACCGGCGGCACGCCGGGCAGCGCCGGCGAGGCCTTGGCGCTGGTGACGGCAATGGCGCGCAGCTTGCCCGACTGAACGAGCGGCAGCACCGCCGGCAGATTGTCGAACATCATCTGCACGTTGCCGGCAACGACGTCCTGCAGCGCGGGGCCCGCGCCCTTGTAGGCCACGTGCACGATGTCGACGCCGGCCAGGCGGCGCAGCATCTCGCCGTTGAGATGCGTGCTCGAACCCGCACCTACCGACGCGTAGTTGATCTTGCCGGGCTGCGCCTTCATCAGCGCCAGCAGCTCAGGCAGCGTCGTGGCCGGCACCGATGGATTGACCACCAGCACGTTGGGCACGATCAGGCTGATGCCGAGCGGCGTCACGTCTTTCTGGGGATCGTAGCCGAGGTCCTTCATCAGCCAGGGATTGGTGGTCAAGACGCTGGCCGGTAGCAGGCTGATCGTCGTGCCGTCGGGCTTGGCACGCGCCACGGTCGCTGTGCCGATTGCGCCGTTGGCGCCGGGCTTGTTGTCGACGATCACCGGCATGCCGAGCGACTCCGAAAGCTTGGGCGCCATCAGGCGCGCGAAATAATCGCTGAGCCCGCCCGGCGGGTAGGACACGACGAGATTGATCTGGGCATCGCGGCCGGCCTGCGCAAACGCAGATCCAGCAATCGTGACGAGGACGAACGTCAGCAGAGACGCGAGCAACCTCTTTGTCTTGAACATATTCCTCTCCTTGATCTTGTTTTTGTCATTCCGCCGCACGCTTTGCGTGCACGGCGTCGTAGCGAAGCTCCCCGTGGGAGATTTCGAGCGACTTTTCCCAGGGCCAGCGCGTGGCCGGTGCCTGCGGCGTAAGATCAAGGGCGGCGCCTCCCTTGAAGAGGGCACGGATGCAGGATTTGTCCTGGAGGAGCGCGATATCGTCGACCGGGTCGCCCTTCACCACCAGCACGTCGGCCCACCGGCCCTTCTCAAGGCTGCCGATGCCGTCGGGATCGACGGCGAAGGCCGCTTCCTTGGTGCCGCACGAGATCGCCTGCAGCGGCGACATGCCGAGCAGCGTCACGAAGAGTTCCATCTCGCGGGCGTGCCATTCGCCATAGGGCGTCACGGCGAAGCCCGAGTCGGTGCCGCACATCATGCGCACGCCCTGGCGGTGAGCGTAGCTCAACGTCTCGACCGACTTCTCCATGTCGCGACTGACGCGATCGATGCGTGCTTGGCTACAGCCGGCGACATGGCCCCAGTTCACCATGTTCATGTTCAAGGTCATGGTCGGGCAGAGCGGGATGCCGGAATCGGCCAGCCGCTTCACCTGGTCCTTGTTCATGAAGTCGCCGTGCTGCAGCCAGTCGACGCCGGCATCGATGCAGTCGACGATCGCCTGGCCGCTGCGGGCATGCGCGGTCACTCGCTTGCCCAGCCGATGGGCCTCGTCGACAATCACCGCCAGTTCCTCGCGCCGGAAGGCCGGCACGCTGCCACCGCCGGGCGAGAGGATCGATGATTCGCCGCTCGCCGCGATCTTCACCAGGTCGACGCCGTTCTTGGCCTGGGCGCGCACCTCGGTCAGCATCGCCTGCACGTCGTTGGTGATGGCGCCGACGCCCGACTTGGGCGCACCGATCCAGGTCGGATAGTAATCCGCGAGCCCCGTATGGCTGGTGAGATAGCGCGCAGCCGCGGCAATGCGCGGCCCCTCGAACATGCCTGCCTTGATGGCATCGCGCACCGCAATCGCCACGTTCCAGCTTCCGCCGGGATCGCAGATCGCCGTGACGCCCGAGCGCAGCACCTGGCCCGCATGCCACATGGCGCGGATGGCGCGGTATTCGGCCGAGGCATAGAGATCCTGCTCTTCCATGCCACGCGCCACGCCGTAGCTGATATGGCAATGGGCATCGACGATGCCCGGCATCACGGTGAGTCCTGTTGCATCGTAGATCACCTTGGCGCCAGGCGGCAGGGGTCGCCTGGCGTTGTCCGCGCCGCTCACCACGTCGACGATGCGGCCACCGTCGATCTCGATCCACCGCAACGGTGCAGGTTCGGCGCCCGTGCCATCGATCAGGGTGCCGTTGACGATGAAGTCGCTCATGCGCGGTACTCCACGCCGTCCACCTTGTGTCGACCGAGCTGTCCGCCAAGGAAGTCGAGCACCACCGCATTGAAGTCGTCGGCGCGCTCGTAATACGAGGTGTGCGCGGCCTTCTGCAGGATCACAAGCCGGCTGCCCGGCAGCAGCTTGGCTGCCGCCTCGCCCACCGCAACCGGCACGGTCTTGTCCTCTGCACCCCACAGCAGCAGCGTCGGCAGGCGGGGCGTCAGCCTGGCGAACGTCTCACCCACCACGTCGTCGTCGAGTTTCTGGCCGATGTAGCGGCCAAGCGTTGCAAACGATTCCTTGGCGCCCGCCGAATTGTTGATGCGGAACTCCTCGTCGACGAAGTCCTGCGTCACCAGCGCCGGATCGAAGATCACGCGCGCGAGCTTGCCCTTCACGCCGTCGTAGGTCTGGTTGTTGGCCCCCGCCTCGACCCGGCCGCGTGCTTCCGCGCCCAGCGGCACCAGGCCCATGCTGCCGGACAGGACGATGCCGCTCACGCGCTCAGGGTGCTCGCAGGCATAGGACGCCACGACATGGCCACCCAGCGACGTGCCCACGACCACCGGCTTGTCGATCTTCATCTCGTCGAGGAAGGCCGCCAGGAATTTCCGGTAGCCCGGCACCGAGCAGTCGAGACCGGCGCCCTTTGAGGCAAAGCCGTGCCCCGGCAGGTCGAAGGCCCAGACGCGGTGCCCCGCGGCGGCCAACGCGTCGATGTTGCGCGCCCAGCGGTCGGCGCGCCCACCAGTGCCGTGCACGAGCACGATCTGCCGGCCGGACGTGCCGGCCGCGATTGCCCCAGCCTCGATCACCCGAGTGTCCACGTTCGCGATGCGCTGTGGATACGAAATCATTCTTCCTCCCATCCGCACCGTTGACATTCGGTGCTTAATTCACTAGATGAATTACTTATTCATTATTTAGAGACCACGCACTGGCGCGGTCAAGTGGCATTCGCATGGCTCAACCCGTCGTCACGTCCCTGCTGCGCGGCCTCGATGTGCTTCGTTGCTTCACCGAACAGCGCAAAGTGCTGGGCAGCAGCGAGATTGCGCGTCTCACCGGCCTTCCCCAGCCGACCGTGTGGCGGCTTTGCCAGACCCTGGTGAAGGCCGGCTATCTGACGGTCGAGCAGCCGGACAACCGTCTGCGGCTGGGTGTTCCCGTGCTGACTCTCGGCTTCGCGGCCATCAGCGCCCTCGACATCGCCGATCTCGTGCGTCCCGACCTTCAAGTGATCGCCTCGTCATTCAGCGCGGCGGCGGGACTGACGACGCGCGAACGGCTATCCATGCTCTGCCTGCAACGGTTCGAGGCGCCGAATGCCACGCTCACGGTCAATTGGCGCATCGGATCGATGGTGCCGATCGCCAGCAGCGGTGTCGGCTGGGCCTACCTCGCCGGCCTGGCAACGGGCGAGCGGGATGTCTTGCTGGCCGACATCAAACGCGAGCAGCCCGATCTCTGGCGCAAGATGGAGAAGCCCTACGCCGCTTCGGTGAAGAGCTTTGCCCGGACCGGCTATGTCGTGAACGACGTGCTCTATCCCGGCCTGACCACCGTTGCGACCTCGATGCTGCGAGCCAGTGACCGGACATTGTTCGTGTTGAACTGCACAGTCCTGTCGGCCACCAACTCACCAGACAAAATTCGCCGCGAGATCGGTCCCGCCATGACAGCCGCCACCGAGCGTCTTTCAACCGCACTGGCCAAGGGGATTTCGCACTAGTCGCGGAGTGATCGCAGCGGGCTACGGCTCACGCTATGGTGCGGCCAGATCGAACCGGAGTCCGCGCCTCATGAGCATCCCCAAGACCCACCGCCGCGTCGTTCTCGTCCGCCGTCCGCCGGGTGAGCCTGCCGAATCGGACTTCCGTGTCGAGGAGGTGCCGGTGCCCGAGCCCCGTCACGGCGAGGTGCTGGTGAAAGCACACTATCTCTCGCTCGACCCCTACCAGCGCGGCCGCATGCGTGACGCCGCCTCCTATGCATCGCCTGTCGGGCTGGGGGAGGTGATGACCGGCGGCATCGTGGGCGAGGTCGTGAAGTCCGAGCACGCGGGCTTCAAGGTGGGCGACATCGTCGAGGATCGGCTGGGCTGGCAGGAATACGCCATCGGCGGCGGCCCGACCCTGCGCAAGGTCGACCCCGCGATCGCGCCGATCTCGACGGCCAATGGTGTGCTCGGCATGCCGGGCATGACCGCCTATTTCGGCCTGCTCCATGTCGGCCAGCCCAAGCCCGGCGAGACGGTCGTCGTCTCGGCGGCGTCCGGCGCCGTCGGCCAGGTGGTGGGCCAGATTGCCCGGATCATGGGATGCCGCGTGGTCGGCATCGCCGGCGGGCCCAGGAAGTGCGCCTTCGTCAAGGACGAGCTCGGCTTCGATGCCTGCCTCGACTACAAGGCCGAGAAGGATCTCGACGCCGCCCTGCGCGCCGTCTGTCCCAATGGCATCGACGTCTATTTCGACAATGTCGGCGGCACCATCACCGATTCGGTGCTGCGCAACCTCAACTTCTTCGCCCGCGTGGCGCTGTGCGGTTCGATCTCGCAGTACAACGCGACCGCCGCCGAGATGGGGCCGAGGCTGCTCGGCACCTTCGTCGGCAAACGGGTGAACATGCGCGGCTTCATCGTCACCGACTTCGCCCAGCACTACGGTCCGGCAATGCGCCAGATGGGCGAGTGGATCAGGAGCGGCAAACTGAAATATCGCGAGGATATCGTGGACGGTATCGACAAGGCGCCGCGTGCCTTCATCGGCCTGCTGCGCGGCGAGAACTTCGGCAAGCTGCTGGTCAAACTGGGATGAGCCCTACACGATGAGTTACGACGCGCCCTTCGCCGGGCTCAAGGTGATCGACCTCAGCCAGGGCATCGCCGGTCCCTACTGCGCGATGCTGCTGGCCCAGCACGGCGCGAACGTTATCAAGGTCGAGAGCCTCGGCGAGGGCGACTGGGCGCGCGCGCTGGGCGCCCGCTACGGCGGCCATACCGCCTATTCGATCATCGGCAACATGGGCAAGCGCAGCATCGCGGTCGATCTCAAGAGCGAGGCCGGCAAGCAGGTGGTATGGCGCCTGTTGGACGGCGCCGACGTCTTCCTCGAAGGTTTTAGGCCGGGCGTGATCCGGCGGCTGGGCTTCGACTACGCGGCCGTCTCGGCCCGTGTGCCACGCATACTCTATCTCTCGATCTCGGGCTTCGGCCAGACCGGGCCGCTCGCCGAGCGGCCGGCAATGGATCCCGTGCTACAGGCCTATACCGGCCTGATGGCGGAGAATCGCGGCGACGACGGCATCCCGCACCGCGTGCCGGTGATCGTGGTCGACATGTCGACGGCGCTCTACGCCTACCAGGCGCTCGCCTCCGCCCTCTATGCCCGACGCGACGAGGCGCACGGCCGCTACATCGAGGTCAGCCTGATGCAGGCCGCCACCGCGCTGCAGTCGATCCGGCTGATGGCCTGCCATCTCGAGGGCGGCACGATGAAGCCCGGCGGCGCACCGGGCGGCGTCTTCCAGACGGCCGACGGCTGGATGTCGATCGTGGCCATCAACGACCGCGACTGGGCGAGCCTGTGTGCAGCGATGGACATGCCCGCCCTCGCCACCGAGCCGCGCTTCGCCGATCCGGCCGCACGGCTCGCCAACGACGTGGCGCTCTATGCCATCGTGCGGCCGGCGATCGCGTCGCGGCCGTGCGCCGAATGGAGCCGGCGCCTGACCGAAGCCCGCATCATGCACGAGCGCCTGAACAGCTACGCCGAGTTCATCGCCCAGCCGCAGGTGCGCGAAACCGGCCTGATCAACTGGCTGGAACAGGCCGGCCTGCCGCAGGCAGTGCCCGTGCCGGCCCTGCCCGGTACGCCGCCGCCGGCCGCCAACACGCTGCGCGCCACGGCGCCGGTGCCGGGCCAGCACAGCAAGGCGATCCTGGCCGAGCACGGTTTTACGCCCGCCGAGATCGCGGCCCTGCTGGCCGACGGCACCGTGGCGGCAGCATGACGGTTACCCGGCTCAGCCCCTCACAATACATCACCACGCCCTGGCGGAACGGCGGTGGCGTCACGGTCGACATCGCCGTCGAAGGAGATGTCTGGCGCTTTGGCCGCACGCCCATCGTGGCATCTGGCCCTTTCTCGGACTATCGCGGTTTCGACCGCGTACAAGTCCTCGTGGCCGGCAGCGGCCTGGTGCTGCAGACGCCGGACGGCGACATCGACGTCCGCCAACCCTTCCGGCCGGTGCGCTTCACCGGCGAGACTCCGATCGTGAGCCGCCTCGAGGCGGGACCGGTCGAGGTGGTCAATCTCATCGGCGACCGCGCCAAGGTGAGGATCGACATCCGGGTCCTTCAGGCCGGCGGGGACATCATCCTCGGTGCGGGCACACATATTGCCTACTGCCCGGATGGTCCGGCCACGATCGACGCACTGGGCGCGCATTACGATCTCGCCGCGGATCACGGTCTGCGCCTCGAGGCCGACGCGTTGACCTCCGTCGCCGTATCAGCCGGGCGCATCCTGCTCGCCAGCATCATCTAGGAGAACGACATGCGGATAGCGATTGTTGGCGCGGGCGGCATCGGCGGCGGCTATGGCGCCGCACTCGCCAAGGCGGGCGAGGATGTCACCTTCATCGCCCGTGGCGCGCATCTCGCCGCCATGAAGAGCAAGGGCCTCAAGGTCGAGGGCGGCCGCGGCGAAACGCGAGTGATGCCGGCGCAGGCCACCGACGACCCACGCACGGTCGGGCCGGTCGACGTCGTACTATTCTGCGTAAAACTGTGGGACGTCGAAAGCGCCGGCGCGCAGATCAAGCCCATGGTCGGCAAGGACACCGCCGTCATCACCCTGCAGAACGGCATCGATGCCCACGAGCAGCTGATCCCGATCCTGGGCAAGCCGGCCGTCATGCCCGGCGTCGCCAACATCAGCGCCGTCATCTCCGAGCCCGGCGTGATCCGCCAGACCGGCACGGTGATGCGCATGGTGTTCGGCGAATTCGATGGTGCCAGGAGCCCGCGCGGCCAGGCGTTCGCGGCCGCCTGCGCCAAGGCCGGCATCGACGGCGTGTTCAGCGAGGCGATCCTGTCAGAGCTCTGGATGAAGTTCATCCTGCTCGCCTCCAACGCCGGCATGATGGCGCTGGCCCGGCTGCCGATCGGCAACCTGCGCGACGATCCGGACATCGCCCCCTATTTCATTGCCGCCTACGAGGAGGTGGTGGCCGTCGGCCGCGCCTCGGGCATTGCGCTGCCGGCCGATGCCGTCGACCGCACGCTCAACTTCAACCGCAATGCGCCGGCCCACCTGATGGCCTCGATGGGTGCCGACCTTTTGCGCGGCAACCGGATCGAGTTGCCGTGGCTTTCGGGCAAGGTGATCGAGCTTGGCCGCAAGTACGGCGTGCCGACCCCCACGCACGCCTTCCTGTATGCGATGCTGAAACCCTACATCATGGGCACGCCGAGCTGAGGATCAGACCATGCGCATCATCCTTGTCGTTCTCTGCCTCCTCGCCGGCCTCGGCAGCGCCACGGCGGCCGACCTGAAACTCCTGACCGCCGGCGCCTACAAGCCGGCAGCGCTGGAATTGGTGCCCGAGTTCGAGAAGCGCACCGGCCACAAGGTGACGATCGAGAACGACACCGCCGGCAACCTCGGCAGGCGCGTGGGCGCCGGCGAGTATTTCGACGTCGTCGTCATGCCGCCCGCGGTGCTGGGCCCCTACCTCGGCAACCGCATCGTCGAGAGCAGCGCCAAGGCGCTGGCCCGCGTCGGCATCGGCGTCGCGATCAAGCAGGGCGCGCCCGTGCCCGACATCTCCACGGTCGACGCTTTCAAGAAGAGCCTGCTCGCCGCGCGGGCCATCGCCTACACCGACCCGGCGTCGGGCGGCACGGCCGGCACCTATCTCGCCAACCTGTTCGAAAAGCTCGGCATCGCCGCCGAGCTGAAACCCAAATCCGTCCTGGTGAAGGGCGGGCTTTCCGCCGAGAAGCTCATGACCGGCGAGGCCGAGATCGCCCTGCAGCCGTCGAGCGAGCTTTTGGCCGTGCCGGGCGCGATGCTGGTGGGGCCGATCCCGCTAGAAGTCCAGAACTACATCCCGTATTCCGGCGGCGTCTCGGCGGCCTCGCGCAACCGCGCCGCGGCCGACGAGCTGCTGCTGATGCTGGCCGATCCGAAGAACCTGCCGATCCTGAAGAAGAAGGGCCTGGACGAGCCCTGATTGGACCATTTCGTGCCACACCTGAACGGGGTTTGTTTGTTCGGGATCGGCGTCCCAAATTCGTGCGCAAGTCGTTGATCTCAAAGCCAGATCGGCCCGGCGTCTGCCACTGATTCGACTCCGGCCCCTTTCAAGATGCATGTGCCGCGGCGGCTGGACGAAGTGGACCATTCGTGGACCATTCCGGGACCATAAAAAACGCCCGGAGGCGGGGCCTTCGGGCGTTTGTAGCGGGTGGGTTTACACTTCCCCCACTGTATCAAAATTTATAGCAAAATTCGGCTGAACCTGCAACTTTTTATCTAGCCCTTCGTGCCCGACCAAATCGTCCAGCGATCCTTTTCCACGACCGGCGCGTCAGCGGGAAGGCGCCGGCCGACGAAGCGGACGAGCTCGTCCAATTCCGCATCGCTGAGCGCGTGCAGGATCGATCGCCCGACGCGGCCCCGAATATCCGCCGCAAGGCTGTGAAAATCATCATGCCGCTTGCGCGTTTCCCAGACCGTGATGGTCCGCAGCGCGCCGAAGCCGGAGCGGCTGAGCGCGCGCTCGACCGCCTGGCTCGTCGGACGTCGCGCATTCTCGGTTTCCAGCAGCCTGGGGAAGCACTCGTAGAAGTAGCCCCTGATGTCCTCGGGCGACCCCGGAAGCGAGATATCCTCCGGCGTGCGATCCTGGACGATCGCCTGCCCGCCCCCAACCAGCAGCCGCCCGGCTTCACGGAAGCAGGCATCGTAGTCCGTCAGGTGATGGATCAGCGCGCGCTCGAACACGATGTCGGCGCTTTCGGACGGCAGCCCGGTCGCCAGCGCGTCGCCCTGCCTGAAGACAACATTGGTCCGCCCGTGGTTCTTCTCCGTCGCCGTCCGCACCATCTCGGCCGAAAAGTCGACGCCCGTGACCTCGGCCGCGTCGAGATCCGCCCATGCGGCGCTATAGATGCCGCCGCCACACCCGATGTCGGTCACGCGCTTGCCCGCGGGATCGACCAGCGACCGGATGACCGCGATCCAATCGGGCTGCACCTCCCTGCTGGCATAGCTGTAGCGATTGGCGGCTGCGTGAAAGTCGATTTTCATGACCAACCTCCGCTCAAGGAGCCGCGCTTCTTCCGGGTCGAATTCTTTGTCGGGCGCTCCCACACGACTCCGGGATAGCCCTTCAAGGGAACCAGAGGTCCGCCCAGGTATGTCCAGTCCTGCAACTGGTCGATGGCGATGTGATAACGCGGTTCGCGGCCGGTGCGACCCGCGAAGAGCGCGCGCGGAACATTGACCATGTGTGCCGAGTGCGCGCGTTCGTAGGCGAGCGGCGTGCCGCAGCGGGCGCAGAAGCTTCGGGTCGTCCCGGTGGCCTCATCCTTGAAGCGCGTGACGTCGGCCTCGCCCTTGGTCACGCGAAAGCGCTTGCGCCAGCTGCCGACGTAGGTCGCATAGGCGGCGCCGTGCGCCCGCCGGGTCGCGCTGGAATGATCGTGCCAGGCCCATCGCGCCGGAGTCCCGATCTCGATTTCCACCGCGCCGCAAAGACATTGGCCGACGATCGCCGTCGTCTCAGAGGCTTCCCATGGTTTTCCCAGAATCGCCGCTTTGCGCACGTCGGACCTCACCTGTCAGGGAATCTTCCTGGCGAAGACTGAACTGATCCCCTCCCCCGTCTCACGGGGGAGG
>CAMDOT010000078.1 GCA_945903635.1 Rhizobium sp. Q54 | reverse complement strand
CCTCCCGGCCCGCATCATGATCAGGAGCGGGCCTGGAGGCCCGCGGTCCAACTGATCAGTAGATCGACGGTTCGGCCACCGGGGCGCCGAACGACGTCTCGAGGAAGTCGAAGTCGCAGCCCTCGTTGGCCTGCTTGATGTGGCGGGTGAACATCCAGCCGTAGCCGCGCTCGTAGCGCGGTTCGGGCTTCTTCCAGGCGGCGCGACGCTTGGCCAGCTCCTCGTCCGACACGTTCATGTCGATCGTGCGCTTGTCGACATCGAGCGAGATCATGTCGCCGGTGCGCACCAGCGCCAGCGGCCCGCCGATGTAGGATTCGGGCGAGACATGCAGGATGCAGGCACCGTAGCTGGTGCCGCTCATGCGTGAATCGGAGAGCCGCACCATGTCGCGCACGCCCTGCTGCACCAGCTTCTTCGGGATCGGCAGCATGCCCCATTCCGGCATTCCCGGCCCGCCCTGGGGACCGGCATTGCGCAGGATCAGCACGGTGTCCTCCGTGACATCGAGATCGTCACGGTCGATCGCCTCCTTCATCGACGGATAATCGTCGAACACAAGCGCCGGACCGGTGTGCTTCAGGAATTTTGGCGCGCAGGCAGAAGGTTTGATCACGCAGCCGTCGGGCGCGAGATTGCCCTTCAGCACGGCGAGCGCACCCTCGGCATAGATCGGGTTCTTCACCGTGCGGATGACGTCGTCGTTATAAATCTCGGCGCCGGCGACGTTCTCGCCCAGCGTCTTGCCGGTGACGGTCATGGTCCCGAGATGCAGGTGATCGCGGATCTGCTCCATCAGGCCGGGCAGGCCGCCGGCATAGAAGAAGTCCTCCATCAGGTACTTGTCGCCGCTGGGACGGATGTTGGCGATGACGGGCACCTTGCGGCTGGCGCGCTCGAAATCGTCGAGGCCGACGTCTTGGTCTGCTCGGCGCGCCATTGCGATCAAATGGATGATGGCGTTGGTCGAGCAGCCCACGGCCATGGCCACGGTAATGGCGTTCAGGAACGCGTCTCTGGTCAGGATCTTCCTGGGCGTGAGATCCTCCCACACCATCTCGACGATGCGGCGGCCCGACTCGGCGCTCATGCGGATGTGGTTGGCGTCGGCCGCCGGAATCGACGAGGCGCCCGGCAAGGTCATGCCCAGTGTCTCGGCCATCGCCATCATGGTGGCGGCCGTGCCCATGGTCATGCAGGTGCCGTAGCTGCGCGCAATGCCCGCCTCGACATCGACCCAGTCGTCGTCGGAGATCTTGCCGGCACGGCGTTCGTCCCAGTACTTCCAGGCGTCCGAGCCCGAGCCCAGCACCTTGCCCTTCCAGTTGCCGCGCAGCATCGGACCGGCCGGCAGGTAGATCGCGGGCAAGCCCATGCTGATGGCGCCCAGCAGCAGCGCCGGCGTGGTCTTGTCGCAGCCGCCCATCAGCACGACGCCATCCACGGGATGCCCGCGCAGAAGCTCCTCGGCGTCCATCGCCAGCAGGTTGCGATAGAGCATGGTGGTGGGCTTCAGGAAGCTTTCCGACAGCGACAGCGCCGGCAGTTCCATCGGAAAGCCGCCAGCCTGCAGGATGCCGCGCTTCACGTCGTCGACGCGGGTCTTGAAATGCATGTGGCAGGGCTGTGCGTCCGACCAGGTGTTCAGGATGGCGATGACCGGCCGGCCAGCCCACTCCTCGGGCGCGTAGCCCATCTGCATGGCGCGCGAGCGATGGCCGAAGGCGCGCAGGTCGTCGGGTGCGAACCAGCGCGCGCTGCGCAGGGACTCGGGGCTTTTTCTTTTCGTGCCGGTCATTGGATTTCCTCCGAATCCGAGCTAATACATTAGTGCATCTATGGTCAAGCCATGCTGAAAATCGCCTCCGAACGTCTCGATCGCGACCGTCAGGCCGCGCCGCAAGTCTTCGAGCGGTTGCGCGAGATGATCGTGTCCCTCGCCTTGCCGCCCGGCGCACCGCTGTCGCGCGCCGCCCTGGCCGAGCAGTTCGGATTGAGTTCGACGCCGATCCGCGACGCGCTCATGCGATTGCATGAGGAGGGCCTGGTCGAAGTTTTCCCCCAGCATGCCACGGTCGTGAGCCGCATCGACGTCAAGCTGGCGGAGCAGGCGCACTTTCTGAGACAGGCCCTGGAACTGGAGATCGTGAGGATGCTGGCGGCGGCCCGCGAAGATCCCCTTGTCGATGAACTCATCGACGGGCTGAACGGAACGATTGCCCTACAACAGCATTTCGCGAAGGCCGGCGATTTCGCGAAGTTCATGGCCGCGGACAACGATTTCCACCGCCAGCTCTACGCGGCCTCCGGCAAGCATGAACTCTGGGCCCTGGTGAGGAGCCGCAGCGGCCACATCGACCGGCTGCGCCGCCTGCACCTGCCCACGCCCGGCAAGGCGCAGGACATCGTTCGCCACCACAGGATGATCGTGAAAGCGATCGACGCCGGCCAGCCGGACGACGCCCAGCGGCATCTGCGAAAGCATCTCTCCGGAACGCTCGGCTATCTCGAGCAGATCCGATCGCGCCATCCGGAGTATCTCAGCGGCTGAGGGAGGTCGGGCCTCGGCACGGGTCGCCCGACGACTGCAGTCGGGCTGCGGCCAGTCTGGCATGGCCGGGCGTGGTGAACTGCACACCGTCCAGTTCGAAGAACGGACGCGCGACCGCATGGAAGCGAAAGGCGTTGCCTTCCTTGAGGACGATGCCCGCAGGCTCGCCCCAGACTTCAACGACGAAGGGTTCGGGCATAGTGGTCTCCCTGGTCATACCTGAGATGGTGCCACTCCAGCGATTCGGCAATGGTCGTGACGACAAAAGCAGTCATTGGCGAATCTTCCTCGGGGCGTAGCAGAGACCGCGCATGCGGCACCAATATGGCGGAAGATTCTTTCAGGATTGGCATTGACGCTTCGTCACGGAAGAGTGTGACACTCATGTTCAATCTTCCTAGTGTGACTTCCCTAGTGTGATCTCCACGTGACCATGACCCTGACACGCTCCGCCTTTCTCGGGATTACCGGCGCTGCCGCATTGGCCGCGGCGCGGAGCGTTGCCCAGACAGCTTCGGGAGCCGGCATGCATCAGCGCAAGATTCCGTCGAATGGCGAGCTGCTGCCCGTCGTCGGCTGCGGCACCTGGCGGACCTTCGATGTCGGCGCCAAGCCGGAGGATCGCGCACCGCTGGCCGAGGTGCTGCGCGTCCTGTTCGAGGCAGGCGGCTCGGTGATCGACACCTCGCCAATGTACGGCTCGGCCGAGGCGGTGGTCGGCGACCTGCTGGCCGCTGCCAAGGCGCGCGACAAGGCCTTCATCGCCACCAAGGTCTGGACGTCGGGCCACGACAGCGGCATCGTCCAGATGCGCCAGTCGATGCGGCTGCTCAAGACCGATCGCATCGACCTGATGCAGATCCACAATCTGCTCGATTGGCGGGCTCACCTGCCGACGCTCCGCGCCTGGAAGGCCGAAGGCCGCATCCGCTTGATGGGTGTCACGCACTACACGCAAAGCGCTCACGATGAGCTCGAGGCGGTGCTACGCGCCGAGAAGTGGGACTTCGTTCAGCTCAACTACGCGCTCGACGACCGCGCCGTCGAACGCCGCCTTCTGCCGCTCGCCGCCGAGCGCGGCACGGCGGTACTGGTGAACCAGCCGTTCGGCGGTGGCGGCCTGCTGCGCAAACTGCTCGGCCGCAAGCTGCCCGACTGGGCCGGCGACATCGGCTGTGCAAGCTGGGCCCAGATCCTGCTGAAGTTCGTCCTGGCAAACCCTGCCGTCACCTGTGTGATCCCCGGCACCGGCAAGCCCGAACACATGAGAGACAACGTCCAGGCGGGCCTCGGCACCTACCCCGACGCCACGATGCTGAAAAAGATGGTCGCCGAAATCACCCTCTAGACCCATGCCATCTGGGCCGCTCAGAGCAATCCCAGCGTGAGCTGGGGCGGCGCGGGCACCTCGTCGCGCCGATGAAGATTGTGCAGCGACACGCCGAGCAGGCGGACCTTCTTCTCCAATGGAAAGATAGAGCGCACCAGCTCGACGCTGACCCGCTCCAGCATGGCCTTGTCGGCCGGTGGTTCGAGCAGTGTGCGGCTGCGCGTCACGATCTGGAAGTCGGCGTACTTGATCTTCACCGTCACCGTCCGGCCGGCGATGCCGTTCTTCTCGCAGTAGCTCCAGACATCCTCGAGCACCGAGGCAATCCCGGCTTCGACGTCGGCCGGACGATCGAGATCCTGCATGAAGGTCGTCTCCGACCCGACCGACTTGCGCGGCCGGTTGGGCACGACCTGGCGGTGATCCTGGCCGCGGGCGATGGCATGATAGTAGGGCCCTGACTTGCCGAAGTACTCCTGCAGGAACTCGAGCGTCTGCGCCTTGAGGTCGGCCCCGGTATGGATGCCGAGGCGCTTCATCTTGGCTTCTGTGGCCGGTCCGACGCCATGGAACTTTCCCACCGGCAGAGCCTCGACGAAGGCCGGTCCCTTCTCCGGTGGAATGACGTACTGCCCGTCGGGCTTGCGCTGGTCCGACGCCAGCTTGGCCAGGAACTTGTTGTAGGAGATGCCGGCCGACGCGGTGAGGCCCGTCTGCTCGAGGATCCTGGCACGAATCTCACGCGCGATCTCCGAGGCGAGCGGCATGTCCTTGAGGTTGGTGGTGACGTCGAGATAGGCCTCGTCGAGCGACAACGGCTCTACCAGCGGCGTGTACTCCAGGAAGATGGTGCGGATCTGGCGTGACACTTCCTTGTAGACATCGAAGTGCGGTTTTACGAACACCAGCTCGGGACAGGCCCGCTTTGCCGTGGCCGAGGGCATGGCCGAGCGCACGCCGAACTTGCGCGCCTCGTAGCTCGCTGCCATCACCACGCCGCGCTCGCGACCGCCCACCGCCACGGGCCGGCCGCGCAGCGTAGGGTCGTCGCGCTGCTCCACGGACGCGTAGAAGGCGTCCATGTCGACATGGATGATCTTGCGGATCGCTGCTTCCGCCATGACGCCAGTATAGGTGAGTTCGGGCGGAAAGCGCCTCAGCGCTTGGTGAGGCCGCCGATCGGTACCGGCGGCGGCAGGTCGGCCTCGCGCCAGCCGCCGCCCAGCGCCTTCACCAGGTTGGCGCTGGCGATCAGGCGGCTTTGCCGGATGTTCAGCAGGGTCTGCTCCGCCGACAGCGCCGACGTCTGGGTCTGCACCACGGTCGTGTAGGGCACGGTGCCGATCAGGTACTGATTGAGCGACAGCCGCTCGGCCTCGCGGGCGGCCGCAACGGCGGCGCGCTGGATCTGCTCCTGCTGGACGAGAATACGCTGCTGGGCGAGGGCATCCTCGACCTGCTGGAAGGCCGTCAGCACGGTCTGGCGGTAGGTCGCCACGGTGTTGTCGTAGCTGGCCCGTGCGCCCTCGACCTGGGCGGCGCGCGCACCGCCGTCGATCAGCGTCGCGGCCAGCTGCGGGCCGAGCGACCACACCGAGGAGCCGAGCTGAAACAGCGTGCCGAGGCCACCGCTCAGGAAGGTGATGGCGCCGCCCAGCGCGATGTTCGGATAGTAGGCCGCCTGCGCCACGCCGATCCTCGCATTGGCCGACGCCATCAGGCGCTCGGCCGCGGCGATGTCGGGCCGCCGTTCCAGCAGTGCCGACGGCACGCCGGCATCGACCGTCGGCACTTTCTCCGGCGCTGTCCCGGGCTCGAGGTTGAACTCGGCGGGCGCCTTGCCGATCAGCACGGCGATCGCGTGCTCGAACTGCGCGCGCGCGATGCCCTCGGCCACCAGAAGCGACCGCGCCTGTTCATAGAGGGTTTGCGCCTGGGCGAGATCGACGCGGGAGGCAATGCCGGCATCGACCTGGTTGCGGGCGATCGTCAGTGAACGCGCATAGGCCGCCACCGTCGCCTGATAGAGACGGGTCCGCTGGTCGGAGATCCGAAGCGAGAAATAGTTGATGGCGAGGTCGGCCTGGGCGGACAGGCGCGCCGCCGCGAGATCGCCGGCACTGGCCTGGGCCGCCGCCGAATCGCTTTCGATGGTGCGCCGGATGCTGCCCCAGACGTCGATCTCCCAGGCGAGCGCGAAGCCGCCCTGATACTGGCTCGCGGTACTGGTGATGTTGCCGTTCTGGTTGGTGGTGACGACGGTGCCGCCGCCGCGAAGCGATCCGGTCCCGGTCTGCTGCGCGCTGGCGCTGCCCGTGATCGAGGGATAGAGGCCGGACTGGTCCTGGCGAACGAGCGCGCGCGCCTGACGATAGGCCGCTTCGGACGCCTTCAGCGTCTGGTTGGAAATGTCGACCTGGGCCGCCAGCCCGTCGAGCGTCGGATCGCTGTAGATCTGCCACCACGGCCCGCGATCGGCGGTGTCGTTGGGCATCGCCGGACGGAAACCCATGGTCTCCTTGAACTCCGGCGTCGGCGGTGTGGCCGGCGGCGGCCGCTGGTAGTCCGGGCCGACCAGACACCCGGACAAGGACGCCAGGCAAAGCAGAGCCGCGAGCCGCCTCATGCCGGGGCCCCGGCGCTGCCCATCGCGCGGGCAATCCGGCTGGGGCGGTCGCGGTCGCGGCGGCGGAAGCGGTCGAGATAGAGGTAGATCACCGGAGTCGTATAGAGGGTCAGGATCTGGCTGACGATCAGGCCGCCGATGATCGAGATGCCGAGCGGCCGGCGCAGTTCGGCGCCTTCGCCGAAGCCGATCGCCAGCGGCAGCGCGCCCAGGATGGCCGCCATGGTCGTCATCAGGATGGGGCGGAAGCGCAGCAGGCAAGCCTCGTGGATGGCGACGCTCGGATCGAGGCCCTCGTTGCGCTCACGCTCCAGCGCCACGTCGATCATCATGATGGCGTTCTTCTTGACGATGCCGATCAGCAGCAGCACGCCGATCATGGCGATGATGCTGAATTCCACGCCGGCGAACTTGAGCGCCAGCAGCGCGCCGATGCCGGCCGACGGCAGGGTCGACAGGATGGTGAGCGGGTGGATGTAGCTCTCGTAGAGGACGCCGAGCACGATGTAGACGGCGGCCAGCGCCGCCAGCACGAGCAGGAGCTGGTTGGTCGACGACTGCTGGAAGGCGCGCGCCGTGCCCTGGAACGAGCCGTGGATGGAGGCCGGCATGCCGATCTCGGCCATCACGCCGTTCACATAGGCGATGGCATCACTCAGCGTCTTGTCCGGCGCCAGGTTGAACGAGATCGTGCTGGCGACGAACAGGCTCTGGTGGTTGACGGCAAGCGGCGTGGTGCCGAATTCGTAGCGCGTCACCGCGGAGAGCGGCACCATCTTCTCGGGCGCCGTGCTGACCGCGGCACCGGTCGAGGCCGAACCGCGGCCGCTCACGGCGATCTGGTTGGTGCGCTGGTTGCGGACTGCCTGGGACGGATCGACGGCGCCGGCCGCCACCTGAGCTGTCGAGGGCGCCGCCGAGACGATGGCGCCGGTGGCCTGGGCGCCACTGATAGCGCCACCGGAGGTACTGACATAGATATCCTTCAGGGTCTCTGGATTCTCCCAGTACTCGGGCGAGACCTCCATCACCACGTGATACTGGTTGAGCGCGTTGTAGATGGTCGAGACCTGACGCTGGCCGAAGGCGTCGTAGAGAGCGGCGGAGATGCCGCGCGTGGAAACGCCGAGGCGGCTGGCTGCATCGCGGTCGATGGTGAGGTTGACCTGCAGGCCACGCTGCTGCTGGTCGGAATCGACGTCGGTGATGATCGACTGGTCGGCCTTCAACGCCTCGACCAGCTTCGGCCCCCACGTATAGAGCTCGGGCAGCGAATCCGCCTGCAGGGTGAACTGGTACTGGGCGTTGGCCTGGCGGCCGCCGACCCGGATGTCCTGCACCGCCTGCAGGAAGAGCACGGCGCCAGGCACCTGGGCGAGACGCGGGCGCAGGCGGGCGATCACCTGGTCGGCCGATTCCTTGCGCTCGGCCAGTGGCTTCAGGGAGGCGAAGACGAAGCCCGAGTTTGTCTGGAAGCCTCCGGTGAAGCCCGCGACGCTTTCGATCGCCGGATCGGTGCGGATGATCTCCATGAACTGGCGGAACTTCCGGCGCATCGCCTGGAACGAGATGCTCTGGTCGGCGCGGATGCCACCGACGATGCGGCCGGTGTCCTGCTGCGGAAAGAAGCCCGTGGGGATGGTGACGTAGAGGTGGATGTTGAGTAGCACGGTGGCAAGGAACACCAGCATCGTCAGCAAGGGATGGCGCAGCACGACGCCGAGGCTGCGTCCGTAGAGCGACTGCAGGGCACCAAAGGCACGCTCGCTCGCGCGGAAGAACAGTCCTTCCTTCCGGCGATCGTGCGGACGCAGCACATAGGCGCACATCATGGGCGTCGTCGTGAGCGACACGACCATGGAAATGAGAATGGCGATCGAGAGCGTGACGGCGAACTCGCGGAACAGACGGCCGACGATGCCGCTCATCAGCAGGATCGGGATGAACACCGCGATCAGCGACAGGCTCATCGAAACGACGGTGAAGCCGACCTCGCGCGCGCCCTGCAGCGCCGCGTCGATCCTGGACATCCCCGCCTCGATATGGCGCGAGATGTTCTCCAGCACGATGATGGCGTCGTCGACGACGAAGCCCGCGGCGATGGTCATGGCCATCAGCGACAGATTGTTGAGGCTGTAGCCCAGCAGGTACATGGCGCCGAACGTGCCGATCAGCGACACCGGCACCGCGACCGCCGCCACGAAACCGGCGCGGGCCGAGCGCAGGAAGGCGAAGGTCACCAGCACCACCAGGATCACGCTGATGAGCAGCGCCTGCTCGACCTCGCGGAGCGAGGCGCGGATCGTCGTCGTGCGGTCGCTCACCACCGCAAGGTCGACGTCGTTGGGCAGCGACGCCTGGAGCTCGGGCAGCAGCCCCTTCACCTCGTCGACGGTCTCGATGATGTTGGCGTCAGGCTGCTTGTAGATGATGACCAGCACGGAGCGCTTGCCGTTGGCCTGGCCTTCGTTGCGGATATTCTCGACCGAATCGATGACCTCGGCCACGTCCGACAACCGCACCGGCGAGCCGTTGCGCCAACCGATGATCAGGTCGCGGTACTCATCGGCCACCCTGGCCTGGTCGTTGGCATATATCTGGTATCGCCGCTCGCCGACCTCGAGGGCGCCCTTGGGGGCGTTGGCATTGGCGGCGGCGAGTGCGGCGCGCACGCTTTCGAGCCCGATGCGGTATTTGGTGAGCGCGCTCGGATTGATCTCGACGCGGACCGCCGGCAACGAACTGCCGCCCAGCGTCACCTGGCCGACACCCGAGACCTGCGACAGCTTCTGCTGCAGGACGTTGGACGCGGCATCGAAGAGGCGGCCCTGGCCCAGCGTGTTGGAGGTGAGCGCCAGGACGAGCACCGGCGCGTCGGCGGGATTGACCTTGCGATACTGCGGATTGCTGCGCAGGTCGCTCGGCATGTCGGCGCGGGCGGCATTGATGGCCGCCTGTACGTCCCGCGCCGCGCCGTCGATGCTGCGCGACAGGTCGAACTGCAGCGTGATGCGCGCATTTCCGACCGAGCTCGACGAGGTGATCTCGCTCACACCCGCGATCGCGCCCAGCCGCCGCTCGAGCGGCGTCGTCACGCTGGTGGCCACCGTCTCGGGCGAGGCGCCGGGCAGGTTGGCGGTGACCTGGATGGTGGGAAAGTCGACCTTGGGCAGCGGCGACACCGGCAGGCCGGTGAAGGCCACCATGCCGGCCAGCGCCAATCCGATGGTCAGCAGGGTCGTGGCGACCGGCCGGGCGATGAAGGGGGCGGAGAGGTTCACGGCTGGGGCGCCTCGGGCACCCCGACCAGGGGATGGCGCGGCGTGTCGAGCGGCTGGCCGCGCAGCCGGCGGCCGAGCCGGTCGAAGGCGAGGTAGATCACGGGCGTCGTGAACAGCGTCAGGACCTGGCTCACGATCAGGCCACCCACGATGGTGAGGCCGAGCGGATGGCGAAGCTCCGACCCCGTTCCCGTGCCCAGCATCAGCGGCAGGGCGCCGACCATCGCCGCCACCGTCGTCATCAGGATCGGGCGAAAGCGCAGCAGGCAGGCCTGGTGGATGGCCTCGCGCGGCGTCTTGCCCTGGTGGCGTTCGGCATCGAGCGCGAAGTCGATCATCATGATGGCGTTCTTCTTCACGATGCCGATCAGCAGCACGATGCCGATGATGGCGACGACGCTGAGGTCCGAACCCGCCAGCATCAGCGCCAGCAGCGCGCCGATGCCGGCCGACGGCAGGGTGGACAGGATCGTGATCGGGTGGATGTAGCTCTCATAGAGCACGCCCAGCACGATATAGACCGTGACGATGGCGGCCAGGATGAGCAGAAGCTGGCTGTTCAGCGATTTCTGGAAGGCGAGCGCCGCGCCCTGGAAATGGCTGGTGATCGACCGCGGCATGCCGATCTCGCGCTGGGCGGCCACGATCGCGTCGACGGCATGGCCAAGTGCTGCACCCGGCGCCAGGTTGAAGGAGATCGTGGTTGCCGGAAACTGCCCGTAGCGGTCGAGCCTGAGCGGCGCGGTCCGCTCCTCGAAGGTGGCGATCGCCGACAGCGGCACCTGCTTGCCGCTCGCCGAGCCCGGCAGGTAGAGGTTGGCGAGCGCATCCAGCGAGCGCGCCATCGAAGGCTCGACTTCGTAGATCACCCGATACTGGTTGGACTGGGTGTAAACCGTCGACACGATGCGCTGGCCAAAGGCATCGTAGAGGACGTTGTCGACCGTCGCGGTGGTGATGCCGAAGCGCGCCGCCGCGTCGCGATCGACCTTGATGAACAGCGACAGTCCCTTGTTCTGCAGGTCGCTGGTGACGTCGACGATCTCCGGCAGCTTCTGCAGCCGCTCCACGAGACGCGGCACCCAGACGTCGAAATCCTCCGGCCGGGCGCTTTCCAGGACGAACTGGTACTGGGTGCGGCTGACGGTCGAATCGATCGTGAGGTCCTGCGCCGGCTGCATGTAGAGCGAGATGCCCGGGACCGTGGCGGTATCCTGCTGAAGCCGCCTGATGATCTCGCTCGCGGTCAGATCCCGCTGGCTGCGCGGCTTGAGGTTGATCAGCATCCGTCCCGAGTTCAGCGTCGGGTTGGTGCCATCGACGCCGATGAAGGACGTCAGGCTCTCGACGTCGGGATCGCTCAGGATGGCCTCGACCAGAGCGCGCTGGCGTTCGCGCATCGCGTCGAAGGAAACGCTCTGTGGCGCCTCGGTGACGGCCTGGATCAGGCCGTTGTCCTGCACCGGAAAGAAGCCCTTGGGCACGACGACGTAGAGCAGCACGGTCAGCACGACCGTCCCGACGGCGACGAGGAGCGTGAGCGGCTGGTGGCGAAACACCACGATCAGCCAGCGGTCGTAGAGATCGATCAGCCGCGCGAACCAGCGCGCGCCCAGCGCCTGCGTCTCGGCATGGACCTCGGCACGAGAATCGGGATGGGGATCGGCTGCAGACGCGCGGGCTTCCGCCGCCGGCCGCTGCTTCAGCAGGTGGGCGCACATCATCGGCACCAGGGTGAGCGACACCACGGCCGAGAACAGGATGGTGACGGAAAGAGTTACCGCGAATTCGCTGAACAGCCGACCCACCACGTCGGCCATGAAGAGAAGGGGAATGAGGACGGCGATCAGCGACACGGTGAGCGAGACCACGGTGAAGGCGATCTGGCGCGATCCCTTGAGGGCCGCCGTCTTGGGATCGTCGCCGCGCTCGATGTAGCGGGCGATGTTCTCGATCATGACGATGGCGTCGTCGACGACAAAGCCGGTGGCGATGGTGAGCGCCATGATAGACAGATTGTTGAGGCTGAAGCCCGCCAGATACATGACGGCCAGCGTGCCGACCAGCGACAGCGGCACCGAAAGGCTCGGGATGATCGTCGCGCGCGCGTCGCCCAGGAAGGCGAAGATGACCGCGACCACGAGGACCACCGCGAAGGCGAGTTCGATCTGCACGTCGCGCACCGAGGCGCGGATGGTGAGCGTGCGATCGGTGACGATGGTGACGTCGAGCGCCACCGGCAGGGAACTGCGAAGCTGCGGCAACAGCGTCTTGATGCGGTCGACGACCTCGATGACGTTGGCGCCGGGCTGGCGCTGGACGTTCACGATCACCGCTGGCGTGTTGTTCACCCAGGCAGCGATGCGATTGTTTTCCTGGGACTCCTCGACGGTGGCGACGTCCTTGAGACGGACGGGCGCGCCGTTGCGGTAGGCGACGATGACTTCGCGAAAGATGGCGGGATCGGTGATCTGGTCGTTGGCGTTGATCGTGTAGGCCCGTGCCGGGCCGTCGAAATTGCCCTTGGGCGTGTTGACGTTGGCGTTGGTGATCGTGGTGCGCAGATCGTCGATGTTGAGTCCGTAGGCGGCCAGCGCCGTGGGGTTGGCGCGGATGCGCACGCCGGGCTTCTGGCCGCCTTCGAGGCTCACCAGGCCGACACCGGCGACCTGGGAGATCTTCTGGGCGAGCCGCGTGTCGACCAGGTCATGGACCTTGGTGAGGGCCTCGGTCTTCGAGGTGACGGCGAGCGTCAGCACGGGCGCGTCGGCCGGGTTGACCTTGGCGTAGATCGGCGGCGCCGGCAGGTCGCCGGGCAGGAGGTTGCCGGCGGCATTGATGGCCGCCTGGACCTGCTGTTCGGCGACGTCGAGGCGGAGCGCCAGGTCGAACTGCAGTGTGATCGCCGAGGCGCCGGCCGAACTGGTCGACGTCATCTGGTTGAGGCCAGGCATCTGGCCGAACTGCCGCTCGAGCGGCGAGGTGACCGAGGACGTCATGACCTCGGGGCTGGCGCCGGGATAGAGCGTGAGCACCCGGATCGTCGGGTAATCGACCTGCGGCAGCGCCGACAGCGGCAGAAATTTGTAGGCAATCATGCCCACCAGCATGATCGCCACCATCAGCAGCGAGGTGCCGACCGGGCGCTCGATGAAGAGCCGCGACGGATTCATGTCGCGGCCGGACTACTGATTGGACCGGGCCGGCCGTCCTGCGCCGCCACCCGGTGGCGCCGCCGCGACGGGCGAGCCGGACGAGGCCCTCGGGCCCGCCAAAGGCTTGCGGATCTTGGCGCCCTCGCGCAGCCGGTCGGTGCCGTCGATGACGACCTGGTCGCCGACCTGCAGGCCTTTCGTGATGGCCACCCGCTCGCCGTCGGTCGCGCCCAGTTCGACGACGCGGATTTCGACCGTGTCGTCGGCCTTGACCAGGTAGACGAAGATTCCGGGCTGGCCGCGCTGGATGGCGGCAACAGGAACGATCGTCGCATCCTTCACGGTGTCGACCAGCAGGCGGACGTTCACGAACTGGTTGGGGAACAGGCTCTCGTCGGTGTTGTCGAAGATGGCGCGGAGTTTCACGGTGCCGGTGGTGGTGTCGATCAGATTGTCGGTCGTATCGAGCTTGCCGACGCCCAGCTCGGTCTTCTGCGCGCGGTCGAGGACCCGCACTTCGAGGGAGGCGCCCGCCCGCAACCGCTGACGCACCGGCGGCAAGGTATCTTCCGGGATGGGGAAGATCACGGAGATCGGCTGGATCTGGATGATGACGCAGATGCTGGTGGCGTCGCTCATCGTGACGTAGTTGCCCTTGTCGACCATGCGCAGGCCGATGCGCCCGGTCAGCGGGGCGACAATCTTGGTGTAGGTGACGTTGAGCTTGGCGGCATCGACCAGCGCCTGGTCGATGACCAGCGCCGCTTCATATTGGCGGACCAGGGCGGCTTGGGTGTCGAGCTGCTGACGGGCGATGGAGTCCTGGGCGACCAGCTTTTTATAGCGTTCGTGGTCGACCTGGGCGTTCTTCAGCAGGGCCTCGTCGCGCTGCATCTGGCCGATGGCCTGCTGCAGGGCAACGTCGTAGGGCCGCGGATCGACCACTGCCAGAAGCTCGCCCTGCTTGACGAGCTGGCCTTCCTTGAAAAGCACCTCGATGAGCTGGCCGGTGATCTGGGTCTTGACGTTGACGGTATTGAGCGGCGTCACGGTTCCCAGTGCCCGCAGCACGACCGGGATATCCCCCTTGGCGGCCGTCGCCAGCCCGACCGGCACGGCGGCGCCGGCCGCGGCCCGACCCGCGGAGGTCGAGCTGGGCGCAGGAGTTCCTCTCTGCGAAATATACCAGCCAGCGCCAGCCACGACAGCGAGCCCCACGCCGATCCCGAGAAGGGTCCGCAGCCGTTTCATCGTCTTATTCGCCCCCATGAAGACAGTCCGTCTGTAGTACGAACGGAACCGCCTGAGTCTCCCCCGACGTTCGGCGCGGCGCAAGGCACGGAGATTTGCCTTACCTCCTGGATAAGGCACCAGAGGCGAAAGGGTTCCCCTTTCGAGGCCGTTTGCCGCAAATCCTTAACCTCGGGGCCCCGCAAATCCTTAATCTCGGGACCGTATCGTTCACCAACTGGGGTGAGGGTGAACGATGGGTCCCGGATTTGGGGGGACACGAAGCCGAGTTTGGTGTGCATGGCTTCTGTCGGTGTTGCTGATCTCACCTTTCCAGCTCCTCTGGGCACAGGACCAGTCGGTCTCGCCGCCGCAAGAGGCGACCGCTTCCACGCTGGGCAACGAGTTCCGGCGCTTTCTGCATGACGAGGCGATGGCGACGCTTCATCTCCGCAGCTACCTCTTCGACCGCCAGAACATCCGGCCGCCCAACAACGTTGCGTTGGTCACCGGCGGCTGGGTAGGTCTCGAGAGCGGCTGGTTCTATGACACCTTCCAGGTAGGTGCCGTGGGATACACGACCCAGCCCGTCTGGGCGCCGCAAACGCGGTGGGATACGTCGGACGGGACGTCCCTTCTGAAGTCCGGCGGATACGGGTTTTTCACGCTCGGCCAGGCCTATGCCTCGGCGCGCTGGAAGGGCCAGACCTTCACGGGTTTTCGGCAGTTTCTCGACGAACTGGAGGTGAACCCGCGCGACGACCGGGAACTTCCGCAGACGTTCGAGGCCTACGCGCTGCGCGGCAAGTTCGGCGAAATCAACTATTTCGCCGGCTACGTCGCCGCCATGAAGCCGCGCGACGACTCCGCTTTCATCAATATGGGCGAGGCCGGCGGCGCACCCAACCAAAATGCCGGCATGGGCCTGATCAGCGTGAAGTACGGCAGCATGGAGAAACTGCTGGCCCGCGCCTCGACCTATTATGTGCCCAATATCCTGTGGTCGAGCTATGGCGATGTCGGGCGCCTCTTCCCCATCGCCGACAGCTTCCTGGTCAAACTGGCGGGTCAGTTCGCGGCGCAAGGCAGCAACGGCCAGAATTTCGTCACCAGCAAGCCGTTCGGCACGTTTTGGGGTGGCGCGCGCGTCGACGCGATCTGGGGCCCAATGGCCTTTGGGCTGGCCTACACGCAGGTCGGAAGTTCCGCGGCCTGGCGCTCACCCTACGGTATCTGGATTGGTTACAACAAAAGACAGGCTCTGGACTTCAACCGGGCCGGCGAGACCGCCATCACCATGAGCGGGGCCTACGATTTCAAGGGGATGGGCCTGCCCGGTGTAGTGATGACGGCGACAGCCACCTATGGCGGCAACGCGGTCAATGCCGACAACGGCCGCCCTCTGCCAGAGAGTTGGGAATACGATTTCGACCTTCAGCTGCAGGCGGATCCGCTGCCGGTACCCGCCTGGCTGAAGCCGCTCCAGCTGCGCGCGCGTGTTGCCTTCGTCAATCAGTACCTCGGCAACACGCTCAGCAATTCCCTGACGGAATATCGCGTCGTTCTCAACTACGAGCTGACCTGGAAGGGCCCGCGCCGTCAGTAGCAACGAGCGCGCCGCATCAGTCGGCCGCCTTCTCCGGGACGTAGAGCGCGTTGCCGCCGGCCCGGAACTTCTCGCTCATCTCGTCCATGCCCTTCTTGGCGTACTCCCGGATATCCTGGGTGATCCGCATGGAGCAGAACTTGGGCCCGCACATCGAGCAGAAGTGCGCCGTCTTGTGCGCCTCCTTGGGCATCGTCTCGTCGTGGAACTTCTCGGCCGTCGCGGGATCGAGCGAAAGGTTGAACTGATCCATCCAGCGGAAGTCGAAGCGCGCCTTGGAGAGCGCATCGTCACGCAGGCGGGCGGCGGGGTGTCCCTTGGCGAGGTCGGCGGCGTGGGCTGCGATCTTGTAGGTGATGACGCCGACCTTCACATCGTCACGGTCGGGCAGGCCCAGCTGCTCCTTGGGCGTGACGTAGCAGAGCATCGCCGTGCCGAACCAGCCGATCATGGCGGCGCCGATGCCCGAGGTGATGTGGTCGTAGCCCGGCGCGATGTCGGTCACGAGCGGTCCCAGGGTGTAGAACGGCGCCTCGCCGCATTCCTTGAGCTGCTTGTCCATGTTGGCCTTGATCTTGTGCATGGGCACATGGCCCGGCCCTTCGATCATGACCTGGCAGCCTTTGTCCCAGGCGACCTTGGTGAGTTCGCCCAGCGTGGTGAGCTCGGCGAACTGCGCCTCATCGTTGGCGTCGGCGTTGCAGCCGGGCCGCAAGCCGTCGCCCAGAGAGAACGAGACGTCGTACTTGCGCATGATGTCGCAGATGTCGCCGAAATGCTCGTAGAGGAAACTCTCGCGATGCTCGGTCAGGCACCATTGCGCCATCATCGAACCGCCGCGGCTGACGATGCCGGTCACACGCTTGGCCGTGAGCGGCACGTGTGCGAGGCGCACGCCGGCATGGATGGTGAAATAGTCGACGCCCTGCTCGGCCTGCTCGATCAGCGTGTCGCGGAAGACCTCCCACGAGAGCCTGGTCGGGTCGCCGCCCACCTTCTCCAGCGCCTGGTAGATCGGCACGGTGCCGATCGGCACCGGCGCGTTGCGCACGATCCATTCGCGCGTGTCGTGGATGTTGCGGCCCGTGGACAGATCCATGACCGTATCGGCGCCCCAGCGGATCGCCCACACCATCTTCTCGACTTCTTCCTCCATGGAGGAAGTGACCGCCGAATTGCCGATGTTGGCATTGATCTTCACCAGGAAACTGCGGCCGATGATCATCGGCTCGAGCTCGGTATGGTTGATGTTGGCCGGGATGATGGCGCGGCCGGCCGCGATTTCGCTCCGCACGAACTCCGGCGTGATGAAGGCCGGCAGGGCCGCCCCAAAGCTCTCGCCATCGGCCAGCCTCTCCTCGGCGTCCTCGAGCATCTCTCTGCGGCCGAGGTTCTCGCGCGCGGCGACGTAGATCATCTCCTTGGTGACGATGCCGGCGCGGGCGAACTCGAACTGGGTGATCGGCTTGCCGTCGAGCCCGCGCAGCGGCCGCGCCGTGTTGGGGAACGGCTGCAGGGCCGAGGCCTTCACGTTGCCGTTGTCGATCGGTGCGATCGGCCGGCCGTCATATTCCTCGACGCCGCCGCGTTCGATCACCCAGGCGCGGCGCGTGCGCGCCAGGCCCTTGCGGACGTCGATGGTCACCGACGAATCGCTGTAGGGACCGGTCGTGTCATAGACGCGCACGGGCGGTTCGGCAGCGCTTGAAAGCGTGATCTCGCGCAGGGGCACGCGGATGTCGGGCGCCGCGTCGGGTGAAACGTAGACCTTGGCCGAGGACGGCAGCGGTCCGGTGGTGACTTTGGGCTGTAACGGTGTCGAAACGATAGTGTCCATGACGAGGATCTCCCGTGGCTGAAGGCAGACGGAGATCCGGCGTAGTCGTGCAAAGGAGGCAGCATCCAGTCCCTTCGCCGGCATGATCCGGATCAGGTTCAAAGGGTCACCGCGCTGTCGCCACGTCGTGACGGCCGTCGGTATCTCAGCCCCTTGTCGGGACCCCCCTTGGACGGGAGAAGACTAGAGCGCCGACGCTGCGAAGGAAAGCGCGGACGGTGGACCAATCGGCAAATCGGTCTGATGCCGAGGGCATCGCACATCATGCGCAATCTGCGTATCTCCGATGCACTGGCCAGGAGCGGAGGCGCTTTCACATTACTTTCGCCTCGCCCCTGTACTCACGGGGGCAGATGGGAGACCCCGTCACTCACATTGCGGCGATTGGTGATTTCTCCATGACCCTGATTCATGAGACCCACCTCTATTGGGCGGCCTGCCGGGCCGTGCGCGCACCCGACAATCAATGGAACGCCATGGCGGCGTACCAAGGTGTAAAAATGTTGCAGCGGTTGGCATTTCGCGCCGCCAGCATCCGCATCCGCCGCTCGGCCCTTCATGCTCTTCGCGCCGCGGAGCATGCCGACAATTGGGCGGTCCGACGCGCCGTGCGTACGGCGCTGCTGCTGAAACGATTGGCCGAGTCGTCTGCGTGAGCCTAGACCACCTTGGCGTCGTGCATTTCCGCGATCTCGGCGGCTGAATAGCCTGCCTCGCCCAGGACCTCGTCGGTGTGCTGGCCCAGCGTCGCGGGCGGCCGGTCGACCGATCCCCCGCCATGCTCCAGGCGGAAGCCCGAGCCGATCACCTTGATCGGTCCATGTTCGGTCTCGACGGTCTGCAGCACGGTGCGGTGCTGGAAGAGATCGAGCTGGGCGGTCTCGGGAATCGAATGCACGCGGCCGGCCGGGATATCGTTTTTCGAGAAGAGCTCGATCCAGGCAGCCGACGTCGCCGTCTTCATGGCCGCCTCTATGATCTCGTGCAGCGCGGTGTTGTTGGCGATGCGCGTCGGCCAGTCCGAGAAGCGCGGATCGGCGAGCGTATCGCCGCGCCCCAACGCCTTCATCAGGCGCTGGAACTGCGGATCGGTCATGACGGCAAGCACGATCCAGCCGTCCTCGGTCTTGAAGAGATTGCCGGTGGGCTTGCGTGTCACCGACAGGTTCGCGGCCTGCTCGTGCACGCGGCCGGTGATCATATGCTCGGTGAACTGCTGGGCGAGATAGCCCATCACTGCATCGATCATGGCGACGTCGACGAGCTGGCCCTTGCCGGTATGCGTGCGCTGGTAGAGCGCCGAGGCGACGCCGAAGGCCGCCGTCGCACCCGACATCACGTCGGCGCCGGCGAAGCCCACGCGCGTCGGCCCGTTGTTCTCGAAGCCGGTGATCGACATCAGCCCGGACATCGCCTGGATCATGCCGTCGAACGCCGCCGTCTTGGCCTGCGGCCCGACCTGGCCGAAGCCCGACACCGCGCAGTAGATCAGCTTGGGATTGATCTGCTTCAGCGTTTCATAGCCGAGGCCAAGTTTCTCCATCACGCCGGGCCGGAAATTCTCCATCACCACGTCGGCCGTCTCGACCAGCCTCTTGATGATCTCGAGCGCCTTGGGCTTCTTGAGGTCGAGCGTGATCGAACGCTTGCCCGAATTGACCGCGATCCAGGGCGCCGCGAGGCCGCGCTTCTCCCAGGCATCCTTGCGATTGCCGAAGCGCATGTCGTCGCCTTCGCGCGACTCGACCTTGATGACGTCGGCGCCCAGCAGGGCGAGTTGATAGGTGCCGTACGGCCCCGCCAGAACGCGCGTGAAGTCGAGGATTTTCACCCCGGTGAATGGCTTACTCATTTGTCTCTTTCTGTCGTCCTGAGCGCAGCGAAGGACCTCACGCCAACCCCGCAGACCTTGCCTGATCGTTGCGCGAGATCCTTCGCTCCGCTTAGGATGACAAGGTGCGTGCGTCGTCGTTTCAGGCGACGCCCGCCTGCTTGCGTTGGTTGAGGGCGACCTGCTTCACCTTGTCGAACTCGGCGCGCCGCTTGGCGACCTCTTCCGGCGGCATGCGGGCAATGTTGTTGTAGTCGTTCTTCCAGTCGCCATCCTCGGTCCAACGCAGCGGCGATTGCACCGTGGTGCGCGGGCCGATAGCGCTCTCGAACACTTTCAGCGCCAGGTCGAGGGTGAAGGCCTGGGTGTCGGGCTCGTGCGGCTTGCCGCAGGAATTGCCGAGCGGGAAGTCGCTGAACAGGAAGCGCGGCACACCGGTGTACTCGACGATGTCCTTCGCCGCTCCCATGACCACCGTCGGGATGCCGTTCCGTTCGAGATATCGGGCGACCAGACTCACGGTCTGGTGGCAGACGGGTCAAGTCGGCACAAGCAGCGCGGCGTCGACCTGGTCCTGCCGGCAGCGCGCCAGGATTTCCGGCGCATCGGTTTCCAGGGTGACGCGCTGGCTGCGGTTGGTCGGCGCGCCATGGAAGCGCGGCGCCAGCGTGAAGCGGCCCTCGGCCGCAAACTTGCGCATCAGCGGCAGCGGGAACCAGGTATTGCTGTCCTTGGCCGTCGTGTGCTTGCGGTCGTAGCCGATATGAGAGATGCGGGTATCGTGGTCGACCGCGGTGTCGCCCGAGAAAACCGAGTAAAATTTGGCACCGGCGTTGTAGGCCGCGCCCGGACCCTGGTCACCCTTGTCGGGCTGGTAGGGTGCCGCCGTCGTGATCAGAGCCAGCGTGCTGTCCTTCAGCGGCTTCGTGAGCGGCTGGAAGGGGGCATCGACATAGTGCGCCCAGCGATAGGGATTGTCGTAGCCCAAGGCCAGATAGTAGTCGCGCGTGCGGCGCATGTAGTCGAGCGGGACGTCGTACTCCGGCGCGAAATTCATGGTGTCGGTCATGGGGGAAACGTGGAACTCCGAGGCCGCGAAGTCAAACCTGGAGGCCGAGAAATCCGAGGTCGAGTTTCCCACTGCGGACCGGCGGGCACCAGTAGTAGCCGCCGGTGACCGGACGCGAATAGGCGAAGGTGGCGTCGACGATGCCGTCGTCGAGGCCGGCCATGCGCCGCATCACCCGCTCGTAGGCGTCGAGCGAGCGGCCGTAGGCGATGAATTCCAGCCCCTGGCCCCACACGGTCGCCCACGGCATCGAACGGCGCATCATGAAGGCGGGCGGGTCGAAATCTTCCTGGGTGCTGCGCTTGACGTGCGAGGTCGCCGGCGCGCGCGGCAGTTCGGCATTGTCGCGCCGGCGGCGGCCCATCATGGCGTCGCGGACCTTTTCCGGATGGCTGTTGAAGTGGTCGAGGTCGTGCTCCCAGCGCTGCACGGCCGCGAAGCTCGACCCGGCAAGGCCCTTGCCCGTGTCGACGATGGCCGCCTTGGCCGCGGCCTTGCCCTTGGGGTTCTCCGTGCCGTCCTCGTAGCCCGTGACGTCGCGGTGATCGCCATAGATGAAGGTCGGCATCGAGTCGGCCAGGACGAACGCCTCGGCGGTGAGCGCCTCGACCTTCCTGAAGATGTCGAAGACGCCGCCCTGGTTGGCGGCGGTCACCAGGATCCACAGCGGCTGCTGGGTCGACGGCACGCCGCAGCCGGGCGCCGACATCGCCGGGAAGGGACGCAAGCCCGGAATCTGACGGCCGATCGCCTTGGCCAGCGGCTCGCCGATGCCCACCGTGCCCCAGGCCGGTTCGAAGCCGGCCGCCAGGCCGAGCAACGCCTCATTCGCGTCGGCCCCGTTGGCCAGCGCGTAGCACAGGGAAAGGCCACTGAAGGGAGACGGCGCCAGGATGTAAGGCTGTGATGAAGCTGTTGTCATCGCCAACACCTACTCGACGCCCGGGAATGATGACAAGCCGGCGACCAGCCCGTAGCGTTGCCAAAAAGACAGGGCAAAAAAATAGGGAGATAAAGAATGATCGGACTGAACCGCCGCACCGTGCTGGGCGCGGCCTCGGCGCTCGCCGTGGCGCCCGGCGCATCGGCCCAATCCGTTTCCACCCTGGCCTTCCCGACCAAGCCGATGCGTTTTCTCGTACCTTATCCAGTCGGCGGCATCGTCGACATCGTGGCGCGCTCGGCCGCCGATCCCATGCAGGCCGACCTCGGGCAGCCCGTCGTGGTCGAGCCAAAGCCCGGCGGCAACTCCACGCTCGCCACGGCCCTGATCCCGCAGGCGCCGGCCGACGGCTACACCTGGGTCATGTCGACCATTTCCCATGTCGTGGTGCCGCATCTCCAGCCGGTGCCCTACGACGCGCTGGCCGATTTCCAGCCGGTGGCGCTGATCGCCATCGCGACCTCGGTGGCCACGGTCAATCCCGAGGTGCCGGTGAAGACCCTGAAGGAGCTGGTCGAATACGGCCGGGCCAATCCCGGCAAGCTCAACTATCTCAACCCGGGCAACGGCTCCTCGATCCATCTGTCGGCCGAGCTGCTGAAGTACCAGTACAAGTTCGACATGACCTCGGTGCCCTATCGCGGCATTCCGCCGGGACTGCCCGATCTCCTGGAAGGCCGGCTGCAGGTCGGCCTCCTGCCGGGGCCACTCGCAATGCAGCACGTTCAGTCGGGCAAGCTGCGGGCATTGGCGGTGCTGGCGGGCCAGCGCCTGCCGGCCCTGCCCGATGTCCCTACCTTCGCCGAGGCAGGCTTCGCGGATGCCCAGGTAATGAGCTGGTACACGATCGCCGTCCGCGCCGGCACGCCGGGCGCCATCGTCGAGCGCCTGCATGGCTCGGCGATGAAGGCTCTCCAGGGCGCCGAAACCCGCGACCGCCTGACCCGAGCGGGATGCGAAGTCCCCATGCCGAGATCGCCCGCCGACGTGATGGCGATGTGGAAGGCCGACTACGCGCGCTACGGCAAGCTGGTCAAGGAAGCCGGCATCAAGGGCGAAAGCTGACACCCATGTAACGCTGCAGCCATAGTGCGGCCCAACTCCTGCACGCTATATAGGACGTCGAAACGGCTGGCTCGGGGAGCGCATCGGATGGCGATCGGACGGCGCGGCATACTGACGGGCGGCGCAGCCCTGTGGGTTGGCGGGTCAGGAATCGGCGGACCCGCTATCGTGCGGGCGCAGACCTCCTCCAAGGTAAACGTCAGCCATGGCTTCGCCATGCACGGCACACCGAAATATGCCGCCGACGCAAGCTCCCCCGACTATCTCAATCCCGCGGCGCCCAAGGGCGGAAGCGTCAGGCTGGGCGCGCGCGGAACCTTCGATTCGCTGCACCCCTTCATCGTCAAGAGTGTTCCCGCGGCCGGCATCAGCCAGATCTGGGACACGCTGTGCTGGAATTCGCGCGACGAGGCCTCGACCGAATACGGGCTGATCGCCGAGACGATCGAATGGCCGGACGACCGGTCGTGGGTCGCCTTCACACTGCGGCCGCAGGCGCGCTGGCACGACGGCAGCCCGATCACCGTCGAGGACGTGATCTTCTCCCTCGACATCCTGAAGACCAAGGGCACGCCGATCTACGGGCTCTACTATCACGACGTGGTCAAGGCCGAGAAGGTCGGCGACCGCAAGGTGCTGTTCAGCTTCCGCGACAACACCAACAAGGAGCTGCCGCTGATCCTGGGCCAGCTCCCGGTCCTGCCCTCCAAATGGTGGGCCGACCGCGACTTCGAGAAAGTCTCGCTCGAGGTGCCGATGGGCAGCGGCGCCTACAAGGTCGACACGTTCGACGTCGGGCGCGCCATCGCCTACCGCCGGGTCGATGACTGGTGGGCCAGGGACCTCTGGATGAATCGCGGCCGCAACAACTTCGACCTCATCCGCTACGAATACTATCGCGACGTCACCGTGCAGTTCGAAGCCTTCAAGGGCGGCGACCTCGACATCCGCCAGGAGAACATCGCGCGCAACTGGGCCACGGCCTACGACATTCCCGCGGTGCGCGACGGCCGCATCCAGCGCGCCGAGATCAAGCACGAGCTGCCGACCGGGATGCAATGCTTCGCCTTCAATACCCGCCGCGATTATTTCAAGGACCGTCGCGTGCGCGAGGCGATCGCCACGATGTTCGACTTCGCCTGGTCCAACAAGAACCTGTTCTACGGGATGTACAGGCGCAACATCTCGTTCTTCGGCAATTCCGAGCTCGCCTCGTCGGGCCTGCCGACGCCGGCCGAGCTTAAATATCTCGAGCCGCTGCGCGGCAAGATTCCGGACGAAGTCTTCACCAAGGAATTCGCGCTCGCTGAATCGGACGGCACCGGCAACGTACGCGACCTGGCGCGACGGGCGCTCACTCTCCTCAAGGAAGCGGGCTGGGAGATCAAGGACGGCAAGATGACCGAGACGAAGACGGGCAAGAAGCTCGCCTTCGAGATGCTGCTGGGCGACGCCAGCTTCGAGCGTGTCACGCTGCCCTACAAACAGAACCTCGAGCGCATCGGCATCGACATGAACGTGCGCACCGTCGACACGGCGCAATTCAAGCGCCGCGAGGACGAGTTCGACTTCGACATGATGGTCGACGGCTTCGGCCAGTCGCTGTCGCCCGGCAACGAGCAGCGAGACTTCTGGGGATCGAAGGCGGCCGACAACAAGGGCGGCCGCAACACCATCGGCATCCGCGATGCCGCGATCGACGCCCTGATCGAGACGCTGATCGCCGCGCCCGACCGCGAAAGCCTGATCAACGTCACGCGCGCCCTCGACCGTGTCCTGCTGTGGAACCACTTCGTGGTGCCGAACTGGCACAGCAACACGGCCTACGTGGCCTACTGGAACCGCTTCGGCCGTCCCGCGAAGTCGGCGCGCTACGCGCCCGTGGCCTTCGACACCTGGTGGATCGACGAGGCCAAGGACCGCGCCCTGCAACGCGAAAGGAAGTAGGGCGGCCGCCGTCCCATGCTCGCCTACATCCTGCGCCGCCTGATGCTCGTGGTGCCGACCCTGTTCGGCATCATGGTGATCAACTTCTTCATCGTTCAGGCAGCGCCCGGCGGGCCGGTCGAGCAGATGATCTCGCAGATCCAGGGCACGGCCATCGGCGCGACCGAAAGGTTCTCCGGGTCGGCCTCGGGCGGCGAGATCGTCCAGCGCGGCCAGGCCAGTTCCGGCGGCGAGGGCGGCGCCTATCGCGGCGCGCGCGGACTGCCGAAGGAGCTGATCGAGCGCATCGAGAAGATGTACGGCTTCGACAAGCCGGCCTACGAGCGGTTCGCGCTGATGCTGAAGAACTACGTCACCTTCGATTTCGGCGAGAGCTTCTTCCGCAACCGGCGCGTGGTCGACCTCATCATCGAGAAGATGCCGGTCTCCATCTCGCTCGGCCTGTGGACGACGCTGCTGGTCTACTTCGTCTCGATCCCGCTCGGCATCGCCAAGGCGGTGCGGGACGGCTCGCGGTTCGACCTGTCGAGCTCCACCATGCTCATCGTGCTGCACGCGATCCCGGGGTTCCTGTTCGCGCTGCTCCTCGTCGTGCTGTTTGCCGGCGGCAGCTATTTCAAATGGTTCCCGTTGCGCGGGCTGGTGTCCGACGACTGGAGCACGCTCGGCCTGATCGACAAGGGGCTCGACTATGCCTGGCACATGGCGCTGCCGATCGGCGCCATGGTGATCGGCGGCTTCACCACGCTCACCTTCCTCAC